>CAMCWM010000113.1 GCA_945882215.1 Akkermansia muciniphila | reverse complement strand
CCGCGCCTCGTCGTTTCCACGTTCTGCAAAAAGTGCGGCGTGCATCTCTCCGTGCATAAACGCCGCGTCACCGCCTCCAGCGTCACACGCTCGGGAGCTGGCATGGCGGATGCCTGGACAACTACGGATGCCTTTGGCGAGGTGTCAGTCACACCGGAGCCGCTGAAAACCGCGCCTCCCGAAACCAAGCCTGAAGAAAAAACAGCGCCTGACGAGGCATGGTCTCCGGCCGATGGATTCGGAGCTTTCTTGCATAGCCAGGCTCAATCCCCCGAATCGCCCTCGTCTCCCGACACAGCTCCAGTAGAAACCAACGAGAGTGGCGAGCCCATCACAGCCGGCATGCGCAGGCCGCAGTCGAATTCTCCGCCTCCCACCCCTTCCCCCGCGCTCCAGACCGCCAGTTCGCTTCAGAAGATGAAGGAACAGGGCATGTATCGGAATCAGTACTTCAAAGACGCCGAATGCTTTGACTGCGGCCACAAGTTCAAGACCGGCCGCTCCGCCAGATCCGCCAACTGCCCCGCCTGCGGTGCTTACATCTCCCTCGAAGACGTGGAGATCAACATGACCTCCACCCAGGTCGTCAAAACACGTGGCGATGTCCTCGTTCGCAAACGCGGCCGCCTTTCCACCAGCAGCGTGCATTGCCGCGATCTCGAATGCCACGGCATCATCGAGGCCAACGTCACCTGCTCCGGCGACGCCACCTTCCGCACCACCGGCAGCATCATTGGTGAAATCCGCTGCCAGCGCTTCGTCATTGAAAAAGGCGCTGATGTCGCCTTCCTCAATGCGGTGCATGCCACCGAAGTGGACATCCAGGCCCGTGTCACCGGCACCATTTACAGCACCGGCCCCGTGCTCATCGGCGGCAACGGATCCGTCAACGGTGATGTCACCGCTCGCTCCGTCTCCATCGAACCTGGCGGCGAATTGAACGGCGCGATGAACATCGTGCGCGGCAAGACTCCGACACCAGCGCCCACACTGGGCGTTTGACCCGGTGTTTCGCGTATGAACCGGCGCGCCATTCTCATCGTGGTGGCACTCATCGCCTCCGGTGTGTTGATCGCATGGTTGTACTCGTTGAAACCTGTCCGCCTTGGCGCATCTCACGTCATGCAGATCATCACCCGCGCTCACCTTTCCCTGCCCTACGCTCCTCCGCCCCCGCCGGAACAATGGCAGCCCATGAGCGCCGCAGATCGTCTCGCCAACGTGCGCTCGCGCCTCCTGCCCAAGCTGCACGACGAACTCGCCGCCAAGCAGCTCAAGCTCGGCCAGCCCGCTTTCATCCGCATTTTCAAAGAAAGCCGCGAGTTCGAACTCTGGCTGCAAAGCAGCGAAGGCTGGCAGCTCTTCCGCAATTACCCCATCGCCGTCTTCTCCGGCACCCTCGGCCCCAAAACCCGCGAAGGCGACATGCAGGCGCCCGAAGGCTTTTACTCGGTCACGAAAAGTCTGCTCAATCCCGCCAGCAGCTACCATCTCTCCTTCAACATCGGCTACCCCAACGCCTACGACCTCGCGCACCAGCGCACCGGCAGCCTCATCATGGTGCATGGCAACAAGGTCAGCATCGGCTGCTTCGCCATGACCGATCCCCTCATCGAGGAAATCTACCTCATCGTCGAAGCCGCGCTCAACAACACCAGCACCGTTCCCGTCCACGTCTTCCCCTTCCGCATGACCGACGAGCGTCTTCAAGAAGAGTCCTCCTCCCCACACCTCGACTTCTGGCAAAACCTCCGCCCCGCCCACGACCTCTTCGAGAAAGACCACCTCGTCCCCAAGATCACCGTGGAAAACGGCCGCTATCAGGCCAAGTAAGAGTGTACTCACGGCCACCACCCGATCGTCATTGATTCGCTTCGCTCACCTTTCAGGCTCCCTTCGGTCGTCTGTCTCGCTTCGCTCGGCTCGGCCTTCGACATTCCTTCGTCATTCGTCATTCTGGTTTCGTCATTCCATGCGCTCCCTCACCCTCACCGCCGCCAAAACCTTCGCCTGGACCACACTCCCCGAAGCATCCTCTCCGCAACAAGGCGAAGCCCTCGTCGCCATCCGTGCCATCGGCATCTGCGGCACCGACTTCAGCGGCTACCTCGGCAAGATGCCCTTCATCGAGTTCCCGCGCATCCTCGGTCATGAACTCGGCATCGAAGTCCTCGCCGTCGGTGAAGGCGTCACGCATCTCCAAGTCGGCGACCGTTGTTCCGTCGAACCCTACCTCAACTGCGGTCATTGCCACTCGTGCCAGCGCGGCAGCACCAACTGCTGCGAAACGCTCCAAGTCCTCGGCGTGCATTGCGACGGCGGCATGCGCGAGCGCATGATCCTGCCCGCGCACAAATTGCATCCCTGCAACGCCCTCGACTTCGAGCAGCTCGCCCTCGTCGAAACCCTCGCCATCGGCTGCCACGCCGTCAATCGCGCGCAAGTTACCGCCTCGGATGATGTTCTCATCATCGGTGCCGGCCCCATCGGCCTCACCGTCCTCGAATTCGCCCGCGCTGCGAACGCCGCCATCACCATCCTCGAACTCAACGCCGCCCGTCGCGAGTTCGTCGCGCAACACTACCCTGGCGTGAACGTCGTCGCGTCATTGCCCGACGCGCCCGCCTTCCAGATCGTCTTCGACGCCACCGGCAATCCGAACTCCATGGCCGCCACGCTGCGCTTCGCCCGCTTCACCGGCCGCATCGTCTATGTCGGCATCACCAAAGAGCCCGTCCTCATCGACGATCCCCTCTTCCACCGCCGCGAATTGTCCCTCCTCGCCAGCCGCAACGCCGTCGCCGCCGACTTCCCCCGCATCCTCGCCATGATCCAGTCCGGCCAGATCAACACCCGTCCCTGGATCAGTCATCGCTGCCAGTTCAGCGAACTCCCATCGCAAATGGACACATGGCTGCTTCCCGAGTCCCGTGTGATCAAAGCCGTCGTCTCTCTGTGATCAAAACTCAGATTCCCTCGCCCCGCTTGCGGGAACCGAAGCGTAGCGTAGATAGACAGCCGCTGCGGCTGCCCGAAGGGCGAGCGAAGCTCGTCAAAGGGTTAGGGTGAGGGGCCAACACCTCACGACCTCGCTTGCAACTCTCGTCTTTCCCTGCGAGCACTGACCATTCGTCATTGATTCGCTTCGTTCACCTTTCAGGCTTCCTTCGGTCGTCTGTCTCGCTTCGCTAGGCTCGTCATTTCAGCTTTTCAAATTTCAGCTTTCAGCTTTTCCCCTCATGCCCACCCTCACTGTCCAGCCCCGCGCCCGCCTCTTCCACGGTCACCTCTGGGTGTACGCCACTGAAATCCAGAAGCGCTTTGGCGATCCCAAGCCCGGCGACGTCGTTCATCTGCAAGACGTGCGGGGCAAGCCCCTCGGCAGCGCCATTTACAATCCCCAGTCGCAGATCTCCGCGCGGTTGTTCTCCTACCGCCGCCAGGATCTCGATCTCGACTTCTTCACCCGCCGCATTCAGCGCGCCATCAAGGTGCGCGAAGCCGCTGGCGTCGATCTGAACCTCTGCCGCATCGTTTGGAGCGAGTCCGACGGCCTCCCCGGCGTCATCATCGATCGCTACGGCGACTTCATCGTGCTCCAAACCCTCACCCTCGCGATGGATCTGCGCAAAGACCTCATCATCCAGGCTCTCAACGACATCCTCAAGCCACGCGGCATCGTCGAGCGCAACGAAGGCGCCGTCCGCAAAGCCGAAGGCATGGAACTCATCAAAGGCGTCGTCAGTGGCGAGACGCCCACGCCCTTCGTCGTCCGTTATCAGGGCAGCGCCTTCCACGCCGACCTGCTCGAAGGCCAGAAGACCGGCCTCTACCTCGATCAGCTCGACAACTACCAGCTCGTCTCCGCTTTAGCCAAAGGCCGTCGCGTGCTCGACTGCTTCTCCAACCAAGGCGGCTTCGCCCAGGCCTGCGCCCTCGCCGGAGCCAGCGAAGTCACCGCCGTGGACATCAGCGAATCCGCCACCGAGGTCGCGAAACAAAACGCCGCCATCTCCGGCACGAAGATTGAATGCATCGCCGAAAACTGCTTCGACTTCCTCAAGCGCAACGAAGCCGCCGCCGCCCGTTACGACTTGATCATCCTCGATCCGCCCTCCTTCACGAAGACCAAAAGCTCCGTGCGCGATGCGTTGCGCGGCTACAAGGAGATCCACCTCCGCGCCATGAAGATGCTCGAGCCCGGCGGCATCTTCGCCACCTTCACCTGCTCCCATCACGTCAGCGCCGAGGAATTCCACAGCAGCATCACCGACGCCGCCGTCGATGCCAAAAAGACGCTCCGCCGCGTCACCACCTACACTCAGCGCCCGGACCACCCCATCCTCGCCACCATCCCCGAAACCGAATACCTCCGCGGCTACGCCTATGAGGTGGTGGCTTCGTGGTGACGTCCATTTGTGACACATGCTGAAAGGCTTGCCTCAGCCACTTCCCTCAAAAAGCTTCGCTATGAATACAACAGCTAAAGGTGACAAGCTTGAAGCTGCTATTTATGAGTTATTCAAACGGCTCATCGACAATGGGGACTTCTGGGCCAAGAAAGACTATTGCAGACTCCTGCCCAAGCCAAAATACCATTCACGAGACCGTGGAAGCGATATAACGTTTGATCTGTCTATCGAGATTTGGACGCCAGGAGCCGACAGACCTGCACTGCTCTACGTCATAGAATGCAAAGACTACAACCATGCAGTTCCAGTGGATGACGTGGAGGAATTTCATGACAAGCTGAAACAGATTCAGGCCCACAAAGGCATTATTGCAACACGCGGCGGCTTCCAGAAGAGCGCTCACGCACTCGCCAAAAATAGAGGCATGGGATTATTGAGATATTTCGCACCAAGTCGTCACAAATGGATACTCGAACGCACCACATCTGCGAACATCATCTCCGTTCCAAGCAAGTCGCTCCAAGAACTTGCCGCAGTGATGACAGATGAGGAATTTGAATCCCCTGTTTTGGATCTGGTATGTGATTCCACACACGGGACAACCACATCAGTTTGGGAGTTTTTCCGCAATTTGGCATCAGACAGTGCTCTTGCTGATTTGTCGAAAATTGAAACCGAAATCAAAAGAATCGGCGGAAATGTTCCATACCTTGAAGAGACTGTAATTGAAGATGCGGCTCGGCTCACCGCAGGAATTTTGCATTCTTCAGGCACAGCGCTTGATTTGGATGCGCTGTGCGATCTGGAGAATCGAAAGTCCGGCCTCAAAGTGATAAAACATCGAACGACCGAAGGCCTGACGGTCAACAAACACACCTTGGGTCGAATAGTGTTTGATGACAAAATCATCGAGCTATTTCTTCAGAACGCAAAAGACGAGCAGCAACTACGCTTCACTTTGGCCCACGAACTCGGTCACTACTATCTGGGTCACCAGCGTTACTTGAAATTGGACACTTGTGAGGCAGACGATTTGGAGGGCATCCCAAAAGGATTCATCGAAATGACAGATGTGAAAAAGTTGGAGTGGCAGGCCAACAGGTTTGCTGCTTCGCTTTTAATGCCTCGCACTTCATTCACAGAAGCGGTCGCAACAGTCTGGGAGAGACTCGACATGCGGAACAAAGGCCATGGCTTGATCTTTGTTGATGGACAGCCAGGCAACCAAGCAGCCTTTGAATTAATTTGTAGAGATTTGGCGAGAAAGTTTGGCGTCTCGTTCGGAGCTGCCGCAGTGAGATTGGAACAGCTTGGTCTTCTGAACGATCAACGCGGTAAGTTGGCATTAAGGCCATAAACCTGTGCCAACGTTGAAAGCCAAGCAACTCGACTCACGGCACTGCGATCAGGCTGCAACGGCGTGACAAGCAGTGTCCTGCTTCGCATTCCTCTCTACAGGAGCACGGCGAAGAAACCCACGCCAAGGACGCTCAATTTGGCCACGGCGGGTCCAGCGGCTCGATCCTGGGCTCCCACCGGCCTGTGATTTCGCCCGATCCGCGCCGCGTGCCTGCCGCACTCCCGACACCGGGGAGCCAGCGCCTCCCCAAGCAGGCCTGAAGAAGAAAAAGCAACGCCTGAGCCGCGCCAAGGCATGCCTGAAGCGAAAAAGGAGTCCCCTTCCCGACAGAAAGAGGTCCCTGAATCAAATAAGGAGGTCCCTGAATCGGAAAAGGAGGCCCCTTGCCGACAGAAAGGGGTCCCTGAATCGAAAAAGGAGGCCTCTCCCCGGCAGGAAGAGGTCCCTGAACCGAAAAAGGAGGCCCCTTCCCGACAGGAGGAGGCCCCTGAATCGGAAAAGGAGGCCCCTTGCCGACAGGAGGAGGCCCCTGAATCGGAAAAGGAGGCCCCTTGCCGACAGGAAGAGGTTCCTAGACCGAAAAAGGAGGTCATTTACCGGCAGGAGGAGGTCCCTGCGCCGAAAAAGGAGGCCCCTTCCCGGCAGAAAGGGGTCCCTGAACCGAAATAGGAGGCTCCTTCCCGGCAGGAGGAGGTCCCTGAATCGGAAAAAGCTCCCTCCTTTTCCCAAAAGGTTCCTTCCTGGCGGAAATAAGCTCCTTCCTTTTCCCAAGAAGTTCCTCCTGAATGGAAAAAAGGAGGAAGTTTCTGGCAGAAAGGCAGGCCTGAACCAGAAAAAGGCAGGCCTAAACCAGATTTCCGCGTGCCTTTTTCCCGTTTCCGTGTGCCTGCGCCGAATTTCCGCGTGCCATTTGCCTGTTTCCGCGTGCCTGCGCCGTTCCAGGGGCCTTTCCCCCCCTGCCGGTTTCCGTCCAGACCGCAGCATCAGACCTCTGTGTTCATCGTGTCTCTGTGGTGAAACCCAATCATACCGCCTGGGATTCAATGTCCTCAAACTCTCCGCCCCCACTGCTCCCCCGCCTGCAACGCTGTAGCACTGCGGGCAGGTCCGCCTCTCTGCGGCAAATCCAAACAGGCGGCACTGAAGGAATAACCACAGAGGCCACCGAGGCTCACCGAGTTTCTGTCTGAGACCTCTGTGTCCCTCCGTGGCCTCTGTGGTGAAACTCCATATCTTGAACCTCACAGCATCCAGCCGGCTTGAAGAAAATTGACAGCTTCCACCGTGCGGACGAGGAGGCGTGCCGCTTTCCTGGCAGCAACTCCCCCTCCCCACCGATGATGAACGAAGCCCCTGGCCGCCGACAGTTTCTGCGCATGCTGGCCACCAGCCCGGCCCTCGCAGCGGGTGGCTGGGCCGCTCTCCTCAACGGCATCGCCCAAGGCGAAGACCTGATCACCGCGGCCGATCAGGCGGTGAACGTGCTGGAGTTCGAAGACGTGGCGCGCAAGAACCTCCCGCCCTGGCATTACGGCTACCTCGCCACCGGCGTCACGGATGACTCCACGCTGAAGGCGAATCGCGATGCTTTTGCCCGCTACCAGCTCCGCACGCGGCGTTTGGTCGATGTGAAGAAGGTGGACATGTCGGTGACGCTCTTTGGCACCACCTGGGACTCGCCCATCATGCTCTCGCCCGTCGGCAGTCAGCGGGCTTTTCATCCTGAGGGCGAAATCCCGGTGGCGCGTGCCGCAGCGGCCCAGAAGCACAACCTGATCGTCTCCACCCACAGCTCCACGCCCATCGAGGCGGTGAATGAAGCGCTCGGACATCCGGCGTGGTTTCAGCTTTATCCCACCGACGACTGGAACGTCACCAAGGCCGTCGTCAAACGTGCGGAGAAAGCCGGCTGCCCCGTCATGGTGCTCACGGTCGATTCCCAAAACGGCGCGCTGCGCGACACGCTCTTCAAGCTGCGCCGCGCCGCCCCGGTGAAATGCACCGACTGCCACATCGGCGGCTTTGTTTACAACGCCGTCGCCAGCCGCCGGCCCATGTTTGAAGGCCTCGACCTTGCCAAAGTCACCACGCAGTTGCCGCTGGACATGACCTGGGACGTGCTGCCGCGCCTGAAGGAACTCACCACGATGAAGCTGGTCATCAAAGGCATCGTCACGCGTGAGGATGCCCTCCTCGCGCTCGAACACGGCGCCGATGGCATCATCGTCTCCAACCACGGCGGCCGCAGCGAGGACAGCAAACGCGCCAGCATCGACTGCCTGCCCGAAGTCATCGCCGCCGTGAATGGCAAGGTGCCCGTGCTCGTGGATGGCGGCTTCCGTCGCGGCACCGACTTCTTCAAAGCGCTCGCCATGGGTGCGCGTGCCGTCTGCATCGGCCGTCCGTATTTGTGGGGCCTGGCCGCCTTCGGCCAAGCCGGTGTCGAGACCGTCCTCACGCTCCTGCGCAAGGAACTCCAGATCGACATGCGCCAAGCCGGCACCGCCTCCATCGCTCAAATCACCAAGGACTTCCTGATCGAAGGCTGAAACCTCCGGCGTGGAGAAACATCGCTCCGCTGCTAATGCGTCAACGCGTAGAACACGATGTTGATGCCCAGCGGAAGCGCCCCGCTTCAACGTGATCTGCCCAAGGGATGGCAGCAGCCATTTCCAAAGCCATTTTTTTGCGCCGGGCTCGGTCACCAATGCGTGTATGAAAGCAGCCTTGTTGCTGTGCTACAAGCACTCCTGTTCCACAGGAACAGGACTACTTCAGCCGGTTCAGCGTGTAATAGGCCATGCGATGCCACAGCGGCGTGCCGTCCTTCGCTTTCAACTTCGGCAGCTCGAACTCATGCACATAACCGGTGCGCAGCACGTTGCAGAGCACATCCATCGTCAATCCGTCGTCACTGATCTGAATGCTGTGAATGATAAGTGGCTTCGCATCCAGTTCCTCGCCGCCATACTTGCTCTGGAAGGGATAGGTGTAGCTCTGGCCGGTCAGCTCGCCCATGCTGGCCTTATCAATCGGCAGTGTGAACGTGAAGCGGAAACCTTCCTTCAGTAGTTCCATTTTCTGCACCTCCAGCGGCATCTTTTTCGTCCACACGAGACGTTGCAGGCCGAAGGGGCGGTTGCCCTTGCTGTTCCAGCCGCGGTTCGACTCGCCCACGACGAGCGAGCCATCCGGCAGCGTGGTCAGCGCCAGCGCCGCGCATTGCAGGCCGTCCACAAACGGAAAACACGCGCCCTGAAACTCGCCGCCGACTTTTTCCAGGAACACGCGGTTCACGCCGCTGAGCACGAACTCGCCGAGGAAGAGCTGCTTCTCAAACGGGCCGAACTTGCCGCCGCTCTTGTCGCACACGATGCCGGTGCCGCTCTGGCCCATCTTCACATACGGCAGCCACACGGCGGGCGGCGTGTAGCCCTGCACCGTCTTCATCGCCTCGGCCACGGTGATGCCGTCCGGCTGCTTCGCTGCGATCTTGACCGGCGACTCCGGCCGCATGGCATCGGGAATCGAGTCCGCATGCGAAAAGTAAGCGCCCTTGCGAATGTGAAACAGCGGCGTGGTGGGCATCCAGTTGCCTTGTTGATCGGTGATGAAGATTTCGCCATCCGCATCCTGCCCGATGCCGCAGGGGCTGCGAAAACCCGCACACCACGGCTCCAGCTTGCCATCCGGCGTCGCACGCACGACCCAGCCGCGCCACAGCGGATGCGTGGACTCATCGCCCGCGCCTTTCCACGCCTTGCCCATGCTGCAATTGAGCGAGGTGTAGGCATTGCCCTGCGCATCAAACACCGGCCCATAGGCATACTCGTGATACGCGCCCGAAACACCCCAGCCCGTCGAGGCCGTGAGGTATTCGTCGGCTTTGCCATCGCCATCCGTGTCACGCAGCTTCGTCACCTCCGCCCGCTGTGTCGCGTAAAGCGCTCCATCATGCCAAGCGAGGCCGAGGATCTCATGCAGACCGCTCGCAAAGAGCTGGAAGCCATCCTTGCCCTCGATCCACACCTCGCCTTTGCGCAAGCCGACCGCGAGTTTTCCTTCTGCCGTCACCGCCAGCCCGCTCGCCTCAAAGTTCACGCCCTTCGGCAGCTCATACGTCTCGATGCGGTAGTAGTCAGACTGCTGTTGAGCCAATGCTGCAGTTGCGATGAACAACGACGCGAGAGCGTTCTGGAGTGCGCCGGCCCTCCGGCGCTTTCGAATGTCTCCAGGCCCACGCAAAGCTCCAGAGGACTGGAGCACTCCAAGACGCTTCGCAACTACCATGATAAGATCTCCTTCGTTTGCTTACCGTTTACAGTGATGATGCGCTCAAAGCCGCCTTTGACTGGTCGCAGCGTATCCTCGACCTGCTGGCCGTCCTGACGATACAAAAACGTCGGCACACCGTCTTTGCCGACCTTGTAGCCGCCGAACACGCGTTCGCCGGTCGCCGCAGGCAGTTCCTTCACATCAGTGCCGAGCGGTTTGATCGGCGGCATCGCGCGATCCTGCCAGTTGCTCATCGCATCGAGGAAACGGCCTTTCCAAATGACGGCCCAACGGCTCTGCTTTGCATCAAACGCCGCATTCACGCCGCTGGGGAAACCGACACCGATGGCATGCGATCCCGCACCCTCGATGAAGCTGCGGAAGATGATCACGCGCTTCTCCTTGCCGGGCTTCAACTCGAAATCCTCCGACGACATGAGCCCTTCTGGCAAGGGCTGGCCTTCCACCTCACGCAGGTAGGTCCAGAGGCTTTCGATCTCCAAGTCCGCCTTCTTGCGGCCCACAAACATCGGCGGCATCACCGTGCCAAGCTGCGTGGCCTGTGGATTGAGAAGCAGCTCCTTAAAATACTCCGGCTGCAAGCGCTCCACCGTATGCGTGAGACGAATCACCGGTGGTCCGAGCGATTTGCGATCCTTCAAGCCATGACACGCCACGCACGCCAGCCCTTTCGCGCCCAGAAGCTGCCTGCCCGCTTCCGCGCGATGATGTTTCCCCAGTCCACTGACATCAATCGTCACCGGCTTCTCCGCCACATCGGCCTCGTTCAGCCAATCGATCATCATCTCCGTCTGCTCGCGGCCAAAGTTCGGCATCCGCGTGTCCATGTAAGGCCGCACGCTGCCGTCCTTGCCCCACAGGATTTTTTCAAACCAACCGCGTGTCAGCTTGCGACCCACTTTGTCGAGCGTCGGCGGCAGATGCGCCAGTTGGCCCAGGGATTCCGCCGTGGAGTCATTCACGCCGAAGAACTGCGCCCGTGGATCTTCCGGCCCGCCCTTGCCATCGCGATCATGGCAGGCGTAGCAATTCAGACGCGACATCTGCCAGTCCACCTTCTCCTGCGCCGTCAGCTTGGGTGCCGCATCTTTCTGAATCACAGCCAGCGCCAGTTTCAGGGCACGCTTTTGCAGCTCGTTCAAATCAAAGCGCGGTGTGCCGCTGGCTTGTTTTTCAGCGAGGCAGCCACGATCTGCTTTCAGAGAGGCGAGCTGGGGAGTTGGAGTCGAGGCTTTAGCCGATTTCGGAGCGTTCTGATCGCCTAAAGGCTCCACTCCAACATGGCATGCGGCGCAGTTCATCGTCTTGAAGACCTCTTTGCCCTTCTCGACTCCCTGCGGCGGAATCTTGAGCGCCGCACGCGCCGTGGCTTTCTCCGCGACACGGCCCACATGCAGATACGCCGCGATGTCCGCCGCCTGCTCTTTGCTCAGGCGCATGTCCGGCATGCGGCCCGCAGGACGCATCGACAGCGGATCATGCAGAAAGAGCGCCAGCGCGTTCACATCGTAAGCATCGGCCAGTGCAATCGGCACCGAACCATTGCCCGGTTTCTCGACTTCGGCATCGGCGGGGACTTTCGGAGGACGCACATCGAGCGCAGGCTCATGGCAGGCCACGCAGCCGACCTTGTGATACAGCTCCTTGCCACGCTCCACATCACCCGCAGGCATCTGCGGTGCATCCCATTTCATGGCACTGAGGTATTCCACCAGCGCCTCGACTTTTTCCTCATCGCCTGCCTCACCAGCAAACAAGCCGGGCATCTGCGTGCCCTTCTTGCGATGCTGCGGGCTGCGAATCATGAGCCAGAGCGTGTCCGCATCCAAGCGCGAGCCCACCCCGCCCAAATTCGGCCCGGGCTTGGCCTTGAGCCGTTCCTGCCATGACTCCGGCGCGGCATGGCAGGCCGTGCAGTTCAGTTCCGCCAGCAGCAGGAAGCCGCCGTTCACCACATGCTCATCAGGATCTTGATCGAGGTAGAACTGGTCGAAGTTGAAGACGTAGGCGTGGTTGATCGGCTCTGCTTGCAAAGGATGCGCCTTGAGTTGGCCGCAAAAAAACGCAGAAGCCGCAAAGAGGGGCCAGCACTTCATTGAATTCATTTTTTGCGCCTTTTTGAGTTTATTGCGGCCGTTCAAATCCCCATCTTCGCACGTTCGGCATCAAGCGCCTTGATCCATGGCCCAATGAAATGGCCGGAATCATGATAGGTGCGTCCCGAATACATGTGCTGATCAATCACGCAGGGTTCGTTGACGTAGATGCCGCCGCAGATTTCGAGGTCGAACTTGCACTTGGCGACGGTGGCCATGCGCAGGCCTTTGACGATGTCGGCACGGGCGGGGATTTCGACGCCGTGGCAGACGCTGGCACAGGGTTTCTTTTGCTCCCAGAACCATTTGGTGATGCGCAGCAGGTCGGCGTCCTCGCGGATGTACTCCGGCGCACGGCCGCCGCTGAAGAAGATGCCGACGTATTCCTCGGGCTTGATGTCCTTGAAGGCGATGTCGGCGTCGATGCTGTAGCCTTCCCACTCCTTGGTGATGGTCCAGCCGGGCTTCACCTCATGCAGCACCATCTGATACTTCCGTTTTTCCGGCGCGGCGACGACGGGCTTGTAGCCGCCTTCGATCAGACGGTAGAAGGGATAGAGAGTGTCAACGGTCTCGGTGGCGTCACCGACGATGAGGAGGACTTTGGCTTCTGACATGATGGATGGAGTGGTGGAGGGTGGGAGTGATGATTGAAACTAGACAGTGCTGACAATGGCGTCGAGATGACTCCTGGCATGGACAATCTCCGCCGTGGTTTCAGCGGCCGTCGGAAGAATGGGAATGCCACGCGGCGTGGGATGCATGAAGATTTCCGTCGGCCCGACGAATGAAATGTCTTTGAGCGCGTGCAGCAGCGGTTTCCAGTCAAGTTTGCCGCGCGCAGGCAGTTGCTGAAGCTCTTCTTCCTTCGGCATGACCTTCGTGCACCCCATACCGTGCTCCCAGGCATAAAACAGCGTCATCTTTTGGTCGATGTGCTTGATGAGATCGGCCAGCAGCTTGGTGTCCTGCGGCAGATGATAAGGCGCGAGCGCGATGCCGATGCCGGGAATGCTGCGAATGTCATCGGCCAGCCACAGCAGTGAATCCGGCGTGTCGATGAGGTTGTTGATGTGGTTCTCAATGCCGATCTCAACGCCGTTTTCCGCCGCCAGCGCCGCATGCGGCTTCATCTTCTCCACAAAGTCCTTCACGTTGGCCTTGAGCTGCTCAGGGCTCACTTTGTATTCGCCCTTGCCGCCGGTGACAATGAAACTGCCGCCAAACTTCTTCACGAGGGCGATTTCCTCCGTCAGTTTGAACGGCCCGAGATCATAGCGCGTGGTGCCGCCAAAGCCGACACCGTGCTCCTGGAGCAGCGCCGCGAACTTGTCATGCCCCATGGCGTCCATTTCCTCGCGCTGCGTGCCATGCTTCTTCGGCCACAGTTCAATGGCGGTCGCACCGGTCTTCTTCACGTCCGACAGGATTTCCGCCAGCGGCAGACTGCCGTACATCGACGAAGCGAGCAGGTAATTCAGCTTCCACGGCGATTCCGCCGCGAAAGCAGGCACGGCTGCGACTGCGGCGATGGATTGGAGGAAACGACGGCGGTTCATGATGGCCGAGTAAACGCGTGCCCGCGCCCCGCTTCATTCAGACTTTGATTTCCCGTCTTCAGGTTTTGCGGCCTTCCGAAGCGGGGCTTTTGATCAACCCGGCTTTTTCGCTTCATAAAGCGAAGCGATGCCGAATGTGAGCGGCGTCGTGCGGGCTGATTGAAAGCCGTTGGCACAAATCAATGACTCCATGTCTTTGCCAGATGGAAAACGCTCGATGGAGCCGCACAGATACACATAGGCGTCGCGTTGACCGGTGATCCAACCGGCAATGCGAGGCATGATGTTCTTCAAGTAAAACAGGTAAAGCTGCCGGATGCCAGGAGTACGCGGGATGGAAAAGTCGAGGACGAACAGGCTGCCACCCGGGCGCAGCACGCGGCTCATTTCCTGCAAAGCCGCTGGCCAGGAAGCCATGTTGCGCAGGCCGAAGGCCACGGTGAGAACATCGAAGACGCCGTCTTGAAATGGTAGCGCAAGTCCGTCGGCGGCGATGAGTGACTGAAACTGCCGGGCCTGGGCTTCACGCATCATGGGCACGGAGAAGTCCGCGCCGAGCACTTTGGCCGCAGGACAGGCGGATTGAATCGACCGGGCGAGATCTCCGCTGCCGGTGGCGAGATCGAGAATGCGCCGGGGATCAAGACTGGCGATGCGCCGTGATGTGGTGCGCCGCCAGAGGCAGTCGATGCCAAGACTGAGGACATGGTTCGCGAGCACATAACGCGATGCGATTCCCGCAAATGCCTTCCTCACGAATCCTGCGTCCTGCATGTGGCTGAATGTATGACCGGTCCCCTGCGGCATGCTGCCGCTGGATGGTGCTCACGAGAGGACTCGAACCTCCACGATGTTACTCACTAGAACCTGAATCTAGCGCGTCTACCAATTCCGCCACGTGAGCAAAGGAGTCGGGTTGACCGGGACGGCGAGTTTTGACCAAGGCAGGGATTTCTCAAGCGGGAAAATGAGTTTCTTCTGGCGACATGCCATCCTTCGGGTTAGGCGCGTGCGCATGTCCTTTCGTCTTGAGATGCTGCAGGTGGCACGGCTGGCTCCGAAACTGCTCGGTGAGTCAGCGGCCTTGGTGGAGGCGTTTTATCGTTCACGCCTCTCGCCTGAGACCGGCTTTTTGGACCGCAATGAGAAGCCGGACCTCTACTACACAGTTTTCGGGCTGGAAGGTTTGCAGGCGCTGTCAGTCGATGCCAAAACGATCCCCGACGTGCGTCCATGGTTGAAGGGTTTTGGCGACGGTGAACGGCTGGATTTTGTGCATCTTTGCTGCCTGGCCCGCTGCTGGGCGAATGCGGGCCTGGATGAGCTGCCCATGGCATCGCGTGAGGCTTTGGCGTCACGCATCGAAATCTTTCGCTGTGCCGACGGCGGCTACCATCAGGCTCCGGGAAGGAAAAAAGGCAGTGCTTATGGCTGTCTGCTGGCTTGGGGCGCCTATCAGGACATCGGCGGGCTGCCACCGGATCCTTGGCGGCTGGCGGAGTGCATGGGTGGACTGAGAACGCCAGACGGCGCGTGGTCCAATGAGCCGGGCATCCCCGTGGGCTCCACGACGGCCACGGCGGCCATGGTGGCGCTGCACCGCCACATGGACATGCCGCCGCCGCCGGAGGCGGTGGACTGGCTGATGCGGCAATGCCTGCCGCAAGGCGGTTTCCTGGCGCTGCCTGCGGCTCCCCTGCCCGATTTGCTCTCCACGGCAGTGGCTTTGCACGCACTGGATGCAGTGCAGGCCGATTTTTCACGACTCAAGGAGCCGTGCCTGGATTTTGTCGATTCCCTCTGGAACGCGGCCGGAGGCTTCCACGGCAACTGGACCGATGACACGCTGGACTGTGAGTACACCTATTATGGGCTGCTGGCGTTGGGCCACCTGAGTCTCTGACAACAAAAAACCCGGACATCGCTGTCCGGGTTTCTCGTTGGAACTTTCTTCGTCAGTTTAAGCGAGGGCTTCCGTGAGGATGCGGCCACCGTTGACGATGTCGATCGGACGAACGCCATCGGCCATGATGCGCTTCTCACCATTGATGCCAAGCAGACGATACATGGTCTTGGCCAGATCTTCTGGACCGACCGCGTCACGATCCGGCTCACCGCCCAAGGCGTCTGAAGCACCATGGATGTAGCCTTCTTTGACACCACCACCGGCCATGGCAACGGAGAACACGCGCGGCCAGTGGTCACGACCGTTGGTGCCGTTGATCTTCGGTGTGCGTCCGAATTCGGAACTGACAACGACGAGGGTCTTCTTGAGCATGCCACGATCCGAGAGATCGGTGATGAGGCGGGCGAAGGCCTGATCGAAGTTCGGAGCCTGACCGTCAAACGCACCCTTGATGTTCGAGTGGTGATCCCAGCCGCCGTAGTTGACGGAAACCATGCGCACGCCGGCTTCCACAAGGCGACGGGCCAGCAGGAAGCGCTGACCAGCGGAGTTGCGACCGTATTCGTCACGCAGCTTGTCGCTTTCCTTCGAGATGTCGAAGGCTTCACGTGCTTTCTGGCTGCTGATGAGGCCATAGGCAGACTGGTAGAAGCTGTCCATGGCGCTGATGGCGTCGGATTTTTCGACTGCCTTGAAGTGTTCGTCCACAGCACCCAACAGGTTGCGGCGACGGTCGAAACGCTTCTCATCCACATCCTTCGGCGTGAGCAAATCGCGCACGCTGAAGCCTTTGTCAGCAGGATCACTGCCCAAGGCAAACGGACCATAGGCGCTGCTCATGTAGCCGGTTCCCTGTTCAGGAGCGAACACGCCCGGCACCGCCACATAAGGAGGCAGATTGTTACGGCTGCCCTGCTCATGCGAAATGATGGAACCGTAGCTGGGGAACTTGATGGCCGGGCTAGGACGATACCCGGTGAACATGTTATGCGTGCCACGCTCATGGGCAGCCTCACCGTGGGTCATCGAACGAATGACGGTGAGCTTGTTCATGATCTTGGCGATGTTGGCGAACTTCTCGCCGACATATTCGCCGGGGATCGAGGTCTTGATCGGCGTGAACGGGCCACGGTAGTCGGGCGAGGCGAACGGCTTCGGATCCCACGACTCATGCTGGGCCATGCCGCCAGGAAGATAAATGTGGATGACCGAGTCTGCGATTGGCTTGAAAGTTTCCACTTCGGGCATCACGGCGGCAGCCTGGAGGCGAAGCATTTCAGGAAGCGTGAGGCCAAGGCCTCCGAGCATGCCGACATAGAGAAAGTCACGACGGCTGGCACCGGAGCGCAGATCAAGGTGATTGCCTTGGCAGAGAGGATGCATTTTCATAATAAGGGAGGGGTGTTGTTGCTGGAATCGTGAGGAGTTACGAGGCGTCCCGAGGGTTCTTGCAAATCTTGCGAAAAATTACACAAATCGTGACCATCGGCCATCGTGGTTTCATTTGGCCACCCAACCGGCTTGCACGAACTGATGGATCCAGACTTGGAAATCCACCGGCGCGTCAGGGGGGAACTTCAGCCGCAGAATCATCGGCACAGTCGCATCACTGCTCTGCTGCAGCCAGTAATCCAGCTCTTTGGCCAGCGAACTGGCCTTGTCCGCGTAACCATAGACCACCTTGGCACCCGGTTCGGAGATGTTGCGCAGGCTGTAGCACTTCAATGTGCCAGGATCACCAAACTGGTTTTCAAAGTGCCCCGCTGGAGACACCAGCACGCGAAACAGCGTAGGAGACACCGTTTTTGACTCGAGAAAATCCGACCAGGCCATTTCGCCGGCGCCGACAAAGGACTCCCAGTCCACAAACGCCCCTCCAGCCGTGTGCTCGACGGTGGCGAGGCGACGTCCGCCACCCTCAAACACCACCACATGCTCGCTGAACTGGGGAGAAAGCTCGGTCGCCTCAACGATGGAATCAAACGTCATCGGCCCGTCGGCATTTTTTGCGTAGTAAACGTTCATGAGAGGCGCCACTCGCAGTTTGTTACGCGCCAGCAGCACGCGCTGCTTCCAATCGGGCGCTTGGAGGAACTTGCCCAGCACTT
>CAMCWM010000112.1 GCA_945882215.1 Akkermansia muciniphila | reverse complement strand
CATGCCGCGCTTCGACCTTGTTCCTCCCCCCGCGTCGCCTTCATTTTTGGCTGCCAGCGTTCAGGGACGACCTTGTTAAGAAACTTCATCGGTCTGGATTCCCGCTTTCGTGACATTGGCGAAGGCGATCCCCCTTATTTTCATCAAGAAAGCGGGCACCGTTATCTGCGGCTGCTCGAAGATGACCAGGTGGAGGCCTTGGTTTGCAGTCAAAAGAGCCCGTGGGTGCTGCTCAAACCCTTGCATGACAGCCAGCGGGCCGTGGAACTTCTGGCCCGCTTCAAGGAATCGCGGGGAATTTGGATCTTTCGCCACTACGACTCGGTCGTGCAGTCCCACCTCGGCTACTACCGGCACGATCCCATGGAATACCTCCAGCCCTTGAAGCAAATGGACCGGAGTTCGTGGATGCTATCCGGGCTGGAGAATCAAAATCTGGAACGTGTCCGTGAACTGGTTGAGTTGGCCGGTGAAAGCATTCCAGACCTGTACGCCGTTTTTTGGTACGCCCGCAATGCCCTGCTTTTCCAACACTTGCAGCGCGCAAATCTCCTCGTTGTGGCTTATGAGGATTTGGTCGGCTCTCCCCATCAGTGCCTGCAGGCTTTCAACCGGCACTTGGGAACCGAGCTTTCCACCCAGGCGCTGGTGATGCCAAGAAAATCAGCCGCCAAGTCGGTTTCCTCCAGCGCCCTTAAGATTGAGATTAGAATTGCCTGCGAAGAAATGTTCAAAGAACTCTGTTCGCTTCGAAGCTGAACGGTTTCAAAACCGCCTCAGACAAATCCAGCATTTTTAAACTGGGTTCAGAAACGATGAACGAAGTACAGAAGGAATAGATGTTCCTGGAATGAGGATGTTCCACCTGATGTTGAACGTCTGTCGATATATTGGTAGCCAGTGTAAGCCATGGACCTTGGGCCTCCAATCGGCAGTCCATACAGGGCCTTGTAAATCCATTGATCCAACTGATTCACTCCTCCGCCTTTGAAATCATAGTTTTCATGAATCGCAGAAACAGAAACGTTCGAACTCCCTAGAGTAGTCCGAATTCGAAGGCCTTGGTAGGAGCGGCTTGCGTCACCTGATCGGGTTAATCTGCCGTCTGTTTGGCTGATTCCAGCGACTCCTTGGATCATTGTCTGTGCATTCAATGCGAAGTTCACGCCGTAGTTCACATAATCCGCGATGTAGCGCTCACCAAAGTCCGGATCCGTCACGGTTCTTCCGCCGCCAAGGAAGTGACTAAATCGCATACTCAACATTTGAGCCAGAATGAGTTCGTAGAGTCCCTTGCTAACCGTGCTATCACCGCCAGTGCCCCAAACCCAACCAAGATTGGCAAAATAGGTCGTGCTTTCAGTCAGATTACCATAGCTGCCTGTGTTGACCACATGGTGCAAGCTTTCGAACTCATCTCGCGTGGTGAACTCATATCCCAAATATGGGTGAAATCGCTCATTTCCAACATGATCAAAATAAGTTCCTCCCCTGATAATATTACCGAATGAATTGAAGTCGGTGGTTGCCCAAAAATCGTCGCGTTTAAACCAATACATGTTTCTAACAACCGGACTGATCCACTTGGCTACAATAACCCCTGCTGAATTGGTATAAAATGTTCGGTCTTGGCTGAACAGGCTGCCATTATTCGCAAAGCGGGGGGCCTGAAAACGTGATGAGGCATCTGCTGGCCGTTCCAAATAAGCTCCCCCACCAAATTGGTATCTGCCCACCTGGTCTATCGCTGACGCACTTGGCAGGCTGGCCGTCATTCGCCCCCAAATTTGGGCATTGCCAGACTCATTATCAAAAATGTAATCGGCAATATTCGTCTGCGCATAAGAAGCTCTGAAGACATCAAACACGATCCAATCCCACCCTGCAAGACTTCCCTTAATGCCAAGTCCCACGGAGGCACCTGGGTCAAAAACTCCGAATTGGCTCCCGAATGATAGTACGGGTGAGGGGAGTCCGTAACCCCATTTATCCACAAAAGGAAGATAATAGCCGCTTATTTGCCCTCCAAAACTCAGCCAAGGCAGGCTGAGACTCACAGTCGAAGACAAGGTGATGGCAGCGCTCCAGCCGCTGTCATCGTTCACACCACTGGGAGTGTGGAAGTCGGTATAAAAAACCCCCAAACCACCTGAGAAGTTTTGAAATAACAAGGGGCCAAGACCCACTTTGAACCCTTCCCGCGCAGATGGAGATACTTGACGGTTCACTCCCAACCTGCGGAAGAAGTTAAATCCGAGCGTGCCAAATCCTGCATCGGCAGTGATGCCTCCCGTGATGGGTCCGTCACCAAAAAATGCGGTGCCTGACGTTAAATCTTGGAGCCAATTATTGTGCCCACCTCCTCGCAGTTGTCGTAGTACTGGCAATCTTGGGCCGGAGATTTGACCGATTCCCGATCCCATTCGCGGGACAGGTAATCTGTCATTGATCCGAGGACCACGTAATTCATTAAATTGTGCAGCTACCGTGCCTGCCCATAGACAAGCCACTCCTAGAATCACTATTTTAGATAAACTGTGATTATTCATGATGTGTTGCGTGAAAAACTGTCATCAATTCCTCGGAAAACGCTTCCTGACAGGTATATTACTGAGCTTTGGGGTTCTGGGACTTCCAAAGCTCCTTTAAAGTGGAGTCGGATGTTCTCAAACGAAATCCTGCATAGACCACCGGACCGACAAAGGGCAGTAGGACAATCATGCCCCAAACCAGTTTTCCCTTTTTCCGCTGGTTCGTGAAAGTAAGGATGCTGTGGAAACAAGCCAGCAGAACCAAAAAATAGAGTCCAGCCCCCAGCCAAACCGCCTCAGGAATCAGGTTTTGGGGCTGCAGAGTGAAAAGATTTTCGAGGAAGTAGCGCATGGGGCATCAGCGGACCGACGCACAGGTGGACGAAAATTAACGGGTTGCAATCACATTAGGATTGTCATCACGGTCGTTGCGCTCAAATTGTGCCAATGGCAAATCTTTCCTCCGACGACCCCGGCCTCTCCAAGCAGCTGATGAAAGCGGTGAATGCCACGCAGGCGGCCTTTTACGAGTCCATTCAAGCAGCCGAAAAAAAGGCGGATTTCAAGGACGGATACGTCGCGAATGAGCGGGCAGGATGGCTGACGCGCTGCTGGGCCGCCCTGCGCAAGCAGCGCAAAAACCTCCTCAAGGAGCATGGGGTGCGCGAGCATGTGGAGGAACGGGTGCATAACTGCATGCTGGAGGCCTCTCGCGGGGATGTTCTGGAGATTGGCTGCTTCAACGGAACCCGCAACTCCCTCTGGCTGGCACGGCGCTGCGCCCATTACACCGGCCTTGATCTCAGCCCCTCGGCCCTTCAGGTGCTTCAGGGAAAGCTGAGTACGGAGGGGCTGGATGCCAAAACGGAACTCCGGGCGGGGGATCTGCTCGACTTCTCAACCGAGAGAAAGTTCGACTTGGTCTATGCGCAGGGGGTCTTGCATCATTTCCAGCATCCAGAGGTCCTTTTCCCGCTCATTCATTCCCTCATGAAACCCGGCGCCTTGCTTGTGTTTTCTGACCCGGTGGAGATCAACCTGCTGCTGCGCATCGTGCGGCGGTTGTACCGCCCTTTTCAAACCGATCATGCCTGGGAGTGGCCCTTCACCTCCCAAACGGTGGCTGCTTTGGAGCAGTCGTTCGCACTGAGTGAGGCGTTTGGGTATGGACGCTTTTCCACCCTCTGGATGCCATTCTTGTCCTTGCCGGGGCTGAACCTCCTGCTGGGGAGAGCCTACCGCAGGCTGGTCGAATGGGAACTGGCCCGGCCTTTTGATCAACGAAAAGTCTGGCAAAACGCGGTGGTGTATGGGGCGGCGCACGCACGCGCTGCTGAGCCAGAAAATCTGGTTGCCACTCCTGAGGTCGTCCAATGAAGGAATCCCAAGGCTGCTCCTCAATTCCGACGGCCGGCAGCTTGGAGCGTGCGGCACGCTTTCTCAGTCATTGGGACACCCTCTGGCGCTGGATGAAACCTGCCTGCCGGTTTTGCTGCTGGAGCTGTGGGATTCTCAGCATTGCGGGCATGCTGCTCGTCATGCGTTCAGCGGAGCGGGTGACCCTGCTGGCCGTCGCCAACTATGCCCCCCCGGTATTTTGGCTGATTCCTTGTGGAATATTGATTCCACTGGCGCTCCTGGTGCGCGGGTATTCCCTTGTGCCGCTGCTGAGTGCCGTTGCACTCTGGTGGTTGGTTTTTGCTGGCTGGGAACCCTCGGGTGGCGTGCGTAAATCGGGAAGAAAATCGGATGTACTGACCCTGATGACGTACAACCGGGGGCAGGCCCAGGGGCACAGCCTGCAGCCCTTTTTGGCGGAGACGCGACCCGACTTGGTGGCCCTGCAGGATGCGCGTGGCAAACCTGGCTACTACCGCACCCACCCCGCTTACGGGGTCTATCAGGAGGTGCGCGATGAAGGAGAGTTTGTGCTGCTCAGCCAGCATCCCGTCCTGGGGCAAACGAGATTGACCGCCGCCGGTTTTCCGCCTGCCGACAAAGGCGAGGTCTTTTATGGAGTCCGTTGGGAGATCGACTGGCAGGGGCGGCTCATCGCCTTTTACAGCATTCACTTTCCCTCACCCCGGCGCCAGTTGGGCAGCACGGGTCTGCGCAGTCTGGTCCCCGAAATGGCCCGCTGGATGCGTGGCGCGGCATCCGAGGCTGATGGCTACTGGCAATGGCGGGAGCAAATGGCAGGGGAGCTTGCGCGTCTGCTGCTGGAAGAAACCCTGCCCTGGATCATGGTGGGTGACTTGAACACACCGCCCAGAGGACTGGCCTATGCCCGCCTTGCGGAGGTTGGAGCGGATCTGCACACTGAGTGCGGCACGGGATTCGGCTTCACCTTTCCGGGTAACACAAGAAACCCGCTCGCCTTTGGGCAGCCCTGGATGCGACTGGACTATGTGTTCGCCGATCCCGCTTCCTGGCAGGGAAATTGGCTGCAGCCTGAAGCCGGCGCACTTTCCCAGCACCGCCCCTTGGCAGCGGGATTGGTCCTGCGGGGGGCAATACAGTGAAAGTTCCGATTGGATTCGGACTCCTCTGTGGTTATCAACGATTCGGAAGCATTTCCAGCATGAAACGATTAAAAAGGAATCCTTGATGCATCTGGCAAAGACCACACGGCCGGGCCAGTTTTTCCACTCTCTCGAAGCAGTGCGGATCTGCGCGGTGGTCCTGGTGCTGCTTCAGCATGAGAGCTTGTTGGCCAAGAACTATCTTGGTTTCGATTTCGCCTTTGGGATTTTCAGCCGGGGGCAGTTCCGCATCGACCTCTTCTTCCTCCTGAGCGGTTTTTTTGCCACCTGGCTGGGAGGACGCGGCCAACAATCCCAAAACCCAGGGATTCATTTTTTGGGGAACCGTCTGCGCCGCCTGCTTCCGCTTCTTTGGGTTTTGACCACGGCCAAGTTGATGCTGATTGTCATGGCGGGTTCCGCCGGACGGCATGAGGGCTGGGGCTGGTTCCAAATCCTGCGTTCCTACACGATGCTGCCAGCTCCGGGATATCCCCTGATTCTGCCGGCCTGGACGCTGAGCTTTGAACTCGTCTTCAGCGCCGCGTGGTCGGTCCTGCTGTGTGTGTCGCAACGCGTCAAACTCGCCACGTTGTTGCTGTGGGCCCTGGTCATTGGCGTGCATGGGTTCACCTGGCATGAAAAACCTTTTAGCTGGCTTCCAGGATTCCTGCTGCACCCCTACTTCCTTGATTTCATCGGCGGTGCCTTCCTGGCCGAATGGGTGGCCAGGACGACCTTGCGGGCGCAAAGTGCGCTGATGCTGCTTGCCCTTGGCGGCCTATCTCTCGCGATCTGTCTGGCCTTGGAAATGGAAATGAAGCCCTGCTCCGAACTCGTCCGCCGGATCGCCTGGGGGGGCTCCTCCTCGCTGGTCATTGCCGGACTGGCCATGTGGGAGAGGGCAGGCGGGAAGTTTGACACCCTCGGACGTTTTCGATTGCTGGCACAGTCCAGCTACAGCATCTACTTGACCCACAGCCTTCTTTTGGTTGCGTTGCTGCCTCGTTTCAAAAGCCTGCTGCAGCAGCCCATCGCACTCCAGGTCGCACTCGTCGGACTGGCGGGTGGAATCTGCCTGATTGGAATCGGGGTGCACCTTTGGGTCGAGAGGCCCTTGTTGAAGTGGTTCCGCAACTCCGGGTCTGCCCCTCGGACGAAGGAAAGTCAAAACAGCCGTTGATTCTTAGGCGCACCCACTTAAAATCCTTTTGCCATGAAAATGATTTTGACGATCGCACTGATGTCCCTGCCCATCTGCTCCCGTTTGGCAGCTGTTGAACCCGCGTTTCCAGGCCGCTGGTCGGAGCCGTCTGCCGCTGGTAACAAGCCGGTGATGGACACCGGTTCCCGGTATCGTCTTATTGATAAAAGCATTCGGAACGGTGAGTTTGGAGACATCCGTCCCTCCATGATTTACAGGTATGGACATCCTTTCCAGAGGAAGATCGAAGGAAAGCATTATTGGTTGGTTCCGGTCAGGTACTTTGCGTGGGCCCCATCGGCCAGTATTTACACGCAAAGCCGCATCGTGGCTGAAGCTTATGCTTGCATCAATCAAGACAGGGTGGAATTCTGGATTCCAAAATACAGCCAGCGGTTTGGTCTGTAGTTTTTGATCGGTCCTGCGCCAAAGAATCTCAGGACATTGCTGGATATTTTCAGTGCCGGAGTAGGTGCTTGTGGGTGGGAGGTCCGAAGGGCACCTTTCACGAAGCGGTCACTGATCTGTACGAGAGAGGAATCGGTGGAGAGTCCGTTCCTGCCTTCGCGGAAGCACAATGGCTAAACCAGTTGCCGGGCAATTGAGGAATCTAACCCCCGGACTGGCAATGCCAGTGGATTTCTTGGGGAACAAGCGTTGAATTCGCATTCAAACCCCACGCGCACGGCAGCAGCTAGTTTCTTGCCTTTTTCGGCCCATAAAGGTGGGCGCTGTAATACTTGGGCTGGTAGCGGTAATAATAATAGACGTTGTCCGGTGAGGTCAGATCCACCCGGTTCAGCACAAACCCAAAGAACTGGGCTCCTCCTGCCGCAAGCGCCTGGACGGATGAGGAGGCTTCGCTGTAGGTGGTGAAGTTGGCGCGGACAACAAAGGCGACGCCTGCGGAGAGCCGCAGAAGGGGATAGCAGTCAGCCAGGCCAAGCACGGGTGGCGAGTCGATGATCACATGATCAAAACGATTCTTGAGTTCCTCGAACAGGGCCTGGGCACGGGGCGTCTCCAGGATTTCCGGAGCATCATTGCGGGTTTCCCCCGTGGGTATGACAAAAAAGCCGGGCAATGTCGGGTGCGGGGCGTGGAGAATGTCATCCACACTGGCCACATCCTTCCGGCCGGTGAGGTAATCGCTCAGCCCCGGACTGCGCTCCATGTCAAAGCTGCGATGGATGCGCCCCCGTCGCATGTCGCCATCCACCAGGACAACCCGTGATCCGGCCTGGGTCATGGCAATGGCCAGCCGCATGGCAATGGTGGTTTTTCCTTCGCGCGGCCGCGAACTCGTCACTAGGATCACCTTGGTGTCCCGCTGTCCATTGGCGCTGAACAAAATGCCTGAGCGCATGATGCGGAAACATTCCCCCGCATAGGTTGGGTCCACACGAACTTCCTGCAGAGCCAGATCGTCGGTCACCACGCCCAAGGCGGGCAGGCCCATCACCTCCTCCAGCTCATCCACTCGCGAACTCCAGCTCCGCACGCGCTCGAGCAGCAGGGGCACTCCAATGGCGAGGCAGAATCCAACAGCCAGCGAGGCCATCAAACCTTGTTTCTTGGACGGTGACATGGGGTCCACCAGCCGGCTTTCCACCGTCTTCAGGTACTCCACCGAAAACCGGTCCTGGTTCATGGTGTAGGCTGCCTCGCCAATTTTTTTCTGCAGTTCCATCGCCCCTTCATGCGCCGGCAGGTGACCGGCCATGAGGAGGTCGCGCTCCCGCTCAAACGAGTCGAACTCCTTCTGAAAACGGGCAAACTCGGGCAGTTGGGACTCGAGTTCCTTTTCCTGGGCGCGCAGGCGCTCGGTTTCGAGGCTGAAGCGGTTCTGCAGCACGCTTAGCTCCCCCTGAAGACGGGCGTTGAGGGACTCCAATTCATGATCGAGCGCCACCATCTGCGGGTGGCCTCCGAGAAACTTGCTGGAAAGGTCGTTCCGCTTCGCGATCAACTGACGCTGCTGACCCAGCAGACTGTTCCAGTCATCCGTCTTGCCCACCAGGGAGGGCACCACCACCACGGTGGAACGCGCCAACCCGGCGCCAGAAGGAGCCGAGGGAACCGAAGAGGGTCGGCCCACCAGGGGCGGCGGGGCCATGGCTGGCGCGTCATTCAGCATGCTGCCAATGGCGGGATACTCCTCCTCGAAGCGCGACAGAACGGAGAGTCGCTCCTCGACGTTCAATGCGTTGTTGGCGAGGGTTTTTTCGACCGTGGCCCGGATTTTGATATGTTCACGGATGCGCAGCAGATCTGCCGGAACCTTGTCCAGTTCTCGTTTTTCGATGAACATCTCCACGGCATTGTGGCTTTCAGAAAAGTTCAAGGCGCTGGAGGCCTGCTGCTCACTGAGTTTTTTGAGGTTCGACACCTCCTCCTTGAACACGGTGTTGAGCAGGGTGCGCCGTCCTTCACGCACTTGCCGCACATAGTCATTGTAGCCGTCCACGATCAGCCTGGGCCAGGCGTTCGCAATGGAGGGGTAATAAGCCCAAGTCTCCAGGATCATGGAGCCTGAGTCGAAGTCGCGCATGCGAAGCTTTTGAAGGTACTTGTCGGAGAGTGTTTCGTAGCTGGTAAATCCTTCTGAAAGCCCCATCATGGAGGCGGTGTGCTCCTGAACCGACCGGTGCAAAAACATGCGTCCAAAAAACCTCATCCTAACATCATATTCCTCCACGGACTTGATGGGCAGTCCAAGGGTGTGGACTTTGACGAGCGCCCGCGTGTAGTAGACGGAACGCGTGTAAACGTAATACACCAGACCTGCGGCCAGCCCGAGCAGCATCAGCAGGTACATCAACCGCAGATGCCGGATGAAACCCAAGGACACAGAAACCAGCTTCTGCCAGCGCGCCGCGAACGCTTCTTTTTTTTGGGGGGGGGGCTTCACGAGGCGCGCTGGGCGTAAATGGGGTTAAATGTGCGCGGATAGGATTCAGAATCCGAATCCAAATGTCTTTGCCGGCACCTTGATGATGTCGCCAGATTGCAATTCCTCATCGCGTGCATGCCCATCTTCCACGGCCTTCAAGTCAACAGGCAAGGTGTAGTTGCCGCCTTCAATGGTTTTGCGCACGATGGTCACCTTCTTTTTGTTGGCATACAGGCCAAATCCCCCGGCATGCACCACGGCATCCAGGCAGGTGATGCTGCGCCCTCTCACTCCAGGGATCTCCAGAAGACCCTGCTGGGCCACCTGGCCATAAACATAGACCGCCACCTTGGGTCTCCCAGAGGCATCCTGCCCGTCTCCAAACAGCGTCGTGGTGTCCACAATCACCGTCGCCTCTTTCAACTGGCTCTTTTGCAAGCGCTCTTTGATGTCACTCTCTATTGCCCGGGTCGTCCTTCCGGCCGCCTGCACCCGGCCAAGGCGCGAGATGATGACATCCCCGGTCTGGCGAACCGGATATTTCCCATCGAGCGTGGAATCCTCGAGAACGTAAAGTTCCAAGGTGTCGCCTGCGCGGAAAGTGAAGCCCGGCCCGCTTTCACGAGCACTGTTCCCTTGCACCCAAGGGCTGTCTGCAATGCCCTTGGTGACGGGGGAACTGCCCGTACATGCAGTCAGGCAGAGCGAGACACAAAAAAACAAAGAGTGAATGAAGTCAGACCTGAACATGGGAAATTGGAATGCTAAATAGTCGATTGCTCATCGCATCAACCCAATAAAATGCAACTATCACTTGAGGACATTTTCACTGCTGCTTAAACACTGCTGCTTAAACACTGCTGCTTAAAAATACCGGCAGAAATGCTGACCTGATATGGCCATCATTCATCAAAAGGGCGCTGCTTGTTGCCAATTCAATCTTCCCGATTGACTTGGAACTGAATCCCGTTCATACGGCGTTTAGACTTTTCTAAACGATGCACACTGCCGCCATGCCATCAGCCTCCCCGCCCCTGCGGTCGTGGTCGCGCGAAAAAAGGCGCTTCATCCTGGCGGCCGGCAATACCGCACACGGTTTTGGTCTGGGGCGTCAGGTGGGGAGGTGCTATGCGCTTCTCATCCTCGCCGGACGTGCTCTGTGCTTGGACGAGATTGCGGCAGGCCTCGGCATCAGCAAAGCCACCGCCAGCATCACACTGCGCAAACTCGCCGCTTGGAAACTGGTGTTGCGCGTTCCGGTCGAGGAGGGGCGCAGGGACTACTATCGGATCGAAGCCGACTTTGCCCGCGTCATTCGGGAAGGGCTCCTTCCTATGGCAAAAGGCAAGCTGTCCAGTGCCGGTCTGATGCTCGACGACATGCTGCGCTCTGCGCCAGCGCCGGTCGACAATGCGGATCGTGGATTCACTGGATCGCCCGCTGTTCCGGGCGAAGTCCGGCAGTTGTTGCAGCAGTCCAAAGCGCTCCAGGAGAAGCTAACCCTCATCCTGAACAGCGGCTTGGCCGCCCGGTTTTTTTAGTGGTCAGTTTTTGGGCCCATGAGGACCCGGCATTCCAATTCCCAGCAAAGCCAAGGCCACCTCTCGGTGACCAATGGCGGTAGCCTGTTCGAAAATGCCTAGTGCGGCACTGACATTTTTTCATGCGGTCAAATCCAACACCATCATCCTCTCGACAGGATTGGACTCTCGTCATCGGGCCCCGTTCCGGCTGGTTTGAACTTCACCTCGCAGACCTATGGCGCTACCGCGACCTGCTCTGGATGTTTGTTCGGCGGGATTTTGTCGCGGTTTACAAGCAAACCATCCTGGGCCCCATCTGGTTCTTCATTCAACCATTGCTCACCACACTGACATTCACGATAATCTTCAGCGGCGTGGCCAAAATGTCCACGGACGGGTTGCCTCCCATGCTGTTCTATCTGGCAGGAACCACGCCGTGGAATTACTTCGCCACCTGCCTGACCAAGACCTCCACCACCTTCAAGGACAACGCCAACCTCTTCGGCAAGGTCTACTTCCCGCGCCTGATCACCCCCCTGTCAATTGTTGTCTCCACGCTTATTCAATTTGCGATTCAATTCTTCACTCTCGTGATCGCACTCGGCTGGTATCTGCTGCAAGGAGCTGATATTCATCCCAATCTGTCCGGTATTCTTATTGGGACCCCCCTGCTGATCCTCATGCTTGGTGGCCTGGGTCTGGGCTGCGGGGTCATCATCTCATCACTGACCACCAAATACCGGGACCTGGCCTTCCTAGTCACCTTTGGCGTCCAACTGGCCATGTATGCAACCCCGGTGGTTTATCCTTTGGCAGTGGCGCCAACAGAGCACCGCTTTTGGCTGGAGTTAAATCCCATAGCCGGGATCATTGAGGCATTCCGTTCACTCTACCTTGGGGCCGGCACTTTTTCCTGGGGGCTTCTGGGATATTCAGCCGGTTTTACCACCATGACACTGCTTCTGGGCATTTTGATTTTCAACCGGGTGGAAAAAACCTTCATGGACACGGTCTAAACCGCCCCTTCTGCATGAGCCAATCAGTGATTCAGGTGGATAAACTCTCCAAGCTCTACCGGCTTGGAGAGGTCAGCACTGGCACCATTTCGCACGATCTCAACCGTTGGTGGCACCGGGTGCGTGGCAGGGATGATCCATATGCGATGGTGGGTCAGGTCAATGATCGCTCCCGGAAAGGGGAAAGCGATTACGCCTGGGCACTTCAGGATATTAACTTTAAGGTCGCGCAAGGGGAAGCCTTGGGAATCATTGGCCGCAACGGCGCTGGAAAGAGTACACTGCTAAAAATTCTTTCCCGCGTCACGGCTCCCACATCGGGCAGCATCAAAGTTAAGGGGCGGATTGCTTCGTTATTGGAGGTAGGTACGGGGTTTCATCCCGAATTGACCGGGCGCGAGAATATCTTTCTAAATGGTGCCATCCTTGGAATGAGGCGTCATGAAATCCGTCAAAAACTGGATGAAATCGTCGATTTCTCCGGCTGCGCCGCCTATTTGGACACTCCAGTGAAGCGCTACAGTTCAGGCATGACCGTGCGTCTTGCCTTTGCCGTGGCGGCCTTCCTGGATGCGGAGATTTTGGTGATTGATGAAGTCCTTGCCGTGGGTGACGGCGAGTTTCAAAAGAAGTGTTTGGGGAAAATGACCGATGTGGCAGATTCCGGCCGAACACTGCTGTTTGTCAGTCACAACATGGGCCTGATCAGTTCCTTGTGCAAAAGGGTCATTCTTTTGGAGGAGGGCCGGCTGTCCTTGGATGCTCCTGCTTCTGAAGGTGTGATGAGCTACTACACCCATGGCCGAAGCACGCCATACAAAGCTGATTTCTCCAACAGGCAACGCCCCTTGTCCGGCCATGGGGCAACCCTGTTGGCTGGAGCCGTGGAGGATTTGTCAGGAGTCGCGGTGGCAGAGATTGACATTCGCAGCGGATTTCAGGTCAGGATGCGCTACCGACTGGAAACAGACACTCGGACCGGGCCGTTTCCCAATTTTCATGTCACTGACAGCGCGGGAAATTATGTGTTTGTCACCGCGCCCTTAAATACTCGGCTGCTAACTGGATCCGGTGTCTATGATGCTGTGTGCCATATACCCGGCTATCTCCTCAACGACGGCACTTATTTCATTGGCCTTGCGCTGACTTTCATGGAGAAGGGCGTCAAGGTGGCCTTTTTTGAAAAAGACGCCTTGTGTGTCAATATCATTGATCCTATCCACGCGACTCTTGATTCGGACCGCAATGGCTATTCGGGTCATGTGCCCGGTCCCATTCGCCCCCGTCTCGATTGGTGCGTCTCCCAACTCTCATGAAAGTCATCATCCTTTGCGGAGGTCTTGGCACGCGTCTGCGTGAGGAGACGGAATACCGCCCCAAACCTATGGTCCCCATCGGCGGCCAGCCCATCCTCTGGCACATCATGAAGACCTATGCCCACCACGGCTTCACTGATTTTGTCCTTTGCCTGGGCTACAAAGGAGAGGTCATCAAAGACTACTTCCGCAACTACCTCTGGAACCGCAGTGACGTCACCTTGAAACTGGGTCAAAACCCCCAGATCACCTATCACAACACCCACTCGGAAGAGGACTGGACCGTGACCCTGCTCGAAACCGGCCAGACCACTCAGACCGGTGGCCGCGTCCTCCGTGCCATGCGCCACATTGGTGACGAGGACGTGCTGATGACTTACGGCGACGGCTTGACCAACGCTAACATTACCGCTGCTGTGGCCTTCCACTACAAGCAGAATGCCCAGGCGACCCTGACGGCCGTCCAGCCTGCGGGACGCTTCGGTGAATTGGGCCTTGATGGTGTCACCATCGAATCGTTCCAGGAAAAGCCGGAACAGGAGGCGGGCTATATCAATGGCGGGTTCATGATCCTCGACAAGTCTGTTCGCGATTTCCTCACTGGCGATAACTGCATTTTTGAACGTGAGCCCTTGCAAAAGATCGCAAAGGCGGGTCGTTTGCGCGCCTTCAAGCATCAAGGCTTCTGGCAGTGTATGGATACCTTTCGCGAATCGGAAATGCTCAACAAAATGTGGGACACCCATCAAGCCCCTTGGAAGTGCTGGTAATGTTCGGCGGCACTTACCATAACAAACGCGTCTTACTGACGGGCCATACCGGTTTCAAAGGTTCGTGGATGAGTCTTTGGCTCCGGCAGCTCGGTGCCCAGGTCTACGGCTACGCACTGCCTCCACGCTCCCCCCTCGACCTCTACCACCTCCTGCCGAAAGACACCTTCGCACAGGAGTCGATCTCTGACCTTCGTGATCAGGCCGCACTCAAATCGGCGCTGATCGGCGCGGCCCCTGACCTCATCATTCACATGGCCGCCCAGCCATTGGTTAGGGAATCCTACGCGGACCCTCTGGAAACTTTCTCCGTCAATGCCTGGGGCACGGCTCTGCTGCTGGAAACCATCCGCACCACAGGTTGTTCCGCGCCGGTCATCGTCGTTACCAGTGACAAATGCTACCTCAACCAAAACCTCGGACGCCCTTTCTCCGAAGATGATCCACTCGGCGGGCATGATGTGTACTCCATGAGCAAGGCAGCCACGGAACTGGTGGTCGCCGCCTGGCATGCCTCGTTCTTTTCCCGCGAGCCGGGCAGGGGACGCCTTGCTTCCGTGCGAGCGGGGAATGTCATCGGCGGTGGAGACTATGCGGCGGATCGCATTCTGCCGGATTGCACTCGTGCGCAGGTGGCTGGCGAGCCGGTGATCCTGCGGAACCCTGCGGCCACGCGGCCTTGGCAGCATGTGCTGGAGTGTCTGAGCGGCTATTTGAATGTGGGCCAGCATCTTTTCGCCGATCCGGGCTGCCGAGAGCTGCTCAATCTCAACTTCGGCCCCGATCCCGAATCCGAGCGCAGTGTGGGAGAGGTCGTGAAGGCCTTTTTTGACACCTGGCCAGGCCAATGGGAAGCGCGGCCTGAACCGAATGCTCTGCCGGAAGCCACGCGACTGACTTTGAGCCATCAAAAAGCCACGAAATTGCTTGGCTGGCACCCGGTGTGGGACTTTCAAAAGGCCACCCAGGTCACCGCCGAGTGGTATCGCGTCCGCCACACGCAGAAAGACGCTGACATGCTGGCATTGACGCGCCAACAAATCATGGAATATGCCTCACAGGCCCGTGCTGCCGGGCTGCCATGGACCAACTAACCCAAACCATGCCCGAAGCTCATTGCTGCCGTTCCTGCGGCTCCACCCGCTCCCAGCCCGTCATCGACCTCGGCCTTCAGCCGCTGGCCAACAATCTCCTGCGCCCAGAAGACCTAGGCAAGCCGGAGCCGCGTTTCCCGCTCGCGGTGTTTGTCTGTGTGGATTGCTGGCTCATGCAGATCACGGACACCGTGCCACCGGTGGACCTTTTCAGCGATTACATCTACTTCTCCTCCTTTTCGGACGCGATGCTCAAGCATGCGAAGGCTGCGGTGGAAAAGCACATCGCGGAGAAAAAGCTCGGCAAGGACAGCTTCGTCATCGAGATCGCCAGCAACGACGGCTACCTCTTGAAGAACTTCGTCCAGGCCGGTGTGCCCTGTCTTGGTTTCGAGCCTGCGGTGAACATCGCCGAAGTGGCGCGAAACAACGGCGTGGAGACCCACTGCGAGTTTTTCGGCAAAGAAACCGCTTCCGCGCTGCGGGATCAAAAAAGCCGGGCTGATCTCATCCTGGGCAACAACGTCTTCGCGCATGCTCCAGACACGAACGACTTCGTCGCCGGCGTGGCGGAACTTCTCAAGCCGGATGGCTGGGTGGTCTTCGAGTTCCCGTATGGTGTGGAGATGATCGAGAAGGTCGAGTTCGACACGATCTACCACGAGCACGTTTTCTACTTCACGCTCACTCCGTTGGCGCCGCTGTTCGCACGGCATGGGCTGGACATCTTCCATGTCGAGCGGCTGCCCATTCATGGCGGGTCGCTGCGGCTCTTCGCCTGTCATCGCGGTGCGGAACCCGTTCGCGACAGTATGAAGACCGCGCTGGCCGAGGAAGCGGCGCATGGAGTGTCATCGAGAAGTTATTATCAGCGTTTCCGTGAACGAGCGAAGAAGGTGAGAGCTGACTTGATCGACTTTCTGAAACACCAGCAGGGGGCTGGCAGGCGTGTGGCCGCGTATGGCGCTTCGGCCAAGGGCAGCACCTTGCTCAACTATGTGGGTGAGGCTGCGGCATCGCTTGAGTTCATCGCCGACCGCAGCACTTACAAGCAAGGCAGGCTGAGCCCCGGGGTGCATGTGCCCATAGTGCCTGCTGAAGAGCTGGCGGCCCGTGCGCCAGATTATGCGCTGCTGCTCGTCTGGAATTTTGCGGATGAGGTGATGGCCCAGCAGCAGGCGTATCGAGATGCTGGCGGCAAGTTCGCCATCCCTTTACCCGTACTTCGCATCGCATGAAATTTGTCCCTACCAAGATTGAGGGTGTGTGGATCGTCGAGATGGAGCGCCATCATGATGAACGTGGCTGGTTTGCACGCACTTGGTGCAGCGAGGAGTTCCGTGCGCAGGGACTCGAAGCAGGCTTGGTGCAGTGCAGCAGTTCCTTCAACCTTCATCGTGGCACGCTGCGAGGCATGCACTACCAGGCGGCTTCGCATGAGGAGGTGAAGGTGGTTCGCTGCACGCGCGGTGCGATCCACGATGTGGCACTCGACCTGCGTGCAGACTCACCGACCTGGCGGCAATGGGTTGCCATGGAGCTGACCGCCGACAACGGTCTCGCACTCTACATTCCTAAAGGCTGCGCCCATGGCTTTCAGACGCTGGAGGACAACACGGAGCTGTCCTACCTGATCACAAAACCCTTTCATCCTGATGCAAGCCGCGCTGTGCGATGGAATGACCCTGCCTTCGCCATTCAATGGCCATTGCCGGACGTAGCAATCATGCATGAGCGGGATCGCAACCTCCCGGATTTCACCACGGACTGAAATGTTGCACCTACGAAAACAGAAACGGGTTCTCACTGCTTGCGAATTATTGGATGCCAATTTATTATAATTCGAAACATCTGCTTATGGATGAAGCTTTCTTGGCAGTTTTATAACTTCGGAGATTCTGGTCTTATTTTATTATAACTTAGGAAGAGCGAATGATGCAAAGCAAAACGACTGTTGTTATCAGCCAGCCCATGTATTTTCCATGGATTGGCTTGTTTGAACAGATTAAACAAGCCGATGTATTTGTCTTTCTTGATCATGTCCAGTTTGCGCGTGGATTCATTAATCGTGTGCAATATAAAACTCCACAAGGCAGTCAGTGGCTTACCGTCCCTCTAGTGAAACACAAGCGTGATACGCCCATCAACGAATTGAAAATGGCGAATGATAACTGGCAGGAGAAGCATCTAGCATTGCTAGCGACAAACTTCAAAAGTTCTCCCCACGTAAAAGAGGCGCTTGGATTGATGGAGACGGTATTTGAAGATCGTGCGCAGAGCTTTTGCGACATGATTATCAAGAGCATTATGGTTGTGCGTGATTATTTTGAACTGGCCCCGACCACTACCTTCTGTCGCTCGTCTGAAATCGGAAGAATCGAGAAGAAGGGCCAGCTTATCAAAGAGCTTGTCCAGTTCCATGGAGGCAGCCGTTATGTTACTGGCCTGGGAGCCTTAAATTATCTTGACCACGAGGATTTCGAGTTGAACGGGATCATGGTTGAATACATGGACTACCAGAAGCTGGAGTATCCGCAGCCTTTTCCGCCTTTCACGCCGTTCGTCTCCATTCTTGACTTGATTGCCAACGTGGGCAAGGAGGGGCATTCTAGAATCATCTCCGGCACATGCCCATGGCGTGACCTGCTTCAGCCCAAATTACATTCTTATGACATCACTGGATAGCTTTACCTCTCACTACAAACCGGGTGCCAGCACGGCAATCGAGAACAACTTGATATTGAACTGGTATCCCGGCCGTATCTTGCATCGGTTGGGGGATGTAAGTTCTTCTTCGCTGCTGGAACTAGGATTGGGTCATGGTTACACCACCTGCCAGTTCCACCCACATTTTCGTGAGCATACCGTCATCGAAGGCTCGCGTGAGGTC
>CAMCWM010000111.1 GCA_945882215.1 Akkermansia muciniphila | reverse complement strand
AGGGTTTATGAGTCCCTTGGTGGAAGCCGCCATTTCTCAAATACTCGAAGGCCTCGCAGAGGAACCCGGCGGAGCCGACGGCACCGTCGTAGATGCGCTGGCCGATCTTCGGCTTCACCACCTGGATGATGGCGCGGATGAGCGGGCGCGGGGTGTAGTATTCGCCGCCGTTGCGCCCGGCGTTGCCCATGTTCTTGATCTTGGCCTCGTAGAGGTGCGACAGCTCGTGCTTCTCCGTCTGCGATCGAAACCGCAGCCCGTCAATCGAGTCAATGATGTCCCTTAGATTATACCCGCTCTGAATGCGGTTCTTAATTTCGCCAAAGATCTCGCCAATCTTGTATTCGAGTGTGTTCGGCCCGCTGGCCTTCTGTTTGAAGGCGTGCAGGTACGGAAAGAGCTTCTGGTCCACGAAATCGCGCAGATCATCCCCGGTAAGAGCCTTGTTGTGGTCGATCTTCCCGCTGGCATCCTTCGGCGCGGCCCAGGTCTCCCAGCGGTAGGGCTGGTCGAGGATGTAGCTGTATTTCTTCCCGTTGAGCTGCGCTTCGGTGGCTTTGTCCTCTTCGAGACTGTCGAGGTATTTCAAGAACAGCAGCCAGGAGGACTGCTCGGTGTAATCCAGCTCGGTGGTGCAACCGGCCTCCTTGCGGAGCACGTCGTCGATGTTGCGGAAGGCTTGTTCAAACATGTCGGGAGAGCAGGCATCCAAGCGGGGAATGAATCCGAAGGCAAGGAATTGCGCAGAGCGCAGGACGAGGAGTGGTAGAGACTGGGATATTTGGAGACGATTCATCCCCATGGACTACAGGCCAAGCCATTGCTCGCGGAAGCGTTGGAGGCGGCGCTGGAGATCCCTGGGCTTTTCCCCGTGCCGCGTGTCCCGCACGAGCCAGAGGTGACAGGCCCGCCAGCAACGCTTGGCGTAGCCATGCGGGCGGGTGCCGTAGATTTGCAGGCCAGGGCGCAGCGAGCCGAAGAACGACTGGGAGACTGGGAGAGAGGGGGATAGCCAGGCGCGGCCCTCCTCGCGGTCGAGGGACACGCTGCGACGTGTCCCATTTTGTCGGACGCGGCGCAGGGCGTCCCTACCAGTGGAGGGAGCCTCCACCAAAGCGGGCCTGCGTAGATGTTCATCTAAACAGTTTTTCAGGCGATTCAATCCCACGCTGCGTCATCCTGCGGGAAATCCATGTGGAGGGCGACGATTTCCATGTGGAATTTTAGCTTTGCCACGTGACGGACGACGATTTCCACGTGGAATGTTAGCTTTGCCACGTGACGGACGACGATTTCCACATGGAATTTTAGCTTTGCCACGTGACGAACGACTATTTCCACATGGAATTTTAGCTTTGCCACGTGACGGACGACGATTGTCACATGGCATTTTGGGTTCCCCGGACAAGCTGGATGAGCTGATCCTGGCGCTGCGGAGGTAGGGGGAGGGGCGCTGCCTGCCCGCAAGGCTTCGCCTAGCGATGCAGGCGGGCGCACCGTTGACGGTGGTTCTGCCAAGCCATCGCAAACAATCCATTCTCCGTTCCATTCTCCGAAGCAGACGGCCCCCACCTCCCCCCATGCCTCACCCGGCACTTTGAACCACCGTCAGCCAGCCATTCACCGAAGCTGAACTCTGCGAAGGATGAGTCAACCACCGTCATCCACCACCAACCCTTCCACTCACTGCCCGTTACTCAATGCGTTACATTTAAGTCTGTGAACAAGTCTGATCAGCCTCCGCCCTGCCCGCCGCGCCTTCCCAGTCGGCCGTGCCCGCCAGCCGCCGAAAACGAGCGCTGGAGGCGGCATCCGATGGCAACCCGCCCCAAACACGCCGTTACATAATGCGTTACTTACAGATCTGTGAACAAGTCCCCTGACCCGCACAAGCCTCGTTTCGCTTCCCTCGGATTGAGTCGCCGGACGGCGGCAAGGTCGCCTGAATCGGCGGAGACGGTGCGCAGCTCTTTCCGTGCCTCAAACGGACCTTTTGTCACTGACGATATAAACGGTTTTAACCATCTTTAACGACTCATATTCTGTTATTTGACTCGTTTTGTTCACACTCATAATCAGCGCCTTGATGTAACGCCTTGGTATGGCTTCACCAACAGCCAAGAACGCTCTTAACTAACTTTTAACGCGTAACACTTAACCCTTCACAAAATCCCCGCCTCACCAGCCATCCGTTCCCAAACACCTCACGCGCCTCTCGGCACTGCCCTCCCAGCCATCCTCCTGCTCCACTGCACTCCGCCCGTTGTGCACAGGCTCTCTTGCCACCCCCGATTAACTTCATTGGCGTTACATTTCCGCATGCCGCCCCTTCAAGATCATCCCCTAACTCTTAACCCCTCGCCTTTAACCGACGGCTCACCCGACCTGATCGAGGAGGAGTAAGAGGACGAGCCTGAATTCGCAGTCATCCAGCATCAAGAAACCAGCATCCAACCCCCATGCCCTACGACCCCACACTCCCCCAAGCCGGCACCGAGATCGACGCCGTGCAGATGCGCGCCCAGCTCAACGGGCTGAAGGATCTCATCGACGCGATCCAGACGATCACGGCAGCCCAGGTCGATGCCACCCACACGCTCGATCCCGGCGAGCCTGCCACGGCGGAGGCGAGCTGGAATGACGGCGAGGTCCATTTCACCTTCGGCATCCCACGCGGCAATGACGGGGGTGAAGGCGCTCCCGGGCCGCCGTTTGCCAGCGCGGTGGTCGATGGCGTGACCACGCTCGATCCCGGCGAGCCCGCGACGGTGGACAGCACCTTCGATGGCACCACGGTGCATCTCACCTTCGCCATCCCACGCGGCGATGACGGCGGCCCCGGCCCGCAAGGCGAGCCGGGCGCTCCCGGCGAGGTCTCGCTCCAGCAACTCACCGACGCCATCGCCACCACCAGCAGCAACACGAACGCGGTGGCGACGCTGGGAATGACGGTGAGCGATCCGCCGACGCAGAGCGAGGTGCAGCAGATCGCGGACAAGATCGATGAGCTGATCGTGATGCTGAGGAGGTGAGGATGCCAAAGTTGAAAGGTGAAAGCAGAAAGCAGAAAGCAGAAATACTGATCTGTTTTCCCATTTCTACTTTCCCATTTCAGCTTTTTAAAAAGCTGTCCCCGCTCCTTGGGGGAAGCGTGAGGCAGGCAGACGTTTCAGATATTACGCCCGGCCCGTGGCCGGCGTGTGGCGGCCGTCCTCGCGGAAGAACTTCTCCATGCGTTCGCGCAGGTCGGCGTAGAAATTGCGGGACATCTCCTCGATCGCGTCGGCCGTGTGGCTGACGCCGCTCTTGGCGGCCATTTCCCGCGCGATGCGGCTTCTCTCTTCAAAGTCACGCTCCAGATCCATGAGATAGACGAGGAATTCCTTCGCCGAACGAGCGCCGTCCATGCCCGTGACCAGGGCGCGTTCGAGCGTCTTGTTCCGCGTCAGATTGAGCAGCTTGCTCTCACCCAGTTCCTTCATCTGGCGGCTGAAGCCTTCGAGGAAGGCTTTGCGCTCGCCTTCATAGCCCATTTCCTCGCGGTCGAGCATCGTGTCATACGGGCCGGGCTTGGAGAAGAACTTCACGATCAGCGGGATGGTGTCCACCAGCATGAAGAGCATGGTGAGCACGAGATAGGCGACGAGCGCGAACATGCCGCCCTGCGCCCCGCTCTCAAACAGCTCATGCAGCGCCAGCGTCTGCGTGAGGATGTCGCGCCGTGGCTCGGCGTGGATCTTGGCGATGCGGGTGGTCTCATCCGCCGTGATGGCGGTGATTTCCTCGTGCATGTTTTTTTCCTGGAGCAGCAGCGTGTCGATCTGCGTCTTCAAGGTCTCGCGAATGGCGTTCTGCTGGCCCACAAACGCGTCTGCCTGCTCGGTCTGCACCTTCTGCTTCAACGCAAGGATGCGCGCCTGCTCGGCCTTGTTGGCGGCGGCTTCCTCGGCGGCCTTGGCATCCAGCGCGGCATTCACGCCGTCCTCGGCGGCCTTGATTTCAGCCACGAGGGCGACGCGGTTCTTCGTCATCGTGTCCAGCACACCGCTGAGGCGGGCGGATTCGGCGCGGCGCCAGGTGAGCTGGTCTTCCTGGATGCTCTTGGCACGCGGGCCGAGGCCGATGATGCCGCTGCGCTGCCCGTTGACCTCGCGCTCGAACTCGGTCTGCCAATGGTTCAATTCTTCGGCGATCTTTTGGTAATCGGCGCTCAGCTTCGCCATTTCCTTGTCGAGCACTTCGAGCCGTGTTTTGCCAGGAGCGACCGCCTCGGCGATTTTGCCGTCTCGGAAGGCCTTGAGCTGCTTTTCCTCGTCCGTGAGCGGCTTTTCGACGGGCTTGCCGTTTTCATCGAGGAACTTGGCGCTGAAGGTCGCGTTCCAATTCTCGCGCTGTTTGGCGATCTCGGCCTCCAGCGGCACGATGCGCGCCTCGACGGCGACTTTCTGCTGCTTGGAAGTTTCACGCGCCGCCTCGATCTCACCCTGGCGGTGCTTCTCGACGACCGAGCTGATGGTGTCCTTGAACAGCAGCAGCGTGAGCGGATGCGAGATGGTGATGCCCATGAGCGCCGCCACCACCATGCGGAGTGAAAACTGCGCCGCCTTGCGGAAGAAGCCCTGATACGCGCGATACGTCGCCAGCAAGGCGCGGTCCACCGTGAGGATGATGAACGACCACACGAGTGACACGGGCGCGATGATGAGCCAGTTGTCCGTGAGCGTGCTCAGCGCATAGGCGCAGGCGATGATGGCGAAGATCGAGGGCACCAGCACCGTCGCCCCGAAGGCCACGTATTTGCGCCGCTCCCAGGCCGGGCAGGCATCGAGGTTGTCGGAGGAGGCTGCGGAGAGCCAGAAGAAGACGCGTTCGATGCGTTGCAGGAAGTTCATGCGCGTGAGGGGGCTGTCGGTTCGGAGTGTGCTGGCGGGACTGCGGTTGTCAATCCGCGCCACCGGATTATTGAGGCTCTGTGACGCCTGAACTCGACGACGCATTCATCTGTGATTCCGTGCCTGCGGACATCATGGACGGGCTGTGGGCGGCGGGCTGGAGGCATTTTGGCAGGTATTTCTTCCGTTACAGCAGTCAGCCGGGAGAACAGGGCGGTGCTCAAACCATAACGCCGCTGCGCATCGACCTTGCGTCCTGCTCCTTCACCAAAAGCCAGCGCCGTGTGCTGGCCAGGAACGCCGACCTGCGCCATGACATCGCCCCGGCCCGTCTTGATGACGGCCTGCGCGTCATGTTCCAGCACCACAAGCGGCGCTTCACCCACAACATCCCCGGCGCACTCGAAACCTTCCTCGGCTCCGATCCTGGCAACGGCCCCTGTGAATGCCGCATGGTGCGCGTTTTTGAAGGCGACCGCCTCATCGCCGCCAGCTTCTTCGATGTGGGCCAGGCCGCTGCCTCCAGCGTCTATGGCCTCTTTGAGCCGGAGTTCGCCAAACGCAGCCTCGGCATCTTCACCATGCTCCTCGAAATCCAGCACTGCCGCGAGTCCGGCCTGCGCTGGCTTTACCCTGGCTACGCGACGCATGAGAGCAGCGCCTACGATTACAAAAAACAGTTTCGCGGCACCGAGATGTTCGACTGGAGCACGGGCGAGTGGCGGCCATTGCCGGCTTGAACTCGCACTGCCATCCCGGGCCGTGTGAATCGTGATTGCCAGACGCCCACGCCCCTGCCAGCATCCGCCGCATGGCCGCTCCTGACGAGCCGCCCGCCGCCGCTCCTGCCGAGATTGCGGAGGATCTGTTGGCGGCGGAGAAGCTGCCTACTTCCGCTCCAAGAGCGGCTGCAAGACGGGACCGTCCATGTTTTCCACATTCAAGCCAAGCAAGGCGGCAAGGGTCGGCGCCACAGAGGTGTTGCTGACCGTGCCGCACCTGGCACCCGCCTGGACGCCCGCGCCCCACGCGACGAAGGCCGCGTGCATGTCCGGCTGTGCGGCGTCTGATCCGTGCGAGCCCTTGGTCACCTCATCAAGCGGCGTCACGACCACATCGCCTGCCGGCGAGTCCACGAAATTGAAACCGCTCGCCGCCGAAAGCACGAGGTCAGCCATCTGCGGGTTCTTCGCAGGATCAGGCAGCCCATGGGCGGCGAAGTCGCCCGGTGTGATCACCGCTCCCACGCCTTCCAGTTGGCGGAACTGCTCTGCGAGCTTCACGACCTGCGCCGCACGGCCCTCCTCCCGCAGCACATAAATGAAGCAGGCTCCTCCCTGCGCCACGGCGCGGACACTGCCGCCCGTGATGCGCGTCCCGAACGCGGTGAGCAGCCCTTCCTGCCGCAGCAGCACATTCGGCTGGATCCGCCGACGGTAGGAGATGAATCCATGATCAGACACCACCACCAGCGTCGCGCGCCCGCCATGAGTGCGCTGCAGTTCCTGCCAGATTTCGCCCACGCACGCGTCCTGATTTTTCAATGCGGCATAGGCCTGCGGAGAGCGGGGACCAAACCGGTGCTGCGCGTGATCGAGCTCCACGAAATGCATGAGCAGCAGATGCGGGCGATGAACGCCCAGCAGATGCTTCCCCATCTGCGCAAACATGCGGTCCCGTTCGGCGATGCGCCCGGTGTTCCACCACTCTTCCTGCATGCCCCAGGGGATGCCTTTCGCGGTGAATTCCTCCAGCAGCGAGGGTGTGGCGAACTGCTTCACCAGCGCCAGCGTGCCCACATCCGGGATGGTCCAATCAAGCGTGCGAGCACCGCGAGTCGCCGGCCAGATCAGCGCGGCCGTCTTCAATCCCGCCTGCTTCGCGAGGTCGTAGATCGTCGGCACCTTCACGATCTCGTCCTTGTTGAAGAGGGGATCGACCACCAGCGGCACGATCTCATTCTTCGCACGATCAAGCACGCTGTTGCCAAGCACGCCATGCTTTCCGGGATGCACGCCCGTGACCAGCGTGGTGTGATTCGGCCAGGTGACCGTGGGCATCGAGGCGATCATGCCCTGCGCACGCGCCCCCTCGGCGACCAGGCGACGCAGCGTCGGTATCTCCGCCACGGGATCGTCGAGGTAGAAGTTTGCCAGGCCATCCACGCTCACCATCACGACGATGCGATCAGGCGTTTCAGCATCCACGCGGGAGGAGCCAAGCAGCATGAGGAGAGCGAGCGGGAGAATGGAAACGCGGAACATCCCTGCGCTGTAACCTGCCCGCTCCGCGTTTCAAGCGATGCTGTGCAACGATGAAACCTCTCCGACTGGACTTGGCAGAGGTGAAGCAGGCCTTTAGCGCCGAACATGCAGGAATAGATTCACGCCCTCCGGCTCCCACTGCACGTCAATGGAATCCGCCGCCACGCCCGCCTCCAGCGCCAGCTCACGCAGATGATCACGCGTGCGATGCTGCAACACCCAGTCGCCCAGCAGCTCCATGTAATCGCGGCTGGGATTGAAGTCGGAAAAATTGCCCACCACAACTTCCCCTCCCCGCTTCGTCACAGCCATGAGCGCCTTCAGCAGATACACGAAGGTGCGGTCCGTGAGGTAGTCAAACAAACCCGCCGACCAGACGAGCTCGTAGCCCTTCGCAGGCAGAAAACGCAGCACGTTGCGGTGATAAAACTCCACCCGCTGCGCAAACGGCGCACACATCACTTTCGCACGTTCGACTGCATGAATCTCCGCGTCCACGCAGTCGAAAAACACCTCGCGCTCAGGATTGTCGAGCACCCACTCGCGCACATCCCGTGCCGGACCGCTGGCGACGTTCAACACCTGTAGCGGTGCCTTGGCACGGCCCGCCGTGTGCGAGTTCAGCAGTTGATGGAAGTAGGCCTTGCGATTACGCACCGCGTTCGGCGCCGCCTGCGAGTGGAAATACAGATCCCAGCGGCGCAGGTGCGGCTCTTGGGCCGTTTGCAGCGTGTAGATCGCTTCAATCATCTCAAAGTCGCCGCTGTAGCCAAATTTTTTTCCCAGCGCCCGCGCCTGCATCGTCCCTTCGAGATGCCTGTGGGTGATGTCCTGCGCGTAGGCCAGCACATCATCGCGAGCGATCACCTTCGCGCGCACCGCATCACCAAGCTGCCGCAGCGTGCGATTCATGAGCGCGTACTCGTTCGGCATCGGCCCGCCATTGGCGATGAGTTCGCGCAGCAGGTCGTCCAACTGCGTCAATGGCGCGACTCCGACCCGGCGGTCGTACATTCGTTCCTGGAGGACTAAGGGCGGCATGCGAAGGGTGAAAAAGGCGTAACCTGCTGATAATAAGCCTTTCTTAACCAATCGGGAAGCAAAAAGTTCGTCGGTGGCCGCGAATGCTCCCGCCCAATCAAATCGAGATGGTTCGTAAAATTGTCCCGTCTCGTGGAGATAACTCCGCAGCCACCCATGTCCCCCGCCGAAACCGAACGCCATCACCGCTTCCTGCGCAGCTTCACCGCGCATGAGCCGGCCATCCGCGCGCATGTACGGCGGCTGGTGCCGACGCGGGCGGACGCGGATGATGTGATGCAGGAGATCAGCGTGGTGCTGTGGGAGAAGTTTGATTCGTTCCGCGATGGGGCGGATTTCAAAGCCTGGGCCTTCGGTGTGGCGCGCTTTGAGGTGCTGGCATGGCTGCGTGATCGCGGACGCGACCGCTTGGTGCTCGATGAAGAGGTCATCACCAAGATCGCCGATGAAACCACCGCGGACGAGCCGCGCCTGGAACGCCAGCGCGAGGCGTTGGAGCATTGCATGAAGAAAGTGCCCAGTGATCAGCGCGAGTTGCTCATGCAGGCCTACCAGCCCGAGTCGCGCATCCAGGAAGTGGCGCAGGGCAGCGGGCGCACGGTCGCGGGTTTTTATCAATGGCTGCACCGCATGAGAAAGCTGCTGCTGGAGTGCATCCGCCGCGCTTTGACCCAGGAGGTGGCGTCATGAGCACGCAACTGATCGAAGCCTACCTCGACGGCTCCATCACCGCGCCGGAGATGCAGCAGCTCAATGCGCTGCTGCTGGCAGATGCCGATGCGCGGCGCGAGTATGCCGAAATCCTGAACGTGGACTCCGCACTCGCCGCGATGGCCGCTGGCTGGACGAAAAATGAAGCGCCGGTAATCCGCCAAACCAAGTGGCGCCCGGCCTCACCTCGCTGGATCGCCGCAGCGGCCAGTGTGGCGCTGCTGTTGGGCGGTTGGTGGTGGCAGGACTCGCGTCGCGCCTTTGCCACCGTGGAAAAAGCCGCCGGGGTCGTCGAAATGGCCGATGGATCGGCTTTGCGCGGCGAATCGCACGAGATCAAAGGAGGTTCCGTGGCTCTCGTCACCGCACGCGGCGCACGCATCGTCATCGAAGCTCCAGCGGCATTCCACTTCGAATCCGCTCAGCGTCTGCACATGAAGCGCGGACGTCTCGCCGCCGATGTGCCTCCTGCGGCGAAAGGTTTTACGGTCATCACACCCACGGGCGATGCCGTGGACCTCGGCACGCGTTTCGGCGTCGATGTTCCCTCCAGCGGCGCTGCTGAAGTTCATGTGTTTCAGGGCGAGGTCATCGCCAAAGCCTCTGGTGCACCGTCCAATCAAAGCCTGCGCACCGGCGATGCCGTGAGCTTTGATCAAGGTGCCAGCACCTCGCGCGAACTGCGCTCTTCCGCCTTCATCCAGCCGGATGAGATGCCCGGCCTCACCGCCGGTCTCGCCGCCGGACAGCGTGGGCAGTCGGACGCAGCGCTGGCGAAATTGAAGAGCGATCCCGCGCTCATCGCGCTGCTCGATTTCGAGTCCGCTGATGAATTGCCGGGCGTTTACCGCCGCGTGCAAGGCCGCTGGCCTGGCTCACATGCGCCCGAGTTTGTGCATGTCGGTGACCATTTGAAACTCGACGTTGGCGGTGATCACGACTGGCCGAAGCTCACGCTTGCCGCCTGGGTTCGGCTGGACCGCCTGGGTGCGCCCTACCAGTCGCTGCTGCACACGGATGGCTGGGATTCCAGCAATCCAGGCCAGGCTCACTGGATGGTCACACACCACGCCACCATGCGCCTCGCGCTCCGTGCCAACACCCTCGCCCCAGGCTCCGGTCAGCAGTATGAGGCGGACTCACTCACGCCCGTGCTCCCTGAGCAAGGCCGCTGGGTCCACCTCGCCTCCGTTTATGATTCTCAGGCCAGAACCGTGCGCTTTTACCTCAACGGCAGGTTCGACAAGGAAGTCCGCTTTCAAGTCGCGCATCCGGCACGGCTCGGACCCGCGCAAATCGGCAACTGGAACCGCAACGACCGCAAACTCAGCGGTCGCGTGGACGAACTGCTCCTGCTCGGCCGCGCCATGACCGACGACGAAATCCGCGCCCTCCACGCCGCCGGCAATCCCTACCGCTGATCACGATTCATGAGGTTCCTCTGCCTTCTTCTCACCACCTCCGCCCTCGCCGCGCCTATCGACTTTGTGCGCGATGTGCGCCCCATCTTCCAAAAGCACTGCTACGAGTGCCACGGCGAAAAGAAGCAAAAGTCCGGTCTGCGCCTCGACATCAAATCGCTCGCCTTCAAAGGCGGCGACAATCATGCGCCTGACATCATCGCCAAGAACGCGAAGGACAGCCCACTCATCCACTTCCTCACCACCGATGACGAGGACGAACTCATGCCTCCCAAAGGCAAGCTCTCCTCCAACGAGATCGAAACGTTCACGGCGTGGATCAACGAAGGCGCTGCATGGCCTGATGGCGTCGATCTCGCCAAACTCGAAGACCGCCGCGATCACTGGAGCTTCAAGCCGCTGAAAAGCGAAGGGCAAAGAGCGAAGGGCGGAGAGATTGATGCGCTCATCGACGCGAAACTCGCCGAGCAAGGCTTGCACCGCTCTCCGCCAGCCGATCCCGTCTCCTGGCTGCGCCGCGTCACCTTCGACCTCACCGGCCTTCCGCCGACGCCGGAGGAAGTGGCCTCCTACCTGTCGGACAAAAACCACGCCGCTGTCGTCGAGCGCCTCCTCGCATCCCCACGCTACGGCGAACGCTGGGCCCAGCACTGGCTCGATGTCGTGCGCTACGCTGACACGCATGGCTTTGAAGTGAACACCGAGCGCCCAAACGCCTGGCCCTACCGCGACTACGTCATCAATGCCTTCAACAACGACACGCCCTACGACCGCTTCATCAAAGAACAGCTCGTCGGCGATGCGATGGGCCAGGACGCCGCCACCGGCTTCCTCGTCACCGCATCTGTCTTGCTGCCCGGACAGATCGGCAAAGACGATCAATCCAAGCGCCTCGCGAGACAGGATTCCATCGACGAGATCGTCGTAAACATCGGCCAGACCTTCCTCGGCCTCAGCATCGGCTGCGCACGCTGTCACGATCACAAATTCGATCCCATCACCGCCAAGGATTATTACGCCATGCAGGCCTTCGTCGCCGGGGTCGAGTATGGGGACCGCGATCTGCGCACGCCCGAGGCCGATGCCGCACGCGCGGAGGCCAAACGTCTCCAGCCACGTCTCGCCGAGATCGACAAAGAACTCGCCCACTTCGTCCCCTTGGTGAAATCCGGCACCGAGCGTCCCATGATCAACGCCCGTGAAAACGCGGACCGTTTCGCGCCAATGAAGGCCAGGCGCGTGCGCTTCACCATCAAGGCCACGAACAACCTGGAGCCCTGCATCGACGAACTCGAAGTCTTCAACACCAGCGGCGAAAACGTCGCGCTCGCCACCGCAGGCACGTTGCGCAAATCTGGTGGCGACATCGGTGTGGCCGAGCGTCACGAACTGCGCTTCATCAACGATGGCCGCTACGGCAACGGGCGCAGTTGGATGGCCGCCGAGAAAGGCAAAGGCTGGGTCGAACTGGAATTCAAGCAGGAGCAAACCATTGAGCGCGTCGTCTGGGGCCGTGATCGCGAAGGCAAATTCACCGACCGCCTCGCCATCGACTATCAAATCGAAAGCGGCGACAGCGCAGGCCTGTGGCAAACCGTCGCCGATGCCAGCGACCGGAAAAAATTTGATCCACAGAACAAAAAGCAAACGAAGCCCACCCTCAGCGGCCTCAGCCCCGACGAAGCCAAGCGCGCGAAACCGCTCATCCAGGAAAAAGCCGACATCGAATCCAAGATCAAAGCCGCTGAGAACGCGCAAAAAGTCTTCGCTGGCACCTTTCGCACGCCGGATGACATCCGCCTGCTCAATCGCGGCGATCCCGAGCAACCGAAGGAACCCGTCACTCCCGCCGTCCTCACTGCCCTCGGTGATTTGAAACTGCCCAAGGAATCCGCCGAGCAACAACGCCGCCAAGCTCTCGCCGAGTGGATTGCGAGTCCTCAGAACCCGCTCACCACCCGCGTCATGGTGAACCGTATCTGGCAAGGCCACTTCGGCACCGGCCTCGTGCCAACGCCAAGTGACTTCGGCCGCATGGGCATGAAACCCAGCCATCCCGAGTTGCTCGACTGGCTCGCCGCCGAATTCATCCGCAGTGGTTGGAGCGTGAAGCAGATGCATCGGTTAATCGTGATGAGCGCCGTTTACCGTCAGTCGTCCGACATGTCAGATTCGTCTGACGCCGCTGCAAAAGACGCCGATGTGCGCTACCTCTGGCGCTTCCCCTCCCGCCGCCTCGAAGCCGAATCCATCCGCGACTCGATGCTCGCTGTCAGCGGCCAGCTCAATCTCAAGATGCATGGCCGCGGCTTCAATCTCTTCGATCAACGCGGTGGCCTCAGCGGCTTCGACCCCATCGAAACCTTCACGCCCGACAATCAGCGCCGCATGATTTACGCCCACAAAGTCCGCCGCGAGCCCGAGACCGTCTTCGGCGCGTTCGACTGCCCTGACGCCGGCCAAAGCACCGCCATCCGCCGCGCCAGCACCACTCCCATCCAAGCCCTCAACCTCTTCAACAGCCTCTTCACTCTCGCCCAGGCTGATGCCTTCGCCGCCCGCGTGAAAAAGGAAGCCGGTGAAGACAGCGCCAAACAGATCACCCGCGCCTACCAACTCGCCCTCAGTCGTGCGCCAACACGCGAAGAACTCGAAGAAACCGCATCCATCATCAAACAACACGGCCTCGTCACACTTTGCCGCGCACTCTTCAACAGCAACGAGTTCCTCTTCGTCCCATGAGTCCGCACGCCGAACATCTTTCCATCCCTGGCCGTGCTTTGCTCGATCGACGTGGCTTCCTCTCGAACAGCGCCACCGCGCTCGGCTCCATCGCGTTGACGAACTTGCTCGGCCTTGATGGCCTGCTCGCGGCGAATGGTCCGGTCATTGATCCCGCACGACCCTATGCGCCGCGACAGCCTCATTTCCCGGCAAAGGCGAAGAACGTCGTCGTCATCTTCTGCGCCGGTGCGGTGAGCCAGCTTGAGACCTGGGATTACAAACCGGAGCTGATCAAGTGGGACGACAAACCTCTGCCGGGCGGCCCCGCTGTGACATTCCAAGGCCCCGCAGGCAATCTCGCGCGGCCTCAGTATGCCTTCCGTCCACGCGGCCAGACCGGTAAGTGGGTGAGCGACATGATCCCGCACCTCGCCGAACTGACGGATGACTTCGCCTTCGTGCATTCGCTCACGAGCAAATCAAACACGCATGGACCGGCGGAGAACTTCCTCTCCACCGGTTCCGTGCTCGATGGCTTCCCGAGTCTCGGCGCTTGGACGACGTATGCGCTCGGCAGCGAGAACCAGGATCTCCCGTCCTACGTCGCCATTCCTGATCCGCGTGGAGTGCCGCAAAATGGCGCAAACAATTGGGGCCCCGGCTTCCTGCCCGCCGCCTTTCAAGGCACGACGATGAGTTCCAAAAGCCCCGTGCGTCATCTCTCCGCTCCTGGAGTCTCCGCACAGGCCGATCAAGCCGCGCGTTCCCTGCTGCAAAAGATGAACGCACGTCATCTGGAGGCCAATCCAGGCGATGGCAAACTCGCCGCACGCATCGCCAGCTACGAACTCGCGGCGCGCATGCAGCTCAGCGTGCCAGAGATCAATGACCTCCGCACCGAGCCTGCCCACATCCTGAAACTCTACGGTGCCGACGACACGCAGAACGCCGACAAGGCCGCCTTCGCCAAGAACTGCATCCTTGCGCGGCGACTCATCGAAAAAGGCGTCCGTTTTGTGCAGCTTTTCAACGGCGCGTATGCCAGCGGCGGCAAACTCAACTGGGACGGCCACAGCGATCTCAAAGGGCAGTATGACGTGCATGCTTCGATCCTCGACCAGCCCGCCGCCGCGCTGATCCGCGATCTCAAACAGCGCGGATTGCTCCAAGACACACTTGTCGTGTGGTGTACCGAGTTTGGCCGCATGCCCTTCTTCCAAAAAGGCGCGAAGGGCCGTGATCACAATCCCGATGGCTTCACCTGCTGGATGACCGGCGCAGGCGTGAAGCCCGGCGTCAGCACCGGCGAGTGCGATGAACTCGGCCAGAAAGCCGTGAAGGACATCCATCCGCTCTACGACTTCAACGCCACCATCCTCCACCTCCTCGGACTCGACCACGAGCGCCTCACCTTCGAGCACAACGGCTTCCAGCGCCGCCTCACGAATGTCGAAGGGCATGTGATCAAAGAAATGCTGGCCTGATGCCGCCGTTTAGCGGTCATGAAACCAGCTTGGCTCATCCTTTCGTCATTCCTCATTGCTTCGCTGCGCTCCCCCCTGCGGGGCAGCATGCGCTTCGCGATGCTGGCTGTCTCGCTTTGCTCGGCTCTGCATTCGTCATTCTCGGCTCCGCCGAGTGTCATCCTCATCAACTGCGACGACCTCGGCTACGGCGATCTCGGCTGCTACGGCGCAAAGGACATCCGCACGCCGCATCTCGACCGCATGGCGGCGGAGGGCACACGCTTCACCGACTTTTCTGTGACCTCAGCGCTCTGCACGCCGTCTCGTGCCGCATTGATGACGGGAAAATATCCTGGACGCGTCGGACTCGCCACTGGCGTGCTGCGGCCAGATGCGCAGAACGGCCTCGCAGGCAGCGAAACAACCCTGGCAGAGGTTTTCAAAGCCGCCGGCCACAGCACCGGCTGCATCGGCAAATGGCATCTCGGTTTCGTCAAAGGCATGAGGCCAATGGACCAGGGTTTCGACAGCTATTACGGCGTGCTGCACAACCTCGACCACTGGGAGACCGTTGTTTTTGAAAAGGAAGGAGGCATGCCCGTGCTGCGTGGTAATGCGGTGGAGAAACGTCCCGCCGTGCCCGCCGAGATGACCGGCCTCTACACCGCCGAGGCGCTGAAATTCATCGAAGCCAATCGCGAACGCCCCTTCTTCCTCTACCTCGGCCACGCCATGCCTCACCTGCCCTTCGACGCGTCGCCAAAGTTCAAAGGAAAGTCCCAACGCGGTCTCTACGGCGATGACATCGAAGAACTCGACCACAGCACCGGCCAGATCCTCGACAAGCTGCGCACGCTGGGCCTCGCGGAGAAGACATTCGTCATCTTCACCAGCGACAACGGCCCCGAGCGCAAGACACCCGGCAGTGCCGCGCCGCTCAGCGGTGGCAAGCACACCGTGTATGAAGGCGGTCTGCGTGTCCCCTGCCTCGCCTGGTGGCCCGGCCAAGTGCCCGCGAATCGTGTCTGCGCGGAAATGCTCAGCACCCTTGATCTCCTGCCCACCTTTGCCCGTCTCTGCGAAACGCCACCACCCGCGAATCTTGACGGCCTTGACCAGCTTGACCTCCTCCTTGATCCCAAGGCCAAATCCCGCCGCACCACTCTCTACTCCCTCTACGGCTACAAAGAGCGCCGCCTCGAATCCTTCCGCGAAGGCCGCTGGAAACTCCACCTCACACCGAAAACCATGCTCTTCGACCTCCAAACCGACCTTGCTGAGCAACACGACGTTTCCGCCGAACATGCTGATGTTGTGGAAAAGCTCACGCGGATGGCGGAGTTGATGAAATCGCCCACGACTCCTCGCTAACTGCTCCTATTCTTTGCCAACCAAAACCATGCGTTTCCTCATCCTTCTGCCACTTCTCACGGTCACTGCTCTCGCTCAGCAGCCCAAACCCGCTCCCACCAAGCTCGCGCCCGAAGTCACCGCCGCGCTCGAAGCGCATCCCGACCTCGTCTATGCCCGCTACGGCCAGCGTGAGATGCAGCTCGACCTCTGGAAGCCCAAATCCACATCGCAGCCGCTGCCCGCCATCATCTGCATCCACGGCGGCGGTTGGTATAAGGGCGAGCGCGCATCAATGGCCAATCTCGCGCAAGCCTTGGCCGCAAAAGGCTTTGTCACGGCCACCATCAGCTATCGCCTCAGCGGCGAAGCGAAGTTTCCCGCCGCGATTCAGGATTGCAAAGCCGCCGTGCGCTTCCTGCGAGCGAATGCAGCCAAATTTGGCATCAACGCCAATGCGATCGGCGTCACCGGCCTCTCCGCAGGCGGTCATCTCGCCGCGCTGCTCACCACCAGCGGCGGCGTGAAGGAACTCGAAGGCGACGGCGGCCACGCCGATCAATCCAGCGCCGTGCAGGCCGGCATCGCCATGGGAGCGCAGAGCGATCTCGAAAGTGCCCGCATCGGCGAGCTCAGCAGCAAGCCCGACGATCCCTTCTACCGCACCTTTCTCGGCGATTCACAAGCCAAGGTCCCGCAAACCTACGCCCTCGCCTCCCCACGTCATCACCTCGACAAAGCCGACCCGTCCCTGCTCTTCATGACTGGCGAACTCGACGACCCCAGCACCCACGCCGACGAAGCACGTGCCGATCTTGCCAAGCTCACCATCCCCACCGGCCTCACAATCATCCCGCAGGCCCCGCATGCCTTCCTCGGCCAGCAAAAGGCCTTCGACGCCTGCGTGAGCGCCAGCGAGGCATTTTTCGCGAAGCATTTGAAGAAACGCTGAGCCATCCGGCAGCGTTTCCAGCACATGACTGGCAAAGCCGCGTTTTTTCTCCTCTTCGCATCCGCGCTTCACGCTCAGGATGCGGAGTCCCTCTTCGTCCGACGCGTGTGGCCGTTGTTTCAGGAGAAATGCCTCGCCTGCCATGGGAATGACGAAAAGAAGATCAAGGCGGACTATGACATGCGCTCTCTCGAAAGCGCCACGAAGGGCGGCGAGAGCGGTGTGAAGGCGCTCGTGCCCGGCAAACCGGAGGAAAGCCCGCTGTATCTCGCCTCCACACGACAGCACGAGGACTGGGAGCCCATGCCGCCGAAGGAGGCGGACCAGCTCAAGTCGGAGCAGCTCGCGTGGATCAAGGAATGGATCGCAGGCGGTGCGCCGTGGCCCGAGGAGGCGAAGCGAAATGCCATCGCAAAGGCGAGCGCTGAGAAATGGAGCGCCGAGGATGGCATCATCGTGAAGGTCAAGGCTGCGTTGACGCCGGAGTGGGCAAACCGCCGGTATAAACCCGAATCCCTGTGGGGTTATCAGCCGGTGAAGAAGCCAGACTTGGAGACCCTCAGACAAGGGGACAAGGAGATGCATCCTGTGGATGCGCTGCTCGCGGTGAAGGAGGCTGCGCCGGAGGCGGATGCGCGGACGCTCATCCGCCGCGCCACGTTTGATCTCACAGGGCTGCCGCCGACACCGGAGGAGGTGGAAGCGTTCACCACTGCCTGCATTCAGGCTGATCCATCCGATCGGACCGATCTTTTCCGTTCCCTGATCGACAGACTCCTCTCCAGCCCCAACTACGGCGAGCGCATGGCGCGGCACTGGCTGGATGTCGTGCGCTACGCGGACAGCAGCGGCTTTGCGAATGACTACGAGCGCGGCAATGCCTGGCGTTACCGTGACTACGTCGTGCGCAGCTTCAACGCGGACAAACCGTTCGACCAGTTCATCGTCGAGCAGATCGCGGGGGATGAGATGCAGCCCAATGATCCCGAAAAGCTCATCGCCACCGGTTTCCTCCGGATGGGGCCGTGGGAACTCACCGGCATGGAGGTCGCGAAGGTCGCGCGGCAGCGCTTTCTCGATGATGTGACGAAT
>CAMCWM010000110.1 GCA_945882215.1 Akkermansia muciniphila | reverse complement strand
CTACTACGCCGTGAGGTGCGAGCTGACGTCCTGGGGCCAAAAACTCCAGTTTGTCCGCCCAGCCCGCGTGATAAAAGAAATGCGCCGCGGCCATCGGCACGTCGAAGTCGCGGGATTCCTTGATCGGCTTCCCACCATCCAGTGTCTCTGCGATGGCAAACTCCCGCGCATGATCCTGTAGCAGCCGTGCGATGCGATACAGATACTTCCCGCGCTCCTTGCCCGGCATCTTGCCCCACACGCTCGTGAAAGCCTTCTGCGCCGCCTTGCAGGCCGCATCCACATCAGCTGCATCTGCCAGCGCAATGTCGGCGATCTTCGTTTCATTCGCCGGATTGATCGTGGCGAAATACTTCCCCGACTGCGACGGCACAAAGGAGCCGTTGATGAAAAGATCGTAGCGCTTTTTCAGCTTCGGGTTCGCCGTTTCCGGCGCGGGATCAAACTCCCACAGATCGCCAAACACGAGTTCGCGGGCAGGATTGGCCTTGGAAAGTTTCTTCGGCATAAACTCTTAGTGCATAAGGTGTGGAATAAGCGCCATCGCGACCAGATTTGAGATCAATGTTGCCACCGCGTAGGATGCGCACACAGCAAGGATTCGACCGATGCCCCTTTTCTTTCGGAACATCACCAACGCCCCAATCATGGTCGCCACAATGGCAACAAGTTGGACGTACCCGCTTGGAGTAAGCCCGGGATTCTCGCTAAACACAGCCAGAGGAACGATACAAAACAGCAGGATGACGATCACCAGTCCTAGTTTGTCAGCCACAGTCATAGCCATGATGATGGAGTTGCACATACTGTCTAATACCCCTCTGTGGCGTCGCTGAAATTCCACGGGGCCTGGTAGGCACCAGTGCGCTCTTTTTCGAGCTGGCGGACGAGGTCGTTGAGAAGGGCGGAGGCACCGAAGCGGTAGCGGCGGTTGTTGAGCCAGTCGTCGCCGAGGGTTTCTTTGACGGCGACGAGGAAGTGCAGCGCCTGCTTGGCGGTGCGAATGCCGCCGGCGGGCTTCATGGCGATGGGAACGCCAGTGGCGAGGAAATGATCGCGGATGGCCTCCAGCATGACCTGGTTGTTGCCGAGCGTGGCGTTCGACGAAGTCTTGCCGGTGCTGGTTTTGATGAAGTCATTCGGGCGGATCACGCGCATCGCGAGGAAGCTGGCGGCGCGGATGTTGTCGTAGGTTTCGAGTTCGCTGACTTCGAGAATGACCTTCAGCGTCGCTTTGCCGCAGGCCTCGACCACAGCGGCAATTTCATCCTGCATGCGACCAAATTCACCCGCCAGAAAAGCGCCGCGATTGATGACCATGTCGATTTCATCGGCTCCATCGTTCACGGCGGCATGGACTTCGGCGAGTCGTGTTTTGAGCGGTGCCTGGCCGGATGGGAAAGCGGTCGCGACAGAGGCGATCTTCACTTTCGTGCCACCAACGTGCTTCTTGGCGTGCTTAACCATCGCGGGATATACGCAGACGGCAGCGGTGGAAGGAACGTCGCCGACATCGTGCGGCGTGAGAGCTTTTTGACAAAGGGAGGCGACTTTGCCGGGCGTGTCCTTGCCTTCGAGCGTCGTGAGATCGACCATCGTCACCGCGAGACGCAGGCCGAAGACCTTCGACTTCCTTTTGATGCTGCGAGTGGTGTACTTCGCCACACGTTCCTCGATGCCGACGTAATCGACGGTGCCGATCTCATCGAAGAGTCGGCGTAGGCTGGCGGGCGCTTTGGCGGCGGGCATGGTGTTATTCAGTCACGGACGAGAGGGAAAGACAACCAATTCATCAAGCCGCACCGAGCTTCAGTTCGCGCAGAGGTTTAGGCTCGTCGCCCACGGCTTTGAAGCGCAGATGCAGGGCACCGTTCATGATGCTGACGAGTGTGAAACCGGGCCGAAATTCGGACGGGTTGTAACCAGGAGCCTGCTGGGATTCGAGTTTGCGGTCCTGGTTGTAGAGCGCCGAAGGGAAGCAGACTTCATGCATGGGCACATGATCGTTCCAGCCGCGCAGACCGTTGTGAAAATGGCCGTGAAAGGCGGCGAGGATGCGCGGCGCGTGCTTTTTCGCGATCTCATAGAATCCCGCCTGCCCGTTGCCGGGTTTCACATGCCAGCCGCGGTCCGGGTGCTTGTTGTCATGCACGGGCACATGGCAGCAGAGCAGCAGGTTCAGATCCTTGGCGGCAGCTTCGTCGCACGTCCTGCCGAGCCACGCGATCTGCTCGCTGGTGAAAAAGCCTTCGTGTGAATCTCGGCGCGCGTTGTTCATGAGCACGACGCGCAGCCATTGATGATCAAAGAACGTGTCCACCTGCGGGCGGATATGCTGTTGAAAGCCTGCTACCGGATCGTGGTTGCCGGGAACTTCGTACACCGGCTTCGAGATGAGCTTCCGACCTTCGAGATAGACGGGATACTGCTCCACGCGGCCGCCATCGATGACATCGCCAAGATGCAGCACGAACGCGCCTTCGACGGCGGCGATTTCGGCCGCGGTTTGCCTCCACAGCTTCTGCGCGGCATCCTTGTCCTTGTAGCCGAGATGCGTGTCGGTGACGACGATGAAGGACAGCGCCGAAGGCGGAGCGTTTTGAGCGCGCAGGCAGGCGGGGCGCAGTGTCAGCATGCCTGCGGTGGAAACGAGAAACTTGCGGCGGCGCATGGCGGTGATCTTGTTCAAGACCCGGTGGTTCTGTCAAGACACCAATATTTGCGCGTGGCAAACAACCAGTCTGCGACATAGTTCGGGCACCATGAGCAACATGATCCCGCAAGTCTATGACACGCCCGTTTTCCGCATGGCCTGCCAGCAGTTTGACCTGGTGGCCGACTTTTTGGAGATCCCGGAAAACGCCCGCGACCGCCTGAAGATGCCCAAACGCTCCGTGAGCGTGGCGATGCCAGTGCGGCGCGATGATGGCAGCACCACGGTCTTCATGGGCTACCGTGTGCAGCATCATCTCACACTCGGACCCACAAAAGGCGGCGTGCGTTTTCACCATGACGTGACGCTCGGCGAAGTGGCGGCTCTTGCGATGTGGATGAGCTGGAAATGTGCGCTGACCGGCTTGCCGTACGGCGGAGCCAAAGGCGGGGTCACGTGCAATCCGCGTGAGCTTTCCATCGGCGAGCTGGAACGCGTGACGCGACGCTACACGCAGGAACTGATCCCCTTTATCGGCCCGCAGATTGACATCCCCGCGCCGGACATGGGCACTAACGAGCAGACGATGGCGTGGATGATGGACACTTACTCGCTGCAAACCGGCCACTGCGTGCCTGCGGTGGTCACGGGCAAGCCGGTGAGCATCGGCGGCTCGCTCGGGCGACGTGAATCGACCGGACGCGGCGTGGCGTATCTGATTTCTCGTGCGATGGACACGCTCGGCATCGCGGCGAGCGGATCAACGGCGGTCGTGCAAGGCTATGGCAACGTCGGTGCCGTCGCGGCGGCATCACTCTCCCGCATGGGCATCAAAATCATCGCCGTGAGCGATGCGTATGGCGGTTTGTTCAACGCCAACGGCATTGATCTCGCCAAGCTCGACGAGCACGTCGCCAAAACGCGCAGTATCGTCGGCTTTGACGGCGCGCAAGAGATCACCAATGCGGAACTGTTGCTGACGCCTTGTGACATCCTCGTTCCCGCCGCGCTGGAACGCCAAATCACCGCCGACAACGCCGCGAAGATCCAATGCCGCATCCTCGCCGAAGGCGCGAACGGCCCCACCACGCCCGAGGCTGATGCCATCATCTCCCAGCGCCCGGAAATCTTCGTGATCCCCGACATTCTGTGCAACGCCGGCGGCGTGATCGTCTCCTACTTCGAATGGGTGCAGGACTTGCAAAGCTTCTTCTGGGACGAGGGTGAGGTGATGAGCAAGCTCTACCGCATCCTGGAGCAGTCCTTCATGCAAGCGCTGAACTTCAGTAAGAAACGAGGCGTGAGCATGCGCTTCGCCGCCCTGAGCCTCGGCATCCAGCGTGTGCATGAGGCGAAGCAGATTCGCGGGCTGTTCCCGTGACATAAAGCAGGCTGGCAGCCTGCTTCACGCTCATTGCAGAATCTCCGTCGGACACTCAGGCAACGATGACAAAAACGCGCGGCCATACGGCTTCGTGAGGATGCGGTTGTCGAGGATGGCGCAGATGCCTTTGTCGGTGGCGGTGCGGATGAGCCGGCCGACGCCTTGGCGGAGTTTGAGGATGGCCTCGGGGACGCTGTATTCGGTGAAGGCGTTGAGGCCTTGTTCTTCGAGGTGCTCGATGCGCGAGGCGGTGAGCGGATGGTCGGGCACGGCGAAGGGAAGGCGCGTGATGATGACGTTGCTCAAGGATTCACCGGGAACATCGACGCCGGTCCAGAAGCTGTCGGTGCCGCAGAGGACGCTGTGGGTGTCGTTCCTGAATTCGGCGAGCATTTGATGCCGTGGCATGCCGCGACCTTGCACGAGGAGCCGCCAGCCGCGTTTTTCACAGTGGGCTTCGAGTTTGTCGGCCAGGGAGGTCATCTGGCTGTAGCTAGTGAACAAAATGAAGGCGCGGCCGATGCTGAGGTCGATGAAATGCGTGATCCAATGCTCTAATTGGTCGAGATAGCCAGGCTCGCTGGGCTGCGGCATCTTTTTGAGCAGGTAGAGCTTCATCTGCTTCTTGAAATCGAAGGGGCTTTCGATCAAGGCAGCACGCGCGTCTTCGGCACCGACGCGATTGCGGAAGTAGCGGATCTTGGGATCGTCTCCAATGCTCAATGTGGCGCTGGTGAAGACACAGGCCTTGTGGCTGGCGAAAAAAATCTGACGCAGACGCGGCGCAACATCGACGGGCGCGGTGTGGAAGGAGACGATGCGGTTGTCCAGGCCGCCGCGCTCGACCCAATGAACGTGGTCTTCGTTTTCCTGATCAAGGAAGGTCTTCAGGCCGATGCGAATGGCGCTGAGACGTTTGGCAAGGTCGAGCAGTTCGAGCTTGGTGCCTTCTTTGTTGGCGGCATCGCCAGCTTTGATGGCTTTTTGGGCGAGACGTTGCAGCGGAAGACTGAGCGTGTCCTCCACGAGTCCTGGCTCGCGCACTCGGAATTCGCGCCCCATGGCGTTGAATTTGCAACTGGCCTCGGCGGCGCGGAAAAAGGTGTCCACGCTGTCCAGCGCCATCAAAACCTCGCGCACGCCGTCTTTGTCGCCCACGAGCTGGAAGAAGCCTTTGCGGGTCTTCGGATTGTGCAGGCGGCCAAGCTCGAATTTGATGTTCGACTCGCTGATGTGCAGGCCGAAGGCCTTCGCGGCGACGTTCTCGATGGTGTGGGCCTCGTCGAGGATGACGAAGTCGCGCGGGAAGAGGAAATTGCAGTCCTCGGTGCTGGTTTCATCGGCGGAGGCGAGCAGCGTGAAGAACAGTGTATGGTTCAGCACCACGACATCCGCCTGCTCCATGCGGCGGCGCACGTCCTGATACCAGCAGCGGCTGCCGGGCGGGCAACGACGCGGCGTGCAGGCATGCGGCTCGCTGCATACGAGTGACCAAACGCGAGCGGAAGGCGTGAAATCGAGATCGCTGAGCGTGCCGTCCTCGGTTTCGGCCACCCAGTCGAGCAGGAGCTTCAACTCGGAGGCTTCGGAGGTGGAAAAGAGGTCGCCGGACTCGTTGAGCGCGCGTTTGAGGCGTGTGGGGCAGATGTAGTTGCCGCGGCCTTTGAGAATCTCGGCGTGGAAGTCGCCGACGAGCTGTTTGACGATGGGAATGTCTTTGGAGATGAGCTGCTCCTGCAGATTGATCGTGTGCGTGCAGATGATGGCCTTGCGCTTCTGCTCCAGCGCAAACGTGACAGCGGGAACGAGGTAGGCGAGCGATTTGCCGACGCCGGTGGCGGCTTCGCAGACGAAGGCATGATTGCCATCCAGCGCCGCCCCCACCAGCTCCGCCATGCGCTGCTGCTGCGGGCGATACTCGAACTGCGGCGACTCGGCCATCTTCCCGTCGTTGGAGAAGGCGAAACGCATGCGCGGCGCCAGTGGCGGCCGCGAGATGCGGCCAGCAACTCCTTCTTCGTGATCTTCAGCGACGTGAAACATGCGAGGGCGGGGATAGCAGAGAGCGGAGGGCCTAGAGCAACGTTGTTTTTGTGTGAGCCGTCATTTTCCGCACTCGAAGATCGGCTGCACATCCGGTGTCTCGCGGCGCGTTGAAGCGTAAGAGCACAGCATCGGGCTGCCAATGGCTCAACTGCCAGGTGTCGATTCGGCACCAGCCTAAGTCCGCAGGTTGCGGAGTCAGACCGTCCCGGCTCACTTGTAACCGGTGACCATGGCGCAGGGCACGTCCTTGCGCTTGCCCTGGTCGGTCTGATGAATGGCGATCATGTACATGCCGGTTTTCTTCGGCTTGTAGAAAAGCACGAAGCCCCAGCCATCGAGGACGGGGAGGATTTCGCCGGCGGGCTTGCCTTCGAGATCCAGCACCGCGCCGGTGATGTGAACGCCGGATTTTTTCGGCACGGCGACGCAGAAGCAGTACTCGTTGCCCTTGTAGAGCTGCATGCGCAGGGCTTTGCCGGTTTTGGGGCCGAGATCTTTCTGCCAGGTTTCCGCGCGGATGTTGAATTCCTCCTTCTCCTGGTCGTAGGCCAGCGCGTGGGCGGCGGCCTCGGCGTCTTCTTTGTCGCCGGCATGCAGCCAAACTGGCGGCATGAGCAGCGTCAATACGAAAAGGGCGGTGGAAACGAGGGATGAGAAGGCGGCTGGAGTGCGCATGACACAATCGGATGGGAATTTCACTGTCACATGCGAACATAGCCGTTGCATCAGGAAAATCCCAAGTTTCTGTTCCGCTGTTCGTGCCTGACTCAGGAATGGACGAACTTTCACCCTCTCACCCCTCTGCATTTTCATGGCCTCGGTAGTCTTTTACATGGAGGACGGCACCACGCTCGTTCACAAGCTGGAAAACGATGTCACCACCATCGGGCGGCACCCTGAGAGCAATGTCGTGCTCACCTGCCCCTCGTCCTCGGGGCGGCATGCCATCATCAAACAGTCTGAGAAGGGCGTTTTCGTGCAGGATCTGGACTCCAGCAATGGCACCCGCGTCAATGGAGCGGAAATCGAGGAGGCGCTGCTCAAGGATGGCGACCGTGTCGGTTTTGGGGACGTGCAGGCGGTGTTCTATGCCGGAGATCCGCCCAAGGTGCTGGAGGAGAAACCCCTCGCCACGCCCCGTTTCTCTAACACGCTGCCGAAGCCAGCCGCCAATGTCGTTGACGAGCCTTCGCTTCCTGGCTCCCGACCGGCCGCTTCGGGACGTGCGCTCAGTCCCGTGCGCCGTGCTTATGGCAAATCATCCGCCAGCAACTACCCGGACACGACGGAAAGCGGCTGTATGACGGCTATCATCGTCACGGGCTTGTTCATAATCGCCTTCCTCGTCGGTCTCGGGATGCGCCATTCCAAGGAGATGAATGGCAACATCCTCACCGACACGCTCGACAAGGTCTTTGGCACCATGCCGAAGATCAAGATCGAGAGGAAGGAGGAATAGCCACGCTCAGAGCGGCTTTTTGTAGCCCTCGCAGCGGTTGTGCCAGCCGGCCAGCCAGCGCCTCTCGCCGCGTTCGGGCGGTGCGTTGGCCACGCGGCGGCTGAGGACGCGTTTGGCCGCTTCGGCGAATTGGCCTGGCTGCCAGGCGGTTTTCGATCCTGTCATGTCTTCCAGAACTTGCAGCAGACCCCACCCCTGGCCTTGATAACGCTCTTTCGGGCTGGTGCCCTCGCCTTTAAAGTTCACATAATCGATCAGGCAGAAAGTCCCTTCTGGAGTTTGCCTCAATCCATCAAAGGCCCACCGCACTCCCGCCGGGTTCGATGACTTCGACAGCATCTTTGGCAGCGCGCGTTCCATCCGGGCCATGATGAACTCCGTCTGCTGCCGCACCGTCCGGCTCAGCAGGGTTCGCAGCTCCTTCTGGCGTTCGCCGCTCTTGTCTGCCTCGAATGCGGCCTTGGTTGGCCATGGGCAGGCTCCTTTCATCCAACCGGGCGCCGCAATGCCGCGCGCCTCAAAAAAAGCCACCAATGGCGGGAAACTCTCTTCAAAGGGTCCTCTCTGCCCCTGCGGATACCAGATGAAATGCCCGATGCCCAAGGATGCAAAATCCTCACCTGCATTCCAGCTCGTCAGTCCGGCCACGGTGCCGCCGCACTCATTCTGCCAGATGCGGTTTCCCACACGATCCATCTGAGCAGGGGAAAGCTGGGTGCCTTCGTTGCGGATTAGGGCCGGGGCTGCCGTACAGCCGCTCAATCCATTCAAAACCAGGCTCAGAAAGCTGAAATACTTGAGGAAGTGCCGGACTTTCATATTTTAGAAATCTTAAATGATGCTGTGCAATCGAACTGGTTTTTGAAACAATAGATTCACCGCGTCTCTCCCGATGCCTCCAATTTCATTAAGTTTGATTCACTGATTTTCCACCCTTATTCTTCAGGCTCTTCAGTCTTCTTTGCGCGTCCGGCATGCCATATCTGGCCTTCAATCTCAACGATGGAAATGAGTTCGTCTTCGACATCCTCGAAGAACGGCTCTCCATCTGGCGTGACGCCGGCAATGACATCGTCATCGACAACACCTTCATCTCCACCTTCCACGCCGAGTTCGTACGCCAGCCGGACGGGGGTTACGAAATTGTCGATCTAAAGTCCTCCAACGGCACCTTCGTCAATGGCAAGCGTGTCGAGCGGGCCCGCGTGAAAGGCGGCGACCGCATCATGTTCGGCCAGCTTGAGAGCCGGTTCCGCGAGCGAGCGCCAAAGGGTCTCGCCTCAGATGGCGGTTCCAAAGCCGTCGCCACTCCCAAAGGCCAGCCCACCCGTGAGGATGGCAAAAAAGGCGACACCGAAAGCATCCCGGCACGGGACAAGGACGAGCCGCCAAAACCCGCCCCCGAAACCGGCAAGATAGAGGTCACCAAACCGGTCGTGCAGCGTGCGCCTGCCGATGTGTCCCGACCGCCCTCGGTCACGCCGCCGGTTTCGTTCCTGCCCAAGCCGGGAGGGGGCACGGCACCCGATCCAGCCACCGCCAAACAGGCCGCCGAGGTGCGTGAAGAGATCGAAAAGCTCACAAGCCAGCGCGACGCGCTCCGCGCTGAAAACGCCGTCGAGCAGAAACGGCGCGATGAAATCCGCTCCCTCGACGTCACGCTTGAAGCTCGCAAAAAGGAGCTTGGCCAAACCCAGGCCGAGATCACCGGATTCAAGAGCGAGCTCGAAAAACTTCGCGGCCAGGTGCAAAACGGCCGCGCCGACGTGGAAAATGCCAAAACCGAGGCCGGCAAGCTCGACGTCAAACGTCGCGATCTTGGAAATATCGAGAGCAAGCTCGAATCCACCCGCACGCTCGTCTCCAAGGCCGAGGCCGACCTCGCCACCGCGCAAAAAAGTTTGCAGACGCTGCACGCCGAGGCCGAACAGCAGCGCAAAGACCGCGAAACCACGATTGCGAAGCTCGTGGCCGAGGAAACCGCCGCGAAGGACAAAGTCGCCGCCATCAACCTGCTCCTCGCCACAGCACAGAAATCCGAGGCCGAGCTGAAATCCCAGCGCAGCGCCGAATTGCAGAAGCTGGAGGCCGATGTCGTCACCCAACGTGCCGCGCTCGATCAAATCACCGCAACACTCACGAAAACCAGTGAGGAGGCCACAACAAAAGAAGCTGCCGCCACAAAGGCCGTCGCCGAGGTCGCTGCGGCCAGCGAAAAGCTCGCCGCCTTACAGGCGCAGATCACCGCCGGTGAGTCGAAGCTCAAGGAAGTCACCCAGCTCCAGGCTGACGCGCAGAAATCCGAGGCCGAGCTCAAATCGAAACGCGGCGCCGAGCTTCAAGGCCTTGAAGCCCAGATCACCGCCAAAACCGCCGATCTTGGCAAGACGCAGGCCGATTTGGCGAAAGCGCAGGGCGATCTCACCTCGCAGCAAGCCGCGCTCGCCAAGGCCACTGATGAAGCGAAATCACGCGAAGCCGCCGTGGCCAAACTGGCCGCCGACGAGGCTGCCACATCGAAACTACTGGCCGATTTGCAGAAACAAGTCGCCACCGCCGATGCCGAGGTGAAGCGCCTCACCGCCTTGCAGGCCGACGCGCAGAAATCCGAGGCCGAGCAGCGCTCCAAACGCAGCACCGAGTTGCAGGATCTCGACAAGCAGCTTGAAACCCGTCGTGCGGATCTGACGAAGACGCAGACGGAACTGACGAAAGTGCAGAGTGAGCTGACCTCGCAGCAGGATTCGCTCAAAAAGACCACCGACGAGTTCAAATCGCGCGAAGCCGCCGTCGCCAAGCTCACCGACGACGAGAAGACCACGTCGCAGAAACTCACCGCGCTGCAAAAGCAGATCGCCGACGCGGATGCCGAGGTGAAGCGTCTCGCTGCCTTGCAGGCTGACGCGCAGAAGTCAGAGGCCGAGCAGCGCTCCAAGCGCAGCACGGAACTTCAGGATCTCGACAAACAGCTCGACGTGCGTCGCGGCGATCTCGCCAAACTCGAATCTCAGCGCGAGACCAAGCAAAACGAGCTCGAAGCAGTCAACGCTTCGCTCGCGAAGGCGCAGGAGCAGGTGCAGCACGCGCAGACTCAGATCGCCCAGCTTGGCGGCGAAGAGAAAGCCGTCGCGGCACGTGTGAACGAGCTGCGTGGCAACGAGGACCGCCTCACCGCCCTGACGCAGACGCTCGGCCAGATGGAAAACCAGCGCGGCATGCTGGATGCCGCCATCGGCGCTCTTCTCGGCAAACAGCAGTCTCACGAGGCCGAGACGACCGCTGCGGAGCAGCGCATGACCGCGATTCGCGGTCAGCTTGCTGATCTGGAGCAGCAGCATCTCGCCGCCGAGCAGCAGATCGCGAATCTCAACACGCGGAAATCGGACGCGGAGTCCGCCTTTGCCGAGCAGCAGAAGGAAGCGCAGGCCAGACTGGCTGAGATCGACAAACACGCCCGCGACGCGCGGGCGATGGACGATTCCGAGCGGGAGCAGGCCGAAAAACGTCTGGCAGACATCCACGCGCAGATCGCGCAGCATGAGACACGCCTCGCCGGGCTTCAGGCGGAGGTGAAAGCCCTTGAGGACAAGGCCGCCGACCTCAATAACAAGCTGGATGATCTCGCCTCGACCGACACGAAGCTCAATGATGTCACAGAGGCGCTCAAGGCTGTCGAATCGCACAAGGCCGAGGTCGTGGCCGCCGTCGCCGCTTTGGTGAAGGATCGTGACGAGCGCACGCGCGAGTTGCTCGCCGCTACTGAGCATGGCCGCGCGCAGGCACTGCTCACGCAGACACTCACGCAACGCCGTGAGGTGGCGGAAAAAGAAGTTCATCACATTGAGGAGCAGCAAACACAGCTTTCTCAGGCAATGGGCAAGGTGCGCGAGCAGCTCCGCCTGGCCGAATCGGACCTTCAAGAGCGCGAATCGCAGGTCGCCGCCACCGAGCAGCGCACCAAGAATCTCGAAGAACTCGCCACCACCGCCGACCAGCAGTTCAAATCCTTGCAGAGCGAGCACAAGAAGCTCAGCGATCAGCTTGCGCAGGCCAAAATCGATCTGGAACAGGCCACGGCGACGGCCATCGAGAGAAAGAAGGAGGCCGCTGCGTCCGCCGCGATGGCGGAGAAAAGTTCGCAACAGCAGCTCACGCTGGCGGAGAAAATCAGCGGCATGGAAGCCGTCATCGCCACGCTCACGACAACGCATGCCAGCACGCAGCAGAAGATTTCCGCAGCCGAGTCGGATCATCAGAATTTGCAGGATCGCCTCGCCGAGCGGCAAAAGGAAATCGCCGCCGCCGAAACGCGTGTGGCCGAACTGACGCAGCAGACCGCCGGTCTCGATGACCGTGTGAAAGAACTAGCCGCCGCTAGCAAACAGCACGCCGAGCTCAGCGGCGCCATCACCACCGCCACACAGGAACGCGACAAGTTGCTGGCCGAAACGCAACGTCTTACAAAAGAACGCGGCGAGCTGGATGCCGTGCTGCCGGATCTGCGTGCCAGCGTGACGCAAACCCGCGCCGAGGCGGACAATCTGAAGGCCGAGCTCGCTGGATTGATCAAGGATCGCGATGCCGCCGCCGCTGCGCTGAAGGAATCCCTGGCCGAGCGCCAGAAATCCGACACCGCCGTCGAGGCGCTGCGCATCGAGTTGGTCAATCTCGACAAGATTCTCGGCGACAAGCGCACCAACCTCGAAGCGGAGACCAAAGCGAAGCTGGCGGAGGCCAACGCCGCCGAAACGCGGCTCAAGGGCGTGCTGGAGCGCATTGCCGCCGCTGAAAAGCGCCTGGCTGAACTGGCGGATGTCGATGCGCGCCTCACCATGGCCACCAAAGCGCTCAAGGACGTCGAAACACAGCGTCAGGCCGAGGATAAAACGCTCGCTGAGCTGTCCCGCAACCAGGAGAAGCTGAAGAAGGAGATCGCCACGCTCGAAGCCAGCCTCAAAGCGGAGAACACGCAGCTCGCGGACCTCACGAAGGCAGTCAAAACCGCCGAGGCGAAGGCTGCGGATGCCGAGAAGCGTGCTGAGAAGGCCCTGGCCGCCCAGCAAACCGCCGATCAGAAACGCACCGAAGCGGATGCCGCCGCTGAAAAAGCACGCGCGGAGGAGAAGATTCTCCGCAAACAAATTCCTGCGTTGAACACCGAACTGGCGGGCATTCAGGCGATGCTGACTGGATTGACGAAGGAACGCGAGGAGGCCTCGCAGTTCGTCACGCGCCTCAATGTCACCACCGACACCCAGAACAAGAAACTCAGCGAGCTGCAGCAGCAGATCACGCAACTCGAGCAGGCGCACAAACTGCGCGAAGAACGCGTGATGAAGGCGCAGGCGGACGTGGACAAGGAATCCGCGCGTCTCAAGGCGGCGCAGGAGCAGTCGCGCGCGGCGGAGGCCCAGCTCGCCGAACTCGAAAAAGAGGTCAAGGAAACAAAGGCTAAGGCTGACGCGGCCAAAAAAGAGACCAACACGATCGAAGGCGAGCTGCGCCAGCGGCTCGACCGCGTGCAGAACCTGAAAGCCGACGAGGAGCGCCTCGTCAAAACCCTCGACAGCCAGAAGCAAGACCTGCAGGGCGCGGATGCGGCTCTCAAGGAGTTGCAGTCGAAGATCGCGGCGCGGCAGACGGAACTGGGCGAGTTCATCAACGTGGGCGGCCAAATTCTCGGCCTCGGCCAGGCACTGGCGGGTCTGGAATCACGCCAGACGGAAATCAACAAATCATTGCGCAAGGCCTCAGAGGAGGATCTGGCGATCCAGGTGAAGCTCAACGCGGCGCAGGAGACCCTCAACCGAGAGGCGGCCCGTGCCGAGCAGGCGCGCAAGGACCGCGAGGCCGCTGACGCGGAGTTCAAGAAATTCAGTGCCGACATCCAGAAGCAGGCCACCGCGCTGCAAAATTACGAGCTGGAGCAGAAGAAGCGCATCACCGAGCTGGAAAAGCGCATCGCGGACCTCGGCACCACGCAGCAGCGTGCCGTGGGCCAGATCGACGAGACCAAGGCCGAGCTGGCACGTCTTGAAGGCCGGAAACACGAGTTCGCGCAGGCGGAGGCGCAGCTCAAGCAATGGCAGGACATCGAAAAACGTCTGCGTGGCCAGCTTGAGGAGCTGGAAGAAAAGCACGAGATCATGCGCCGTGGCCTGCCGACGGAGGAAAGCACGGTGGTCATGTTCGCGAACGACATCATCAAACGCATCGACCTTATTGACGCGCTCGTCGCAAGATATGCCGGGGCGAACGGCAGCGACGTGCCGCAGCAGCTCGTCACGCTGCGCGCCTCATTCGAGGACATTCTGCACCAGCATGGGGTGACGGAATTCAGCGTGCCTTCTGGCACGGAGGTCGATCTCGAGTTACGCAAGCGCATCGCCGTCGTGGATTCGCTTCCCGGCAAGGCCAAGCCGCGTGTGACGGAAAGCTGCCGTTCTGGTTTTATCTTCTCGCGTGGCGAGGGGCACGAGATTATCCTGCGCAAAGTGGAGGTCCGGACCTCCAGCCAGTAGCGCCGCATCCGGAGCATTTTTTTACCCACACTCATTGTTATGGCTGAATACGTTGGAATCGACCTTGGCACCACCCTCTCCGGGCTGGCTTATCTTAAACCTGATGGCAATCCCGAAATCGTGCCAAATGCCGATGGTGAGCGTCTCACGCCATCGGTGGTGTTCTTCGAATCGCACGAGGATGTGAAGCTCGTCGGCAGCGCCGCCCGCGACGGTGGCGAGCCGGACCGCACGATTTTCCAGATCAAGCGCTACATGGACGATCCAGAGCATCTGGTGGAGATCGACGGCAAGAAATGGACGCCGGCGGAGATTTCCGCGCTGATTCTCTCGAAGCTGAAGCGTGAGTGCTCGAAAATCTGCGGAGACATCACCGAGGTGGTCATCACCGTGCCGGCGAACTTCAACGAGCTGGCGCGCAAGAGCACCATTGCCGCCGCGGAGATGGCGGGCATGAAGGTGAAGCGTTTGGTGAACGAACCGACGGCGGCGGCGGTTTACTACGCGCATTCGCAGGGCGTGAAAGGCCGCATCCTGGTCTATGACCTTGGCGGTGGCACGCTGGACACGACGATTCTCGACGTGGAGGGCGACAACATCAGAATCCTCACCTCCGAGGGCGCGCGCCATTTGGGCGGCAGCAACTTTGACGACATCCTGCTCGAAGCCTACGCCGAGCAGTACAAAAAGCAGACCGGCGCGACGCTTTACAGTGACGAACGCCACCGCCGCCGTGTGCTTCACGCCACCGAGGACGCGAAGAAGATGCTCTCGAAGCTCCAGCGTGTGAACGACACCGTGGCGAACGACCAGAACAGCGGCATTGCGCGCATCGACTTGACCCGCGACGGTTTCGAGAAGCTGATCCGCCACATGCTCACCCGCACGGTCTTCCTCGTGGAGCAGGCGCTGGATTCCGCGAAGCTGAAGCCCGCTGACATCGACCACGTCGTGCTGGTGGGCGGCTCGACGCGCATTCCGAAGGTGAAAACCATGCTGGAAAAGATGTTTGGCAAGACGCCGAAGTCCTGCGGCAACGTGGACGAGTGCGTCGCCCTCGGCGCGGCCTTGTTCGCGAAAAAGTCGGCGCGCATCCAGGAAGTCTGCAACGCGAGCTACGGCACACTGGCCATGGTCTATAATGCAAAGACGAAGGAGGAGAAGCTCATGAACTCCATCGTGATTCCGAAGAACACGCCGATCCCGTGCTCGCGCACGCAGGTGTATCAAACCTCCGAGGACAACGAGCGTGTCATCGAGGTGGACATCACGCAGGGCGAGGACGAGGACGCGAAATTCGTCGATGTCATCGGACGCATCACCCTGGATGTGCCGGCGAACCGCCCGAAGGGCTGCGAGGTGGCCGTGACATTCAGTTATGACGAGAATCAGCGCGTGCGCGCGCTGGTGGTCGATAAGCAATCCGGTCGCAGCAAGGAAGTCGCCGTGACCTACAAGGGCGCGGGAGTGCTTTCAGATGAAGAATTGAAGCGCCGCAGCCATCATCTTCGCGCCATGCGCATCGAATAAACCGCCAGCCTCTGAAGGAACCAAACGCCATGTTCAAGATACTCAAAAACTTCTCCAAGTCCCTCGGTGGCGGCAAGTCCGCTGAAGCCAAACCCGCTGCCGCCAAAGCGGGCAGCCTGCTCGACAAGGTCAACAAAGGCGCGCCCGTCTCCGCCAAGGCGGAGCCGCCGAAGAGTCCGGAAGAACTCTGCGGCATCACGCCGAAGATGGCCAAGGATGAGATCAAGATGCAGTTGAAGCTGCTCTTCCGTCGTTATAACCGCAGCGCCTCCAGCCTGGATGCCAAACTGCGCGGCGAGGCCGACCAGATGCTCGATGCCATCGTGCAACTGCGTGAGAAGCACTTTGGCGAGATTTGATCCGTCTGCCGCCACGAAGATCAGGCTGCTGGCATGAAACTGGATCGTCTCATCGCCAGCCATGAAGCCATGGGCCGGCAGGCGGCGCACCGGGCCATCGCCGCAAAGCGGGTGCGTGTGGATGGTGATATTGTGACCGACGGGCATCATCCCGTGGATCGCTTCACCCTTGTCGAACTGAATGATGTGGCAGTTCAACAGCCGGAGCGCGCGCTTTACCTCATGCTGAACAAGCCGGCGGGCATTCTCAGCGCCACCAAAGATGATCAGCATCCCACCGTGATCGATTTGATCGACGATCCCGACAAACACACGCTGCACCTCGCCGGACGTCTGGACCGCGGCACTTCGGGGCTGGTGCTGCTGACCAACGATGGCCGCTGGTCGAAACGCCTGATGGCGGCGGAGGAGAAAGTGCCGAAGGTTTACCTCGTGGAGACAACCGACCCCATTGCTCCCGCTGCGGTGGAGGCTTTTGCGCGCGGCTTTCACTTCCACACCGAGGACATCACGACGCTGCCCGCCGAACTGGTCATTCTGGGCGAACGCAGCGCCCGGCTGACGCTGCATGAAGGCCGCTATCATCAGGTTAAGCGCATGTTTCACCGGGTGAACAACCGCGTGGTGCGCCTCCACCGCGAAAGCATCGGTTCAGTGGCCTTGCCGGGCGATCTTCTGCCCGGACAATGGCGGCAACTTACCGCGCAAGAAATCCAGGCTGCCACCACGAGCTGTTAAGGCCCTGCCGTCTGGTGATTCCCCATTTTTTCAGCAATTCCGGCTTTCGCAGATGAATTTCAGCCGTTAATCTCCGCGCCTTGTGACCCCCCCACGCATGTATCTCAGCATTTGGTTAGGCATCATGTTGGCAGCCGACACCGGCTGCACGACGCAAAAGGCCGCAAAGCCGGACAAACTCGCCACTGAAGAGGCGCGCAAGGCATTGCCTGTCGATGACAAGGAGAACCCGCTGGTGAAGCGGCTTAACAATCCTTCTTCCATGCCAGTCGTGCCGCCCGCAGGTGCCCGCACTTCGTATTCCTCGGTCAAAATTTCGCAGAACACGCTCGCGATGACCTTTGACGACGGTCCACATCCGAGCCTGACCCCGAAGCTGCTCGACATCCTCAAGGAGCGAAACATCAAATGCACCTTCTTCCTCATCGGCAATCTGGTGAGGACTTATCCCGACATCGTGCGCCGCATCATCGCGGAAGGCCATGAGATCGGAAATCACACCTGGACGCATTGCAGCCTGACCAGCCGTTCCGACGAGCAGATCCGCAATGAGCTCAAAAAATCCGAGGACGCCGTGTATGAAGTGGCTGGCGTGCGTCCGCATCTCGTGCGTCCGCCATATGGCGCGATCAATTCGCGCATCAAAGACCTCATGTTTTCCGAGTTCGGCTACTCCACCATCATGTGGTCCGTCGATCCGCAGGACTGGCGCCGCCCCGGCGTCGCTGCTGTGACCAGCCGTCTCGTCAATGGCGCGCATCCCGGTGCCATCATGCTCTCGCATGACATCCATCCGCCCACCATCACGGCCATGCCGGCCATGTTCGACCAGCTTCTGGCCAAGGGTTATCAATTCGTCACGGTGAGCCAGCTCCTGAACATGGAGAAGGCATCCATGCCGGTCGGCGTGATCATTCGTCCGGCTGTGCCGGTTGGCGACAAAGATCCGCAGCCGTTGCCGCAGACCAAGCCGAAAGCTTGATGCGCTGATGCGCTGATGCGCTGCTCTTGGCGGCTGGCGTCACCCTGCCGCATGGCCTTGGAAGACGCACGTATTCCTCCACGATCCCTGAAAAAAGAGAAAGCGCCCCGGGCGGAGCCGGGACGCTTTCAAACCCGCCTGTGCCGTCCGAATACAAAGGGCTCACGTATCCCATGAGACCAGGTGGGAACCCGCGTGATGAAGCTCTGTCTTCCAGTGAAGGCATGACATGTCACTTCAGCGCGTAGCCCCCGCAGTTGATGAATCGGGCCGGGCCACAAAGCTCGA
>CAMCWM010000109.1 GCA_945882215.1 Akkermansia muciniphila | reverse complement strand
GTCGGCCGCTTTGAGCAATGTGACGGCGGCACGCTCTTCCTCGACGAAATCGGCGACATGCCACTCGCCGTGCAGAGCAAGCTGCTGCGCGTGCTTCAAGAGGGCCAGTATTCCCGCGTCGGCAGCAATCAGACGCTCAAGACCGACGTGCGCGTGCTCGCCGCCACCAACAAGAACCTCGAGGAGGAGGTCGCGAAGGGAAATTTCCGCGAGGATTTGTTCTACCGCCTCAACGTCGTGCGCATTCATATTCCGCCGCTGCGCGAACGCCGCGAAGATGTGCGCCTGCTGGCCGAGTTCTTCCTTCATCGCCTTTCCCTGCGCCGCCGCGGCCCGCAGATGCGCTTCACCGATGATGCGCTCGACATGCTCGACGCCTACGACTGGCCCGGCAACGTGCGTGAACTGGAGAACACCATCCAGCGCGCCTGCGCCCTCTGCAATTCGGACGTTCTGCTGCCCTCCGACATCCCGCTCGGCAGCAAAGGCTCGCGTCATCACTCCCCCACCAATACCGTCACCCGCATGCGCGACGCCCTCAGCATGCTCGTGAACATGGCAGAAAAATCCCCCGACATCGAGCTCCTGCCCTGGGTCGAACGCGAGCTCTCGCGCCTCGCCTTCCGCCATTTTGAAGAGGATGCCGACCGCACCGCCAAGTTCCTCGGCGTGAACAACACCGCCCTTCAGGGCCACTTGAGCACACCTGCGGTGAAAAAAGCGAAAAAGGCCAGCTAGTCACGGCCCCTGCAAGGGCGCTGGACAGCCACCGTGCCGCGCTGTAAAACAGCCGCCCTATGAAAAAATTCATGACTCTTTCCGCCATCGCGGGATTGCTGGTGTCTGCTGCGTCATTCGCGGCGGACAGTAACGACGGCTGGACTTCCCTCTTCAACGGCAAGGACCTCAGCGGCTGGAAATCCAGCGAAGAAACCCCCGGCTGCTTCACTGTCGTGGACGGCCAGCTTAAAGTCAGCGGCGGTCGCGCCCATCTTTTCTACGTCGGCGAAACCGGCGAGGCCAAGTTCAAGAGCTTCGAACTGAAGATGAAGGTCAAAACCACCGCCGGCTCCAACAGCGGCGTGTACATCCACACCAAGTTCCAGGACAAAGGCTGGCCGGATGCCGGCTACGAGTGCCAGGTCAACAGCACGCACACCGATCCCAAGAAAACCGGCAGCCTCTATGGCGTCATCAATATCCTCGCCCTCCTGCCTGACCAGAAGGAACCCCAAGGCGGCAAGCACATCAAAGTCCCCCTCGCCCCGAGCAAGGACGACGAATGGTTCGACTACAACATCAAGGTCGAAGGCAAGCACATCACCCTCAAGGTCAATGGCGAGACCACTGTCGATTTCACCGAGCCTGAAGGCTGGGATCCCGCCAAGGAACTGAAAGGCATGCCCGGCCGCAAGCTCAGCGAAGGCACCGTCGCCCTCCAGGGCCATGACCCGAAGAGCACCGTGTTTTACAAGGACATGTTCATCAAGGTGATCCCTTGACCTTCCTCCCACCGTTTGAATGATGAAGCGGGCGTCTGTGAAGACGCCCGCTTTTTTGAATCTCCCAATCATGCGCCTCAACCACGACATTCACCTCGGCTACTGCACCAACATCCATCGCGGTGAGACATGGGAGGAAACGTGGAACGGACTCAAGAACTACACGCTCCGCGTGAAGGACCGCGTCAGCGGCGGCAAGCCCTACGGCATCGGCCTGCGCTTGAGCGAGCAGGCGGCGCGTGAGTTGAGCGCCCCCGGGAAAATCGACGAGTTCAAGACTTGGCTCGATGCGAACGGCTGCTACGTTTTCACCATCAACGGCTTCCCCTACGGCTCGTTTCATGGCACTCGCGTCAAAGAGCAGGTGTTCAAGCCGGACTGGAGCACGCAGGAGCGGCTCGTTTACACGAATCTGCTCTTCGACATCCTAGCGCAGCTTCTCCCGCCGGGAGTCAGCGGCAGCGTCAGCACGCTGCCGGGTTCCCACAAGACCTTCGGCGTCGGCGCGGATGAATTGCAGGCGATCTTCACGAATCTGCGTCTGTGCCGCGAACACATCGAGAAAGTCGCCACGAAGAGCGGGCATGACCTGCATCTCGGCATGGAGCCTGAGCCGCTCGGCCTGTTTGAGACCAGTGGCGAGACACTGAAGTTTTTTGGCCTCTACCTCGACCGCAACCCGCGTGATCACGACTTTTTCAAATTCGTCGGCCTCAACTACGACACCTGTCATCTCGCCATCGAGTTTGAAGACGCCAAAAGAGCGCTGGATCGCATCACCGGCGCGGGCATCCGGCTCAGCAAGCTGCATTTCAGCTCCGCGCTGAAGTTAAAACCGACCGCCGAGAACGTCGCGAAGCTCCATGCGTTCGACGAACCCGTCTATTTTCATCAAGTCGTCGCCAGCTATGGCAAGGACGAGCCCGTACGGCGTTTCAAAGACCTCCCGGATGCGTTGCAGTTCGCCCAGACGAATCCCAACGAACTGGGCGAGGAATGGCGCGTCCACTTCCACATCCCGATCCATGCCCAGCCCGGCGGCGGCTTTGACAGCACCCGGGATCATTTGATCGGCGCGATGGACTGGTTGGCCGCGAACCCGACGAAATGCCAGCACATCGAGATGGAAACCTACACCTGGGAGGTCCTGCCACAGGAGATGCGTAGCGGCGATGTCGTGGATCAGCTCGTGAAGGAATACGAGTGGACATTGGGAGAGATGGGGAAGCGGGAACTGACGGTCAAGGAGGCCTGACGGCCGTCAAGAAAAGGTCAAGGTGGTCTGCTTCACGACGCTTGACCGTCTTGACCATTCCTTGACCTCTTGACATCCCCACCGCCTTCCCCCAAGTCTGCCGCTCCCATTTTCCCACCATGCAATCCCTCTGGAACGACCAAGAAGCCGCCACTTTCGGCACCGATCTGCTCGGACAACGCGTTTACACCTCCCGTCTGCTCGGCCGCAATCCCGCGCTCGTCCTCCATGGCGGCGGCAACACCTCGGTGAAGGTCACGGAGCAGGACTTTTTCGGCGATTCGGTCGAGCTTTGCTACGTCAAGGGCAGCGGCTGGGACTTGGCGACGATTGAACGCGCCGGTTTCTCTCCTGTGCGCATGGCGGCGCTCCTCAAGATGTCCCAACTCGCCACCATGAGCGACGAGGATATGGTGTTGCAACAGCGTGCCGCGATGACAAACCCGAACGCACCGGCCGCGAGCATCGAGGCGATCCTGCACGCCATTTTGCCGTTCCGTTTCGTCGATCACAGCCACGCGAACGCCATTTCCGCCCTCACCTGCGCCTCCGACGGCGAAGCACGCACCAAGGAACTTTTCGGCAAGCGCGTGCTCGTCCTGCCTTATGTCATGCCCGGCTTCGTCCTCGCGAAACAGGTGCACGAAGTGCTGCAGAAGACCGATCTCCGCAAAGAAGGCATCGAAGGCATCGTGCTGCTGAAGCACGGACTCTTCACCTTCGCCGATGACGCGAAGGCGAGCTACGAGAAGCACATCGAACTGGTGACGATAGCCGAGGATTACCTCGCCAAGAAGGGCGGCAAGCCAGCCAGCGCTGAAGCCAGCGAAGATCTCATGGCCTTGGCGAAGCTGCGTCAGGCCGTGTCCAAAGCACGAGGCTTCCCGCAAATCGCGCGCCTCAACGCCTCGCCCAACGCAGTTGGCTATGCGAACATCGCCAACGTCGCCGAGTTTGGCACACGCGGCCCTTTGACGCCCGATCACAGCATCCGCACGAAGCGTGCGCCCGCGTTCATCGGCGAGGACATCGACGCGAGTGTTCAGAAGTTCGCCGATGACTACGCCGCCTACTTCAATCGTCACGCCAAAGGCCAGACGATGCTCGATCCGGCCCCGCGTTTCGCGATCTGGCCCGGCAAAGGCATCGTGAGCTTCGGCGACACTTTGAAGGACGCCAAGATTGTGTACGACATCGCCGAATCGACGGCTGCGACCGTCCAGCTCGGTGAAAGCGTCGGCGGTTGGGAGCCGCTGCCGGAGAAGGACATCTTTGAGATCGAATACTGGGATCTCGAACAGGCCAAATTGCGCAAAGGCCCGGCCCGCAAGGTGCATCAGGGCAAGGTGGCGCTCGTCACCGGTTGCGCGGCAGGCATCGGCTTCGCCATCGCGGAGTCGCTGGCGGAGCAAGGCGCGCAGGTCGTCGGCCTCGACATCGACAAGGACATCCCCGCCATCATGGCGAAGATCGGCGGCATCGGCATCGTCGTGAACCTCACGGAAGACAAGCCCGTCCAGGACGCGATTGATTTCACCGTGCGCGAGTTCGGCGGCATCGACATCGTCGTCAGCAACGCCGGCATCTTCCCGAAGAACGATCATCTCGACGCCATGGCGCAGACGGATTGGGACCGCACGCTCATGATCAACCTCACGAGCCATCAGAAGTTGATGAACAAGGTCATCCCGTTCGTAAAGCAGGGCCTCGATGCCAGCATCATCTTCGTCGGCAGCCGCAACTTCAAAGCCCCCGGCCCTGGAGCCAGCGCCTACTCCTGCAGCAAGGCCGCGCTCACCCAGCTCTGCCGCGTCGCCGCCCTCGAGCTCGCCCCGCACAAGATCCGCGTCAATATCGTGCATCCCGACGCCGTCTTCGACACCAAGCTCTGGACCCCCGAAGCCCTGCTCAAGAGCGCCACGCGCTACGGCATGACCGTCGAGGAGTACAAGACCAAGAACCTCATGAAGGTCGAGATCAAGAGCAAGGACATCGGCAACATGGTCAGCGCCATGGCCTCCCCGTTGTTCGCGAAGGTCACCGGTGCACAGATTCCGGTCGATGGCGGAAATGACCGGGTGATTTAAATGTCGAATTGAACCACCTAGTTCAATTTTAAAACTTCCGATCTCCCCACGGATAAGGCCGGTGTCCGCCGGGAGCGAAAAACTCAGTCAACTGAGGCACCGTCCGGCGTGGCAGCTTGAGTTCGATCCGACGCTGCTTGCCTGCCACCTCCAGAGTAATCGTGGCATCAATCTCTTTGCCGTAACTGAAGATGCGAATGTGACCCGCTTCGGTTCCTGTGCGGTCTTTGGGCTGCGCCACCATCACCTGACCTTGGAAGTCCCATTTATCTCCCAACGAGGAAAGGCTGATGAACTTCACGGGATAGGTCTTCGTATCAAAGTTCCACAGATAGAGCGTCACTTTACCGGCGGCAAAACTGTCCCCTGAACCAAGAGCACCGAGTGATTGCTGCACGCCATGCACGACCGGGATGTTTTTCTTTTCATAATCGACAGCTACGACCAATCCAAGCTTGTCAGGCACCAACCAGACGCCGGTGTCATAGTACTTCGAGTACGTTGTGGTGGTCGATTTGCCTGTCCGCCCATCGTAAGACTCGACGACCATGGTGCCATAGTTGCATCCAGCCAAAGTCAGAACCCAAAGCGCCACAGTGATGATTTTTTTCATTTAATGAAGGCCGGTATATCAGTTTGAGGCCATGATGAAAACTAAAATGGTCGTTAACAAGAGACGGACGGAACCCCGTTGGGGTTCGTGTTTGAGCGGATGGGTGGACGATCGGGTTCCCAGGGTTCTGCGAACCCTGGGCTGCATAACGGAAGGCCGTTGGCCTTCGATGCCAAGGCGCAGATGGTGTCGCCGATGCAGGGGCTTGCGCCTTGCATCTCTGCCATCGCACTCCATGACGCTACCGCGGATTACGACACCGCACTGCAATCATCGTGGAGCAGAAAGCAGCCGTCACGTTTCCAAAATGTCCTTGGAACTCGACTGCTGCCCGCTAATCTGACTTCACCATGAACCTGCTCGCCCAAGCCCAGGAACTTGCCCGGCGCTTCAATGAAGATGAAGCCGTTCTGCAGGATTTTGAACAGAGCCGAGCCTGCCGCGCCCTGCTGGGAAGCCAGGCCCCGCTATCTGCGGCAATGCTTGACGAACTCGACTGGATTGAAGCGCTTGCCACATGCCGACAGACGCAAGCCATCGGCCATTTTGCGTTCTAATTCATCACCGCCATGCCCCCAGAGAGCACACTCGCCGTCCAAGCCGAACGTTGCATTCTTCTACTTCGGGGCCAGAAAGCCATGATCGACTCCGATCTCGCCGGTCTTTACGGAGTCACAACATCGGCGCTGAATCGTGCGGTGAAACGAAACTTGGAGCGTTTCCCAGATGACTTCATGTTTCAGCTCACCTCTGAGGAGAGTGATTCCTTGAGATGCCAGACTGGCATCTCAAACGAGCAACGCGGCGGCCGGCGCTACCTGCCCTATGCCTTCACCGAGCAGGGAGTGGCCATGCTTTCCAGCGTGCTGCGCGGCGAACGCGCCGTGCAGGTGAACATCGCCATCATGCGGGCTTTTGTGCGACTGAGGCAGATGCTGTCCACGAACGCTGATCTGGCCCGAAAGCTGGAGGAGATGGAAAAGAAGTATGACGGCCAGTTCAAGATCGTCTTTGACGCCTTGCGCCAGCTCATGGGGCCACCCCCAGCGAAGCCAAAGCGAGAAATTGGTTTTCATACGTTAGCGGAAACCCTGACCACAAAGTCCAAGCTGTCGATCAAGCGACAGGACAAGCACTGATTTCTGCCATTCTCCCCATGACTCTGCCCGAACTCCCCCTTTCCACGCCGTCGCTGCTGTTTCCGGCGATCTCGCTGCTGATGCTGGCGTACACGAACCGGTTTCTGGGGCTGGCGAATGTGGTGCGGGGGCTGCATGCGAGCTGGCAGAGCACGCAGGAGCCGATGCTGCTGAAGCAGATTCAAAACATGCGGAAACGCATTCAAATCATCAAGCACATGCAGTCGCTGGGGGTGCTGAGCCTGATGTTTTGCGTGGTGAGCACGACGTTGATCTTCTTTGACCGGCAGACGGGCGGACAGATCACGTTTGGCATGAGCCTGCTGCTGATGCTGGGCTCGCTGACGCTGTCGCTGGTGGAGATCCAGATGTCGGGGACGGCGCTGGATTTGCAGCTTCGTGATGTGAAGTGCCGGGAGGAGTGAGCCTGCAATCAACGACGACGACGCAGCAGGAGGCCGCCGAGGCCGAGGAGGAGGAGCACGGCGCGTGAGGGCTCGGGGATGACGACGATGATGCCGTGGCTGGCGAAGAGGCTGATGTCCCAGGCGTAGCCGCTGGCGAGGATGTCGGGCAGGTCGAGGTCGAAGCCGGAGTCGGAGGAGCCGTCGCGGATGGTGGGGCCGAGATTGGTGGAGAAGCTGCTGCCGGCGACGTTGGTCCAGTCGAGGAGATTGAAGATCTGACCGGCCTCGGCGGTGAAGGAGACAGGCAGCACATTGATCTTGGCGCCGGTTTCCTGGGTGATGGCACCGGTGATGCTGAGCTGGTCATGCAGGGTGCCGCCGGGGCCGCCGCCGTTGGCGATGACGTAAGCTTCATAGCCTGCGGTGCCGGGGAGATTGCCGCCGAAGCTGTCAGTGCTGGTGAAGGTGGCACCGGTGATCTGGAGATTGGTGGTGGAGCTGGATTGAAGGGTGAGGCCGTTGGCCAGCGTGAGGGTGCCGATGCCGCCGCTGGTGGCGGGATCGCCAGGATTGAGGGTGCCGCCGGTTTGAACGGTGGTGGCACCGCCGATGGTGCCGGTGCCGCCAAGCGTGCCGGCACTGACGGTGACAGCGCCGGTGGCGGCGCTTTGATTGCCGTTGATGAGAAGGGTGGTGCTGCCGGTGAGGCGGGTGGCGCCGGTGTAGGTGTTGTTGCCGCTGAGGACGACCGCGGCCGAACCGCTGCCGGCGATGGTGAGGCCGGAGCCGGCGGTGGTCTCGCTGATGACGCCGGTGAAGAGGGTGTTGGCCGCTGCATTGTGCGTGAGGGTGCGCGTGCCGCTGCTGAGATCGACCGCGCCGGCAAAGGTGAGCGTCTTGTCGGTGCTGCCGGTGACGATGGTGGTGTCGGCGCGGAATGCGACGTTGTTGTGCAGGATGATGTTCCGGGAGCTGGTAGCGCGCATGGAAGCACCGCCCAGAATGAGCGTGCCGGTGCCGAAGGGGCCGCTGGTGACGGCACCGGGTGTGCCGATGGAACTGACCACAGGGATGGCGGAGCCGAGAAAGAGGCCGGTAGCACCTGAGTACTGGTGCTGCTGGTCGGTCACCAGCGTGCCGGTGCCGTAATAGGAGACCCCGGCGGTGCCGGTGATGATGGAGTTGATGGTGGTGAAGGCGGCGGAGTTGATGAGGAAGATGCCCTCGCGGCTGCCGAAGGCGAGGGTGCCGCCACCGCCAAAGGTGAGGCTGGTGCCGGAGGCAAAGAAGATCATGCCGCTGGCGACGGTGAGCGTCTTGCCTGCGCCGATGGTGCCGCCAGCTCCGGCGAAGATGAGCGAGTTGACGCTGGTGGTGGCTGAAAGCGTGGTGGCGCTGGTGATGCGGACGTTGTCGCCGGTGGCGAAGTTGTTTTGCGTGAACTCGTCGGTGGGATTGAGCGGGCGGAGGCCGGTGTCGGCATTGTAGGTGAGGAAGGTGTTCGCAGTGCCGGTGGCGGTGCCGGTGCCGCCGGTGGTGCTGGTGGCCTCGCCATGCAGGCCGATGACGATTTGAAGATTCTTCACGGTGCCGAGGCCGGTGCTGGCGGCGGCAGTGGTGCCGACGAGATCGGGCGTGGTGGTGAAGAGAATGCGGGAGACGCTGGCGGTGCTGGTGCCGTTGATGCCGAGGTTCGTGCCGTTGACGAAGAGAAGACCGCCATTGGCGACGCGGGAGTAGCTGCCGATGGTGAGCGTGGCGGCGTTGGTGCCGCCGAAGTTCATGGTGAGGGTGCTGCGCTTCGAGTGGGCGATGATGGAGCCGATGGTCTCGGTGGAGCTGGCGGCGTCGGAGCCGCGATAGGTCATGTTGCCGCCACGGAAGGAGATGACGGCGGTGTCGGCGAGGCGGCTGGCGCTGTTGTTGCTGGTGCCGAGGTTGTCGATCGCGAGGGTGCCGGCATTGAGGATGAAGCTGCTGCTGGCGAGCGATCCATTGGACCCGGTGAAGCCTGCGACCGAGGTCTTGCCAATCTGGATGGTGCCGGCATTGAGGGTGGTGGCGCCGGTATAGCCGTTGGCATTGACAAAGGTCTGGGTGAAGGAGCCGTTTTTGACGAGGGACATGCCGCCCGTGCCACTGGTGCCGTCATTGATCCTGCCATTGAAGACAATCTCGGTGCTGCCGAGGGCGACGCTGCCGGCAAGCGTGAGCGTGGAGGGCGCGGCGCCGTTGTTCAGGACGAAGAGCACGGGGCCGGTGGCGTGATTGTTGGCGGTGTCCAGGCCGGTGAAGGCGCTGGTGTGGCCGTTGAGGTCCACGGTCATGGCGATGGTGGCGGTGACGCCGGCGAACACGGAGAGCTTGCTGGTGCCGTTGAGGGCATTGTCCACGCCGATGACGAGCCTGGCGCCGGTGCCGCCGTTGGCGAAGAGCTGGGTGTCGCCAGTGTAGGTGTTGACGTTGTTGAGGATGGTGGTGGCACTGTTGGCGCGGCTGTAGAGGATGCCACCGGTGCCGCTGATGACGCCATTGACGTGGAGCGTGCCGTCCACGCCGCCGCCGATGCGTGCATCGGCGCTGGTGGTGATGATGTTGCCGGACCACGTGGCCGTGGCACTGGTGGCCGTCTGAAGCGCGCCATTGTTGTTCCCGCCGGTGCCGGCGATGGAGATGGTCCTGCTGCTGATGTTGATGCCGTTTTGCAGAACGACGCGCCCGCCTGCAGCGACGGTGATGGCACCGCTGGTGCCAAGGGCGCCATTGTTGCCGATGGTGACGACGCCAGCGTTGTTTACCTGGAAGGTGGGAGTGCCGGTGAAGGAGTTGGAGCCGTTGAGATTGAGGGCGGCACTGACCAGGATGTTGCCGCTGATGGTGTTGCTGCCACCGAGGGTCATGGTGCCCGAACTGACGGTGATGGCACCGCCGAGGGTGTTGTTCCCGTTCATGGTGAGAGTGCCGCCGTTGACTGTGATGCTGCCGTTGAGCGTGTTCCCGCCGCTCATGGTGAGCGTGCCGCCGCTGACGGTGGTGGTGCCGCCGTAGGTGTTGTCACCGGAAAGTGTCTGATTGCCAGCACCGCTTTTGACGAGGTTCAACACGCCGGTGCCATCCTGGATGATGCCGCTGTAGGTGTTGGCACCGCTGCTGGTGATGGTGAGGGTGGCGGCGGTGGCGCTGCTGTTGGTGATGAAGCTGCCACCACCGGAGGCTATGCCGCTGCGGTTGATGCCAGCGACGGTCTGGGTGTGGCCATTGAGGTCGAAGATGGAGTCTTCAGCGGCGGTGGCGGTGTCGATGTCCATCACAGTGGTGCTGGCCAAGGCACCGTCCACGCCGAGTTGAAGGCGGCCACGGATGATTGAGGTGACGCCGGTGTAGGTGTTGACGTTGGAAAGGAGAACGGTGCCGATGGTGGCACCTGCGCCGCCTGCGGAGATTTGCAGGCCGGTGGCGGTGCCGTTGCTAATGACGCCGGTGACCTCCAGCAGGCCGCCGGAAAGCGCGCCGAGGCGGTTGCTGGCATTGAGCGTGATGCCGCCAGTCCAGGTGGCGGTGGCGTTGATGCCAGCACGCAGGCCGCCGTAGTTGTCACCGCCGGAGCCGACGGCAATGCTTTCCCCCGTGATGGTGACACCGTCGAGCAACTCGATGATGCCACTGCCGCTGACGGTGGTGGTGCCGACGGTGCTGCCGAGAGCGCCATTGCTGCCGAGAGCGCCATTGCTGCCGAGCCGCAGCGTGCCGGTGGTGACACTGACGGCTCCGTCGAAAGTGTTGGCTCCATTCAACACCAGAATACCCGCGCCCGCCTTGGTGAGATCGCCCGCAGCGATGATCTCACTGATGGTGGCGATGTGAGCAGCGGTGGTCACCGAGACTATGCTGCCGGTGGAGAGCGAGAAGACGCTGTCCGCGTTCGCATCAGCGATGATGTAGCCGTTGCTGTTGAAGGTGATGTTGGCAACGGTGACGGCGCTGGCGATCTCAACGGTCTCGCCCGTGCCGCCAAAGTTGGCGTGGTTGCCATCGGTCCAAGGGACGCCGCCGTTCCAGTTGGGGGCGGTGAGACTCCAGTCATTGCTGGCGTTGGCATCCAGCCAAGTTTGATCGACCTGTGCGGACGCGATCCATGGAAGGAGACAGCTTGCGAGAAAAAGCCGGCAGATCTTCGATACGTGGGCAGATACGAGCCTTGGCGCGGCAGCCGCCGCAAGGTTTCCAATCTTCATTTTTTGGGGGGCGGCATGATACTTCCCAACCCCGCGAAGCCAAGGGAGAACAAGCCTGATCTGTTGTCAGATCCGCGCCAGATTGGCGTGGCGGAAATCACGACACCAGCCCGGCAATTCGCTGCATGACCTCGTCAGCGAGAGTCTGGTAAAGTTCTTTGCCGGTTTGAGGGTAGGCGGCGAGGTCGGGCTGCCAGAGATCGCCGACGACGAGGGTGACGCGGGCAGGGCGGAGGGTTTTAACTCCGCGCGGATAGGCCTCATGGGTGCCAAAGATGCGCACGGGGAGAACGGGGGCTCCGGCTTTGGCGATGAAGAGACCGACGCCGGCTTCAGCGGGCTGGAGTTTGTCATCGGAGCTGCGGGTGCCTTCGGGAAAAATGAGCACCTTTTTCCCGGCACGCAGGAGGCGGATGGTGGCCTTCAGGGAGGAGGCGTCGGGCTTGTCGCGGTCGATGGGGATGGTCTGCCAACTGCGGAGGACTTTGCCGACGAGGGGATGATCGAAGAGGGACTTGCGGGCGAAGTAATGGATGGCCTCGTCAAAGGCCTGGCCGACGAAGGGCGGATCGAGGAAGCTGACGTGATTGCTGGCGATGAGGGCGGGGCCGGAGAAGTGGAGTTTCTCCCCGCCGATGACGCGGAAATCAAACAAGCCACGGGCGAGCTCGCGGAAGAAGCGATAGCCGAGCCAGTAGCTGAAGTTCATTTTTTTTGTTCTCTGTTCTCTGTTCGCGGTTCGCAGTTGGCTGTCAGAGGTTCAGCGCTGCGATCACCTGCTCGACGGCCTGGTCGAGGGTGATGTGGGAGTTGTCGATGACGGTGGCGCCCTCGGGAATGATGAGAGGGCTGTTTTTGCGCTGCTTGTCGATGCGGTCGCGCTCGGCGACCTGATCAGCATGTCCTTGGGCGCTGCGGCGGCTGGCGCGGACTTCCTCGCTGGCGTCGATGTAGATCTTGTGCGGGCTGTTTGGAAAGACGACGGAACCGATGTCGCGGCCTTCCATGACAAGCGGGCCGAGGGTGACGAGCGCACGCTGGTCGGCGACGAGGCGCTCGCGCACTTCGTTGACGCGGGCGATGAAGGAGACGGCGCGGTTGACGGGGTCGCTGTTGAGCTCGGCATCGGTGAGGATGTGACCGGCGATGCAGACCTGCGTTTTGCCTTCGACAACGGGAGAGTCGATGACGATGCCTGCAGCGGCGGCGCGGACAGCCTCGGCATCCTGCGGATCAATGCCGGTTTGCAACACGGCCCAGGTCATGGCGCGGTACATGTTGCCGGTGTTCACGTAGGTGAAGCCGAGACGCTGCGCGACGAGACGGGCGATGCTGCTTTTGCCAGAGGCGGCGGGGCCGTCGATGGTGATGACGGGATGGGGCGTGCTCATGATGACTTGGCCCGGTTCATTTTATCCACCAGCGGCTGCGGGACGGTGGACATGACGTGGATGGGGCGCGCGCCGGTGTCGCCGAGCAGGAAGAGATCTAGGTGATGCTCGAAACCGGGGTAGGAGGTGGAGATGCACTCGCTACCTTCGATGGTGGTGGTGCCTTCAGCGAACATGCCGGCGACGAGGAAGGCCATGGCGATGCGATGATCCCCCCAGCAGGGCAGCGTGGCGCCTTGCAGTTTGGCACCGCCTTCGATCTCCATGCCATCGGGATGCTCGGTGACGGTGACGCCCATGGCGCGGAGATTTTGCGCGACGGCGGCGATGCGGTCGGTTTCTTTGACGCGGAGTTCGGAGGCGTCGCGGATGAGTGTCTTGCCACGGGCTAGGGCCGCCGCAACGGCGAGGATGGGCAGTTCATCGATGACGTTGGGGATGATCGAGCCACCAATGACGGTGGCGTTCAAGTCGCCGCCACGAACGGTGATATTGCCGCGTGGCTCACCTTCGGCATGCGTTTCGGAATTCGTGATGAGAGCGCCCATGCGCAGAAGAATGTCGATGACGCCGGTGCGGGTGGGATTGAGTCCGACATTCTTGATGGTGATCTGCGCTCCGGGCGAGGCGGCGGCCACAACCATCCAGAAGGCGGCGCTGGAGATGTCTCCGGGCACGACGATGTCGGTGGCACGTGGCTCCTGGCCGCCATAGACGCTGACGCAATCGTCCTCACGCAGCCATTTGATGCCGAAGTGGGTGAAAAGGCGCTCGGTGTGATTGCGGGTGGCTACGGGCTCGACCACGGTGGTTTTGCCGGAGGCGAACAAACCGGCGAGCAGGATGGCGCTCTTCACCTGGGCACTGGCGACGGGGAGCTTGTAGTAGATGGATTTTAACGGGGCTCCTCGAATGGTGAGCGGCGCGCAGATTTTTTCGCCCTGACCGGTGATCATGGCCCCCATCTGGCCAAGGGGATCGGCGACGCGCTTCATGGGGCGCTTGGAGAGCGAGGCATCGCCGAAGAGTTCGGTGGTAAAGTCCTGGCCGGCGAGAATGCCGGAAAGCAGACGGATGGTGGTGCCGGAGTTGCCGCAATCGATGGGCTTCTGCGGGGCCTTGAGCTTCATGCCGTTGCCGGTGATGGCGAGTTTGACGAGACCGACGCCCTCGACTTCTTCCAAGGGCTCCACGGTGGCTCCCAGCGCCTGCATGGCATGCACGGTGCAGAGGCAGTCTTCGCTGGGCAGGAAGCCTTCGATGACCGTGGTGCCCTTCGCGAGCCCGGCAAACATCGCGGAGCGGTGGGAGATGCTTTTGTCACCAGGAACGGTGATTTCGGCGGGGATGCTTTTGAGTTTCTTCGACTTGAGGCTGGCCATGATGCGTCAGACCGCCGGAAGGAGATCGCGCAGGGCTTTGGCCTGCGTGAGGAATCGGCGGAGGGCTTCTTCGTCCATGCTCTGGAGCATTTCAAGAAGCTCTCGCATCACTGCCGAGGCATCCTGCAGCGCGGCCATGACCTCAGTGCGATTTTGCATGAGAATGCCCGCCCACATGGCGGGATCGCCACCAGCCACGCGGGTGGTATCGCGAAAACCGCCGGCGGAGCTGTCGAGCACGCCGGCATCCTCGCTGAGGGCGGCAAGCGTGGTCAGAACGGCCATCGAATGAGGCAGATGGGAGATGCGGGCCACACAGTGATCGTGCTCCTGCGGGCTCATTTCACGAACGCGACAGCCGAGCTTGATCCAGAACGCGCGCAGACGGTCGAGGTGCTCGCGCTGCGTGCTTGCGGTCGGCGTGAGCAGGCAGGCGGCACGATGAAACAGATCGCCGCTCGCATGCGCGAGTCCGGTGCGCTGAGATCCTGCCATGGGATGACTGCCCAGGAAGGCGGCATTGGTTCCCGCAAAGATGGGCTCAAGCGCGGCCACAACGCTGCCTTTCACACTGCCCACATCGGTGACGATCAAATCATCTGCCAGCTCGCAGGAAGCGATCTGACGCGCGATGTCCGGCATGTGCTGGATCGGCATGCACAGCACGGCAAGGGAAACTCCTCGAATCGTTTCAGCAACATCGGTGGAAGCAATGACGGCAGGCAACTCCCGTCTCACCTCCTGCACGGCGTCCTCACGGCGCGCCCAGACGCGGATTTCCATGCCTGGAATGCGCTGCTGGATTGTTTTGACCAGCGACCCGCCAAGCAAACCGGGGCTGAAGATGGCGATGGAACGTTCGATGGACACGAAGCAATGAAGGAAGAGAGGCAATCCACGGCACGACAAGATCGGCCAACAGAAATCAAGGCTTCCTCACGCCGCGCTCGATTTGATTGGACGATTCTTGGCGACCGAACGCAGGAATCAAGGCACGCGGAAGATTTTGCCGGTGTATGGGCAGCGTGCCTTCTGACCGGACTGGAAGTCGCGCACATCAATGGCCTGGCCGTTCGGATCAAACGGGCTTTTCACAAAGCCGGGCTTGCCCGTGATGCGAGTGGCAAAAGGAATCTCGGCGGGAGCAGGAGGAGCCGGATTGGCGGGCGGGGTGTTGCCAGGAGGTGTGACCGTCACCGGAGGCGGGGCCGTGGTGGTGCCCGTCGGAGGCGGAGGTGTGACGTTGTCACCCGTCACGGGAGCATTGGGATTCGGCGGCTGAACTGCAGCGGCATTGGGATCTCCCATGTTCACCCCTTCGAAATACTGAGTCTGCTCCGGAGGTGCGCCATAACGCGGCGGCACATCAAGTGAACGACCACGCGGACCTCTAGGAGGAGGTGGTGTGGGACCGTAGCATGCGGTCAAACTGGCAGCGGTCGCGATCAGCAAGAAGGCTTGCAGGTGACGTTTCATGGCGTGTTCAGGTTGGGAGAAAAGGGGGATCAGGCGTTCACACGCATGGGCATCAGCACATAGAGGAAGTTCGTGCCGCTGCGCAGCACGCCGGGGCTGATCTCATCAATGAGATGCAGATGAACCTCGTCGGCGCTCAGATTGCGCAGCGGAGCCATCGCAAACTCCGGATTGAAGGCGATGGTGATCGACGCGCCCTTGTAATTAATGGCCAGGGTCTCACGCGCCTCACCCACATCAGGCGAGGAAGCAACGATTTCGACGCTGCCAGGCGTGAAGATGAATTTGATCGAATTGGATTTTTCCGTGACGAGCAATGACACACGCGAAATGGCTCGAAGGAAGGCCTCGCGCTCCAGCGGAATGCGCTCCTTCGACTCGCCGGGGATGACCTGTCGATAGTTCGGGTAGTTGCCGTCGATGAGCTTGCTGACGAGCAGGCTGTCGCCAAGGTCGAAACCGACCTGGGAGCCGGTGACACGAATGGACACTTCACCAGAGTCTCCCAACAGGCGGGAAAGCTCGTTCACAGCCTTGGTGGGCACGATGATATCGATTTCCTGGCTTTGCGGGAACTCCAATTCCTGCTCGACCATTGCGAGGCGGCGGCCATCAGTGGCGACCATCGTGAGGGCGTTGTCTTTGAAGGAGAACAGGATGCCATTGAGCACGTAGCGTGTTTCGTCGGTGGAAATGGCGTAGCTGGTCTTGCGCAGGCAGTCACGGAGCACTTGCTGCTCGATGCGGAACTCGCGAGCGTCATCGAAGCGCGGCAGCGCGGGGAATTCCTCGCTGGTGAGGCCGAGCACTTTGAAATAGCTGGGACCACTGCGGATGGAGGCGACGTTTTTCTCATCGACCTTCACTTCGATCTCCTCCGCCGGGAGTTCGCGGATGATGGTGGCCAGCCGGCGCGCCGGGAGGGTGGTGGCACCGGGCTCATCGACCTCGGCAGGCACTGAACAGGTCACACCGACATCGAGATCGGTGGTTGTGAACTCGAGCATGCCATCCTTCGCCTTGAGCAGGACATTGGAGAGAATGGCGAGCGTAGTGCGCGAACTGACCACGTGCTGAACCTGGTTGATGGCTCCCAGGAAGGATTCCTTGCTGATGGTGAACTTCATATAAAATGCCTGCTTTGGGGCGATTTGTTAACAAACCCCGATGAAACGGCAAGGATATTGAGCGGAAAAATCCGGGTGTCTAACTGCAATCTGATTTCCTTCGCATTCAGGGCGGGCTCAGTTTCCGAGGTGCCGACTCAAATTGGGCCGGGACGGGAACGCCAAAAACCTGAGGTCGGGACTGTGGAACCGAGGATGCCGCCGAGGCCAGATGGCTGAAGAAATCGTCAAAACGCAGGCTGCATTGCAGGCGGCGCTGGCTTCCATCGATCTTCGGATTCACCTGGATGACGGCTTTCGTGAAGGGTGCCTGTGACTTGATCGCCTGGGCACGCTGGCGGGCATTCTCAAGGCTCAGTGATTTGTCCTTGATGACGGCATTCAGCTTTTCGAGGTCCGCCTTGGTGATCGGATGCCACAGCCTGGCCCAAAGATCAGGTGCCACCGTCACCGTCTGAACGTTCGTCCAACGTTTTTCCACAGGGGTCACCTGCTCCCAGAATCCAACGATGAGCAGGAATGTCTCGCCGATTTCAAATTGCCGCAGGGCATCTCCCAAGCCGATGGGCGTGCCATGCTTGGTCGCCTTAGGATTCACCGGAATGCGACCATGATCGGGGTTGGCCTCAGCTGGGATGTCCCATTTCTGCGTGTAATTCTCCGGCTGATAACCTCCAAAGAAGGTATCTCGCAGCCATTGCTCAAACAGCAGGCCGTGACTTTGCACTTCGCGTGCCGAGTAATCTGGCGGCAGGAGGATCGCGGCTGCCGCAAATAGGATCAACAGGGGCTTCATGGCGGCGATCCTATGCGAGGTTTGGTGGAGCATAGCGGGTTCGAACCGCTGACCTCCTGCATGCCATGCAGGCGCTCTACCAACTGAGCTAATGCCCCGGTAAATAAAAAACCGGCTCCCCTGGTTTTGGGGAGCCGGAGACTAGCAAAGAGGTCTGTTTTGACAAGCTCTATTTCTTCTTCTTCGCATCACCACCTTTGGTGGGGGCGGCTTCCGGAGCCGGGGCAGGAGCAGGCACGACAGCAGCGCCCTGTGGCTTGGGCAGCTTGTCGAAGATCTTTTTCGCCTCGGCGATTTCTTCAGGTTTCATCTTGCCTTCAAGCTGCGTGATCACGTTGGCGGTCACATCAATGTCCGCCTTGTTGCCGCTCTTCTGAGCGAGTTCGTCAGCCTGCTTGGCATAAGCCCATGCGCGAGGAAGCTCCGGCGTGCCGGGAACGACACCCACGGCATACAAGTTGGCAAGACGCAGCATGGCAAGGGCATTGCCTTGTTGTGCTGCATCCGAGTAATGACCTGCGGCCACAGTGCGGCTCTGACGCACACCAGCACCCTGCTCATAAAGAATGCCAAGGGCGATCTGAGCAGGAGCAAAACCCATGTCTGCGGCACGCTGATACCAGCCTGCGGCGGCCACAAGATCCTGCGTCGTTCCCGTGCCGTTGGCATACAGGCCAGCAAGACGGTTCATGGCCTGCGCGATGCCAGCCGTGGCGGCTTTCATGGGGAAGGTGAAGGCCTTTACCGGATCCTTGTCCACCACGGTGCCGGGTTCATA
>CAMCWM010000108.1 GCA_945882215.1 Akkermansia muciniphila | reverse complement strand
GGAAGGCGATCTTTTTGACGAGATGCGCACCCATCCGGCGGGAACGGTCGGTGTCTATTTCCTGTTTTTCATTGGCGTCGTCGTTCTGATGCGCCTTGGCACCCGTGTCGAGGATGGTTTGCCTGCCCTCACGTGGCTGCATGCGCTTTATGCCGCCGCCATCGGCTTTGCGCTGGTGGCGCACGAGCGTGTGGTGCTGCGGCAGGAAATCAGTGACAATGGCGTCTTGCTGCTCGTTCTGGGAACGATTTTCACCCACCTCGCCTTGATCGTGTTCACGCTCGACATGTCCTCGGGGCAAAGCTGGGGCAAGACTCTCAAGGCTGTCGTGCTGCCGCATGCCTTCGGTCCACTCGTGCTCTCAGTCATCCTGGGCCGTCGCATCGGACTCTTCGGGGCCATCTATGCCACGCTGTTGGGAGTTTTGGTCTGCGTGTCGGTCTCAGCGCCGACCTATATGGCCACCTCGGTCATCATCGGCTTTACCGGCGTTCTGCTCACCAAACGCGTGCGTCGGCGCAATCGTCTGTTCATGGCAGGTCTCTACGTGGGTGTCGTGGCAATGGCCTATTCGCTGCTGCTGCATGAGGCTGCTGGCGTCATCATGGAGGAAAAAATCGGCCGCATGGTCGGTCTTCCTTTGGTGATCGGCATTGTCACCGGCATGGTTGTGGGTGGCCTCCTCCCCGTGCTGGAAAGCGTGTTCGGAGTCACCACTGATGTCTCCTGGCTCGAACTCGCGGATTTGAATCATCCACTCATGCGTCGGCTCAGCATCGAAGCGCCAGGCACCTACCATCACAGCCTTGTCGTCGCGAACCTGTCCGAGGCTGCCGCAGAAAACATCGGTGCCAGCGCTGGCATGTGCCGTGTGTGCTCCTACTTCCATGACATCGGCAAGCTCAGCAAGCCGGAGTACTTCATCGAGAACATGGATCCCTCGGCCAATCCGCACGAGGATCTCACGCCGCGCATGAGCGCCCTCGTCATCATCGCCCACGTCAAGGATGGCGTTGATCTCGCCATCAAGCACAACCTCAACTCACGCATCATTGACGTGATCGAGCAGCATCACGGCACCTCGCTCGCGTGGTTTTTCTACCGTCAGGCGCTCGATCAAAAGGCGGAGATGGAACGACTGGTCAGGCAGTCGAAGGCCAAGGAAGACGACGTGCCGCAGGTCAGCGAGGAAACCTTCCGCTATCCCGGCCCGAGGCCGCAATACAAGGAGTCCGCCATCATCTCGCTTGCCGACGCCGTTGAGAGCGCCTCACGCACGCTTGAAAAGCCGAACGCCTCGCGCATCGAGACGATGATCGATGAAATTGTGCAGGCCCGCATGGTGGATGGGCAGCTCGATGAATGCGATCTCACCATCGCTGAGCTTGCCAGGATCAAGGCCAGCTTTGCCAAAACCCTGCTCAGCATGATGCATGGCCGCATCAAATATCAGAAGGCCGTCGAATCCAAGCCTCAGGCACCTGTGCGTGATGAGTCCAAGCCGCTCCTGGCCGGGGATGACGAAACCCCTGCTACTTCATCAATGAAGATTGTCGAAGCTTCCTTCGCCGGTCCTGCTGCTGAAGCCGCCGCCAAAAAGAGCCGCAGTCGTAAATCGCCTCCTGCTTCCGCCGCCTGATGCCGCTGCCCAAGCTCCGCATCTACAACCGTCAGAAGGCGCACGTCATCCCGCTGCCTTGGCTTCGACGCATCGGCAAAGCCGCATTGCCCGGTTGCCTCGCCGCTCTCAAATCACCCGACGCTCCGCTCGCATCACTTCCCGAGGTCGAGATCACCATCGTCAACGACGCCGACATCGCCCGCGTGCATGGCGACTTCCTCGACGATCCCACTCCCACCGACGTCATCACCTTCCATCACGGCGAAATCCTCATCAGCGCCGATACTGCGGGGTGGCAGGGCAGGGAACACAAGCAGTCTGTCGATCACGAAGTCGCCCTCTACCTTGTTCACGGCCTGCTCCACCTCGCCGGTTGGGACGATCATGAAGTCGAGGAAGCTCGTGAAATGGCACGGCGACAGGAAACGATCCTGCATGAAGCATTGAAGGCCGTTTGATTACTGCTCCAGCACCTTCAACGCATTCCGCAGCAGCGTTAGACCCGCCTCCTGGCTCTTTTCCGGATGGAACTGCACCGCGACGAGATTCTTCTTCGCGATGCCGCTGATGAAGCTCACGCCGTAATCTGTGCGGCACAGTGCTAGCGATTCATCCTGCACCTCGGGGTAATAGGAGTGAACGAAATAGATGTAAGTCGGGTTTGGCAGGCCGTTCCAGACTGCTGACTGATTCGTTTCCCACTGCGCCACGTTCCAGCCCATGTGCGGGATCTTCAAACCGCTCGTCGCATCGAATTTGCGCACTTTGCCGGCCACAGTGCACAAGCCTTCGACGCCCGGACATTCCTCGCTGCTTTCAAACAAGAGCTGATAGCCCAGACAGATGCCGAGATACGGTTTCTCCGCCTTCAACCAGGCTCGCAATGGCTCCCACAGCCCGGTTTCCTTCAAGATGCGCACGGAATCCCCGAACGCGCCCTGACCCGGAAACACGAGCACGTCGATACCGTCGAAGTCCTCCGGCTTCGTCACGAGATTCGCATGCGCTCCGATGGCCTCGAAGGCATTCAACACGCTGCGCAGGTTCCCCGCGCCATAATCAAGCACACCGAGTTTCATCACAGAACGTCCTTCGTGCTTGGGATGCCGGTGACGCGCGGATCATGCTTGGTGGCCGCATCCAGCGCGCGAGCGAGGCCTTTGAAGATCGCCTCCGCCATGTGGTGGGCGTCGCGTCCGCGACGGATTTCGACGTGCAGCGTCGCCAGCAGGCTCGACGCAAAAGCGCGCAGGAATTCCTCCACGAGCTGGTAGCTGAAGCGGTTCACGCCGCCGATGGCTTCGACGTTCTCAGGTGCGTGATAGCTCAGGAAGGATCGACCACTGAGGTCGAGCGCGACTTCGGCCAGCGTCTCATCCATGGGAAGCAGCCAGAAGCCGTAGCGCACGATGCCAGCCTTGTTGCCCAAGGCTTCGCGGAAACAGTTGCCCAGCACGATGCCGGTGTCCTCGACCGTGTGATGGTAATCGACTTCAATGTCGCCCACGACCTTCACCTTGAGGTCAAACAGGCCGTGCTTCGTGAACAACGTCAGCATGTGGTCAAAGAACGGCACTCCGGTGTCGATCTGCGCTTTGCCGCTCCCATCGACATTGAGTTCGATCTCAATGTCCGTCTCGGCGGTTTTGCGGTGCTGCTTGGCGGTTCTGGCTTGGCTCATGAACCGCGAATGAACACTCAGAATGCACGCTGGGCAACGAGAGACTGCATTGAGCCAGGAGACTGTGGCCTAGCGATGCGCAAGCCAACTGCTGGCAACTAATGCGATCCAAATCGTCTCCAGCAACCCAACGACAAGGCACCAAGTGGCGAAACCGCTGCCGCTCAGTTTGCCTTGAGCATCTTCGATTTTTCTGAACGCTCTCCAAGCAATGATCAACGAGATAAAACCAAAAGCCGGGATGAAAGTGAGCACAAAGCCGAGGGAAAGACTTTTGCTCAGCTTGCACTGAGTGACCAGCAACTCCTGCTCTTCTACGTTCATGCAATAATCCCCTTTACCAGCTTCCCATGCACATCCGTCAGCCGGTAGCGCCGGCCTTGGAACTTGTAGGTCAGGCGTTCGTGGTCGATGCCCAGCAGATGCATCAGCGTGGCGTGGAAATCGTGGATGTGCAGGCCGTCCTTGACCGTGTTGTAGCCGAAATCGTCCGTCTCGCCATACACCGACCCTGCCTTGATGCCGCTACCGGCAAACCAGGCGCTGAAGCAGCGCGGATGATGATCGCGGCCAAAGTTCGTGCTGATTTTGCCCTGGCAATACGCCGTGCGGCCAAACTCACCGCCCCAGACGACCAACGTGTCGTCCAGCATGCCGCGTTGCTTGAGGTCTTTGACCAGCGCCGCTGCTGGTTGGTCGGTTTCTTTGCACAGCTTCGGCAGCGCACCGGGCAGACCGCCATGATGATCCCAGTCTTGATGGTAGAGCTGGATGAAACGCACGCCTTTCTCCGCCAGACGCCGCGCTTGGAGGCAGTTCGCGGCAAAGGTGCCCGGCGTCTTCACATCCGGCCCGTAGCTGTCGAGAACATGCTGCGGCTCATCGCTCAGATCCGTCACTTCGGGAATGCTCGTCTGCATGCGGAAGGCCATTTCATAGTGGTCGATGCGATTCTGAATCTCCGCGTCCGGCGTTCCAGCGAACTGATGCTCATGCAGCTCCTTGAGGCGATCCAGCATCAGCCTGCGGCTGTCCGCGCTCACCCCCGCCGGATTGCCGAGATAAAGCACCGGATCCTTCGCCGCACGAAACAGCACGCCCTGATGCTTCGTCGGCAAAAAGCCGCTGCCCCACAGATGTGAACCCAGCGGCTGCCCGCCCTTGCCCTTCGTGATCAGCACCGTGAATGACGGCAGATTCGCGTTCTCCGCGCCAAGACCATAACTCAGCCACGAGCCAAAACTCGGCCGCCCCGCGATCTGCGATCCCGTCTGGAAAAACGTCACGCCGGGTCCGTGATTGATCGACTCCGTGAACATCGATCGCGCCACGCAGATGTCGTCCGCGATGCTCGCCGTGTGCGGCAGCAGCTCGCTGAACCAACCGCCTGCATGCCCATGCTGCGTGAACTTGAACGGCGATCCCACCATCGGGATCGAAGACTGATTCCCCGACATCCCCGTCAACCGCTGCCCGCCGCGCACCGAATCGGGAAGCTGCTCACCGTTCCGCTGGTTCAGCAGCGGCTTGTAATCAAACAGGTCCAGATGCGACGGTCCACCCGACATGAACAGATAAATGATCCGCTTCGCCTTCGGTGCAAAATGCGTACCGCCCAACACTCCATGGTCTGCAGGTGACGAGGCTTTCGCCAGCATCTCATTCAGAGCGATGCCGCCGAGACCCAAACCAAAACGATTCAGGAAGGAACGGCGATCAAACATGGGGAAAGTGTTCATCAAATGGACTCGGTTAGCGTTTAACGACGCAGGCGTCATGATTCATCAAAGCTTGGGCGAGAACAGCCGCTGCGGCAGCTTCAGGCATTGGAACAGAGGCATCCCGCTTGGCGTTCCCCGTTTTCAGCAGTTCCTCGGCCTCCTTCGGCGCAGCTTTGAAATGAGCGAGCTGTTCCTGATAGAGCTGCGTGCAGATTTGCATCTCTTTCACATCCGGTTTGCGGCTCAGGCAGCGCAGGAAGCCGGATTCGATCATCTTTGGCAGATCGCCCTTTGTTTCGAGATGCAGCTTCTCGCCGAGCACTCGTGCCGCTTCGACGTATTGCACGCCGTTGAGCAAAATGAGCGCCTGGAGTGGTGAATCGGTGCGTTCACGGCGCGAAATGCACACGGCACGCCGTGGTGCATCGAAGGCGACCATGGCGGGTGGCGGGCTGGTGCGGCGCCAGCTTGAGTAGAGACTGCGGCGATAGACCGTGTCGCCTGCGCCTGGGGTGACGGGCTTGAAGGCTTCGGACATCTCATAGGCATGCACGGGTGGACCGCCCATCGTGAGCTTGATCAAGCCAGCAGCAGCCAAGGCATTGTCGCGGATCATCTCCGCAGGCAGGCGGAAGCGTGGACCGCGAGCCAGCCATTGATTCTCGGGATCATCGGTCATCGTTTTGGCATCGGCGAAGCTGTTTTGGCGATAGACTTGGCTCAGCACGATCTCCTTGATGAGCACCTTCACATCCCAGCCGCTTTGGATAAACTTCATCGAGAGGTAATCGAGCAGTTCAGGATACAACGGCCTCTCGCCCTGACTGCCGAAGTCCTCGGTGGTCTTGACCAGCCCTCGACCGAACAAACTCTGCCACAGGCGGTTCACCGTGACACGCGCCATGAGCGGATGATCTGGTGCGGTGAGCCACTGCGCGTAGCCGAGCCGGTTCTTCGGCGCTCCTTTTGGAAACGGCGTTAGCGACGCAGGAGCGGTGGGGCCGACTTCTTCGCCGCGCTTGTCATACTCGCCACGCGTGAGCACATAGGCCTTCTTCGGCTGCGGCAGCTCCTTCATGACCATCAGCTCCTTCTGCGCATCCTGAAACGCAAACAGCTCCGCCCGTGCCTTTTGCAGCTCGGCGTTCGTTTTCGTGGTCATATCGCGGCCAAACACGCGGAAATCATCAATCAGCCCGCCTTTGAAGCCGCGATCCCGCATGCGTTCGCCGAGGCTGATGTTGTCATGACCGCCGCCAGCGATGGTTTTCGTCAGATTGTCTTTGATGACATCCACGGCGGCTTGTTGGCCATCCACGAAGATCTTCAAGCCATCTGCACGACTGCTGCCATCATAAGTCACGATCACCTGCAGCCATTGCTTCAGCGGAATGGTCTCCTTGGTGCGGATGCTGATCGCATTGCCCGGCCAGAAGTGAATCAGCGACCACTTGAGCTTTCCTTCTTCAATGAGCAACTCGTAGCCGCGACTCGCAGCGTCCGTCCACGCTTGGGAGCGATGAAACACCACCGCGCGATCCTTCACATCCGGTGTTTGCATCCACAGTGACACGCTGAAGGGCTCGTGGCGTTGGAAATTGCCCAGCGGCGTGTCCACGGCGTCATCGCCAGTGAATTGGATCGCGTTGCCGATCTTGCCGGGCACCAGCTTGTTCTCGCCCTTGAGCACGGCGGCAGGATCAGGCGGCCCTTTGTCTTTGGCGTCCTTCTTTGGCTGCGGTGGAGGTGCGGCATGCAGCGAATCGGCCAGCTTGTTGCCCTTCAACTCATCAAACGTGAAGTGAGCCAGCTCATCGCGGCTTAGGTCGGGCAGCGTGGTTGTTTTGGGCTTCTCCAAGGCTGCCACCTTGGCTTTGAGCGACGCCATCTTATCCTTCGCGGACTGGTCCATGAGCATCATCGCCGGAGTCGGCGGAGATGGCGTGAAGAAGGAATACAAGCCGGCTTCGTCGATGTTCTGGAGCATCGAGAACAGCCCGTAATAATCCTTCTGCGTGATCGGGTCATACTTGTGATCGTGGCAGCGAGAGCACTCGAACGTCAGGCCGAGAAAGGCCGTCGCCACGGTCTGCACGCGGTCGGCGATGTATTCGACTCGGTATTCCTCCTCCACGCTGCCGCCCTCGTTTTCCTGTTGATGGAGCCGGTTGAACGCGGTGGCCAGCACCTGCTCATCTGTCGCATTCGGCAGCAAATCGCCCGCAAGCTGCCAGGTCACGAACTTGTCATAGGGCAGGTTGTCATTGAACGCTTTCACCACCCAGTCGCGCCAGGGCCACACCTCGCGCTCGCGATCTACCTGGAAGCCGTAGCTGTCCGCGTAGCGTGCGACATCCAGCCAGTCCACCGCCATGCGCTCGCCGTAGTGCGGTGAAGCAAGCAGCCTCGTCACTAGATGCTGGAGGCTCGATGCTGGATCAAACTGGTGTTCGGTGACAAAGGCGGTGACCTCCTCCGGCGTCGGTGGCAAGCCGGTGAGGTCAAAGCTGAGGCGGCGGATGAGTGTTTCCGGCGTCGCTTCGGGCTGCAGCTTCAAACCTCGCTCTGCCAGACCAGCGCTGACGATCTTGTCGATGCTTTGATCCTTCGTCGCCTCCGGCTTCAGCGGAATGAAGGCCCAATGCGCCTCATACTCCGCCCCTTCGTTGATCCACTGCTTCAGGATGGCAATTTCGTCTGTCGAGAGGTCGCTGAGCTTCGATTTGGCCGGAGGCATGTGGTCGTCGGCATCCGTGGTGAGGATGCGCTGGATCATCTCGCTCACCTCCGCCTTGCCAGGAACGAACGCTTTCGCTTCAACTGCGGCGTTGCGTTCATCCAGCCGCATGTCGGCCTCACGCTTCTTCGGGTCCGGCCCGTGGCAGAAGAAGCACTTGTCCGACAGAATCGGGCGCACATCGCGATTGAACTTCACCTTGGCGGGAGCCGCCGAAAGAGAAGTCGTGAGCGATAACAGGGAGAGAGAGACAAAGAGGCCGCGCGTCATGGCTGTTAAGTATCTCACGCAAACACCGCCTTCACCACCTTCGGATTCTCCACGCCCGTCAGACGCTGGTCGAGCCCCTGGAACTTGAAGGTGAGGCGTTCGTGATCGAGTCCGGCTGCCGCTAGGATCGTCGCATGAAGGTCATGCACGCTCACTTTGTCGATGGCGGCTTTGAAGCCGATCTCGTCGGTCTCACCGTGGTGGTAGCCGCCTTTCACACCGCCGCCGCACATCCAAACGGTGAAGGCATGCGGATTGTGATCGCGACCTGGCTGCGCTCCTTTTTGCGCGATGGGCAGACGGCCAAACTCACCACCCCAGACGATCAGCGTCTGATCCAGCAGCCCACGCTGCTCCAAATCACTGATCAGTGCCGCCACCGGCTGGTCGCTCTCATTCGCGAAGCCGCGATGGTTGCCGAGGATATCCTTGTGCCCATCCCAGCTCTGCTGGTTCTCCATGCCGCCGCTGTAGATCTGGATGAAGCGCACGCCACGCTCCACCATGCGCCGCGCCGTGAGGCACTGCTTCGCAAAATGGCCGCAGTGCTTCTCATTCACGCCGTAGAGCTTCTGGATGTGCTCCGGCTCACCTTGGACATCAAAAGCCTCCGGGGCCGAGGTCTGCATGCGATAAGCCAGCTCGAAGCTCTCAATGCGGGCATTCAGCTCACTTTCGATGGCCGATCCGCCGAGCGATTGACGGTTCAGCTTCGCCAGTAGATCCAACTGTGCTCGCTGGCGCTGTGGCGTGAGCGACGCAGGCACCGCCAGATTGTCGATCGGCGCACCACTCGGCTTCAGCCACGTTCCTTGATACACACTCGGCAGAAAGCCCGCGCCCCAGTTCGCCGCGCTGCCTTTCGGCAGGCCGCGATTCAGCGGATCGCTCATCACGACAAAACTCGGCAGCGAATCGCTCTCGCTGCCGAGGCCGTAGTTCACCCACGAGCCCACGCACGGATAGCCCATGCGCGTCGCGCCGGTGTTCATCATGAAAAGCGCGGGTGAGTGATTGTTCGAGCCCGTCCAGCAACTGTGGATGAAGCACATCTTATCGACATGCATCGCCGTTTTGGGAAACAGGTCGCTGCACCACGTGCCGCTCGCGCCGTATTGCTTGAAGCCGAAGGGCGACTTCATCAAGCCGCCCACTGAGCCGGGAAAGAAGCCCGTTTTCGGATCAAAACCTTCCAGCGTCTGTCCATCGCGCTTCGCGAGCTCCGGTTTGTAATCCCACGTATCGACCTGCGACGGCCCGCCATTGGTAAAGATCCAGATGATCGACTTCGCCTTGCCACCGACCTGCATCGGCACCTTCGGCGAAAAGGGATTCTTCGCTGCCTCCAGCATCGAAGCGAAGGCCAGCATGCCAAAACCACCGCCCGCGCGGGCGAGCATGTCACGACGAGAGTAAGTAGGTGTGTTCATATCAGTTCACGTAAACGAATTCATTCAAGCTCATCACCACCTGGCAGTAATCCGCCAGCGAGGCACCGTTTTTGAGGAAATCGAGCCCTGTGGCCAGCTCGGCGGGTTTGGGCTCTCGATGGAAGCAAAGCCGATACGTCATCGCGATCTGCTTCGCGGCATCACCGGCACCTGAAACGCGTTTCGCGAGTCCTTCAGCCCATTGGCGGGCTTGCGGGCTGTTCATCAAAATGAGCGCCTGAGGTGCCACGGTCGTCGTGGGGCGTGCGCCTTGGCTCACGAGCGGCTCAGGCTGGTCAAAGGCCACCATGCTGCCGATGAGCTGGCTGCGCTTGATGTTGAAGTAGATGCTGCGGCGCTTGCTGTTCTCATCGCGTGTGCCAGGGCCGTGCATCGTGGGGTCGAGCACGCCGCTTACGGCCAGCATCGAGTCACGGATCGCTTCGGCTTCGAGGCGATAGGGCACGAAGCGCATGAAAAGCCCGTTCGCAGGATCAGCGGCCTCCTTTTTCGCATCGCGGTCACTGCTCTGCTGCCACGCGCGGCTGCTGAGGATGAGTTTGTGCATCGGCTTCAGCTTCCAGCCGTTCTCGATGAGCTTCGCAGCCAGCCAGTCGAGCAACTCCGGTTGCGTGCAAGGCGTGCCGGTCTTGCCGAAGTCATTCGGAGTGGGCACCAAGCCGGTGCCGAAATGATGCTGCCACAGGCGGTTCACGATCACGCGAGCGAGCAACGCGCCTGCACCGCCATCCACATCCGTGATCCAGTTCGAAAGAGAGCGGCGTTTGCCTGTCGATTTCGAGCCCGCAGGCGGCTGCCATTGCCAACGCTTCGCGTCACCGGGCTTGCTCAGCACCTGCAGGAAGCCCTGCGTGGCTTCGCCGTCCTTCATGAGCGGGTTGCCGCGCTTCAGCACATACGTTTTGTCAAAGAACGGCCCGCCCTGCGTGTGCATCACGATGGGATCGTAGCCCTCGGCGCAGATCATCATGCGCGTCGCGCCTTGGACGGCCGGCGTGTTCTTTTTCGCATTCATCGTCGTCACGGCGGAGGTCACTTTGCCATCGGGATGCACGTCCACGTTCATGCGCGTCGTCGTCGTGAAGGTGCTCAGCATCGCGTAGTAGTCGCGGGTGGGCAGCGGATCGAATTTGTGATCGTGGCAGCGTGCGCAGCTCAGCGTGAGACCGAGCATCCCGCTCGCCGTCGTGCCCAGCATGTCGTCCATCGCATCGTAGCGAGAGCTTTCGACCTCGTTCGCGGTGATCTGCGAAGGAAACACGCCCGCGCCGAGGAAACCCGTCGCCGCGAGCGCCAGCGGGTTCTGCGGCTCGTATTCATCGCCCGCGAGCTGCCACTTCACGAACTGGTCATACGGCATGTCCGAATTCAGCGCCTTGATGACGAAGTCTCGGTAATGAAACGCAAAGGGCCGGTCGTAGTCCTGCTCAAAGCCCGTGCTTTCGGCGTAGCGGGCCACGTCCAGCCAGTGGCGTGCCCAGCGTTCGCCGTAGGCGGGCGAAGTCAGCAGACGATCCGTCAGATCGGACAGATCCGTCTGATCGGTCTGATCGGTCTGATCAGGAGGCAGCCCCGTGAGATCGAGGTGCAGCCGCCGCACCAGCACTTCGTTCTCCGCCTTCGGCGCAAAGCTCATCCCTTTCGCGTTCTTCAAAAGCAGCTCGTCGATGCTTTTTGCCTGAACCTTCTTCAGCGGCCGGAACGCCCACCACTGCCGATCCTCCTCCGTCACCACGCTGCTGTCCTTCTTCGGCTTCTTGCCCGCGATCAGCGGCGCGGAATACGGCGTCCCATCATCAATCCAGGCCGCGATCTTCGAAATGACCGCCTCCGGCAGCTTCGGGCTGCTGTCTGGCATGTGCGGCTCCTTGGCGTGGTTGATCTGCGCCACCAGTGAACTGCTCTTCGAGTCAAACGGCACCACCACGCTGCCGTGAGAGCCGCCGCGCAGCAAATCCTCACGCGTCGCCATGTCGAAGTCACTCTTCACCTTTTCGCCGCCGTGGCACTTGAGGCAGTTCTCCTTCAAAAGGGCCGCCACCTCGCTGTCGAAGAGCTTGAGGCCGCGAGCCATGCGCTGGGCATGATCCGGCGGCAAAGCGAGCGAAGAGGTCGTGAGGAATAGAAACAGGAGTCGCATCACGAAAACCAACGTAGGACCAGCATGCCCTTTTCTGTCGTTGTTGTGTCCGATCATGGCTTCAGGGCATCCCTGCCACGGCCACGCTCCAGCTAGCTACCAGCCCTCCCTTGAGTAGTCACCCAAGAATGTGTCCTTTCCTGCGCATCCGGTAGGGCGTGGAGATGCCGTGCTTATGCGCGGCATCCTCCGACGATGCTTCAGCGTGCAGACTGAATGGACACAAGATAGACCATGACCTTCGCCTGGCTCTTGGTGGAGTCTTTGACGTTGGCGACGATTTTCACCGGCTTGCCGAGATGAGGCTCCACGGCTGCGGCGAGTTCTTTGATCGCATAATAGACCTGTCCTCCTGCTTGCTCGGTGAAGATGAGGCCGCCATCGGCGGTCTTGGTGAAGGTGCCGCTCGTTTGTAGTCGTCCGGCGGCGGATGCCTTCGGATTCGTTTTCGGGCTGCCTTTGGGCTTCGTGATTTCGCCCGCATCGAGCTTCTTTTTGTAAGCCTGGTATTCGGGCCAGCTCAGCGTGCCATCGCCGTTCGCATCGGCGGCGGGGTGGCTTTTGAAGAAGGTGTCCTTCCACTCAGCGGCGGACATCTCCGCGGCAGGCTTGGCCGCAGGATCGGGTTTCGGCATCATCGCCCGTAGTTGTGTGCGGAAGGACTCGAGCTGTGAGGCGTGCTCAGCAGTCGCGGCGAGATTGGTCCACTCACGCGGATCGTCCGCGACCCGATAAAGCTCCTCCTTGCCGTTCTCGTAGCGGATGTAGCGCCAATCCTGGGTGCGCAGCGCGTAGCTTTGCTGCATCGCATCGGTGGCCTTTCCCCACTTGCTCAAAGTGGTGAGCGCGGCATCCGGGCCGGTCCAGGTGCCGTTTTCGGGATCGGTGAGCAGCGGTTTGAGACTGTGGCCATCCAGCGGGCGGCCTTGCTCGTTTTTCTTCGTGTCAGCGGGCAGCCCGCAGAGGTCCGCCAGCGTCGGGTAAAGATCGATCAGCGAGACAGGTCGCGGGCAGCGGCCACCGGCCTTTGCCACACCTGGAGCACGAATGGCGAGCGGGATGCGCGTGCTCTCCTGCCAGAGCGAGTTCTTATAAAGGTAAGCCTTCTGCCCCATCTGAAAGCCATGATCGCTTGTGAAGACGACGATGGTGTTCTCCTTCAAAGGCGAGGCGTCGAGCGCATCAAGGATCTGCCCGATGTGATCGTCCACAGAGGCAATGCACGCGAGGTAGGCCTGGATGAACTTCTTCAGAGCCCGTTCGCGGTCGTTGCCAAAGGAAGCAACGAGACTGTCGTGAATCTTCCGGCCGCGATCATCGCCATCTTTGATGAGCGTGTGCTTGAACGTGTCCTCCGCGTCGCCGGCCTTGATCTCGGGCAGTTGGATCGTTTCGAGAGGAAACAGGTCGAAGTATTTCTGCGGCACGATCAGCGGCGTGTGCGGACGGATGAAGCCCACGCCCATGAAAAAGGGCTTCGCCTTGGGTTTCGCGGCGAGTTCGCCGAGCTTGGCCACGGCCCACTGCGCGTTCATTTCATCGGGCGTCAGATCGCGGTCCGTGTCGGATGTGTAGCGCATCGGTCGCTGGCCCTGCCAACTGCTCGACATCCAGGAGAAGCCGCTGCCCTCCAGATTCCGCAGCGGACCGAACGAGCCATCAATGAAGCCGAAATCGTCCCGAAAGGGCGCAGGCGTGTCCGGGTGGGCGACTTCCTTTTCATCCAGCTTCGCAAAAGGGCCGTAATCCGAGGCATTCCCGTATTGCTGCCACTCCTTGCGGTCGCGGTTGTGCATGATCTTGCCCGTGCCCAGAGTCTGATAGCCCTGCGCCCGGAAATGATCCATCAGCGTGCGGTTGTTTTTCAGGACCGCGTTTTCATCCCAGTTATCCATGCCAAAATTGCGCGACGTGTGCGGATACAGCCCGGTAAAAAGACTCGCCCGCGATGGAGCGCAGATGGGCACATTGCAATGCGCCTGCGTGAAGGACACGCCGCTGGCAAACAGCCGGTCGATATTCGGTGTCTTCACCTGCGGATGCCCATCGAGAGCGCCGATGTAGTCGTTCAAGTCATCGCAGATGATGAAGAGAACGTTGGGCCTGGCCGATTCGGCCGCGTGCGATGAAACCAGCGGAGCGAGCAGCAAGGTGACGAGAAGGGCGAATCTGGATTTGAAGGCAGGCTTGGTCATTTCGCTGCCGATGCTGTTTGCAGGCTCGTTCTGCAAGCATCTGTTTCTCTTTCACTGCTGAAAAGCCGGCGTTTGGCCCCATCGAAGGGAAACCCACTGAACGAGTGCTCGCACCTTCGGCGTAGTTGTGTCCGATCATGGCCGCGAAGCGCAAATACCTCAACTACACCACGCCGTGGGGCGTGGACCTCGCTCGCGTCGCCACGGCAGGCTGGACGCCGTTCTTGATCCACGAAAGCGGCTATCAGCCCGCCTTGGAGAATTGGAATCATCAAGACGTCGATTCGCCCTTCTGGCGCTTCTACTACAATCCCAAGCCCGGCTGCCATCTCGTTTTCAAAGGCCGCAAAATCCCGCTGGAGCCGAAAAACGCCGTCTTGATCCCTGCGGACACCGTTTTCGACTGCGTCGGCCCCGTGCGGGCCTGCCACTACTGGCTGCACTTCACCACCAACCGCCCTGGTGTGTCCTTTCCTGCCGAGCCGATGCCTTTTCCGGTCGATGACACCATGCGCGGCCTCCTTTCTCAGCTTATCGAAACTCATCAAAACAGCACTGAAGGCCACCGCCTGCTCCACCTCGCTTCCGCGCTGCTGCATGTCGTCTTCGCGAAGCTCGACTCACCTGCGCAAAGCCTGCCGGAGCGACTTTCCGAGGTCCTCGCCCTCATCGCTCGTTCACCGCACACGAAGCTCACGAACCACTTCCTCGCCGAGCGAGCTGGCATGAGCGTGGAGCGCTTCATCCGCAGTTTCCGCGAGCACACCGGTCAAACACCCGCCGCCTACGTCCTCGCCACTCGACTGCGCCTCGCGGGTGAGGCTTTGGCCCTCACGGACAAAACCATCGACCAAATCGCCGTCGAGACGGGTTTCCCCAACCGCCACTATCTCAGCCGCATGTTTGCGAGACAACTCGGCTGCGGCCCGGCGGAGTTCCGTGCAAGGCAGCGTGAACGCAAAGGACGCTAACCCAGCACACCCTTCACCAGACTCCCAGCGATGCCGGTGAGGCGCATGTCGAGGCCTTGGAACTTGTAGTTGAGACGTTCGTGATTGATGCCTAGCAGGTGCATGAGGGTGGCATTGAGATCATGCACATGCACAGGATCTCGGACGATGTTGTAGCTGTAGTCATCGGTTTCTCCGTAGGTGGTGCCCTTTTTCACACCGCCACCGGCCATGAAGATGGAATAGCAGCGCGGATGATGATCGCGACCGTAGTTGGTGGCGGTGAGCGTGCCTTGGGAATAGATTGTGCGGCCGAATTCGCCGCCCCAGACGATGAGCGTGTCATCGAGCAGGCCGCGCTGTTTGAGGTCTTTGATGAGCGCGGTGGTGGGCTGATCGGTGTCGCGGCACTGGCCACGGATGGCGTTGGGCAGGCCGCCGTGATGATCCCAGCCCATGTGGAAGAGCTGGATGCAACGCACGTCACGTTCGGCGAGGCGGCGGGCGAGCAGGCAGTTCGCAGCGTAGGTGCCGGGCTTCATCACATCGGGGCCGTAGCTGTCGAGGACATGCTGTGGCTCCTTCGAGGTATCGACGAGATCAGGCACGCTCATCTGCATGCGGAAGGCCATCTCATACTGTGAGATGCGTGCGCTGGTTTCAGGATCACCAAAGGCTTCGAAATCGCGCTGGTTGAGCGCGGCGAGTTCATCAAGCATCTGGCGGCGCATGGGACGATCCACGCCGGCGGGATTGGACAAATAGAGCACGGGATCACCGGCATTGCGGAAGCGAACGCCTTGGTGCTGCGTGGGCAGGAAACCGCTTCCCCACAGGCGGTCGTAGAGCGGCTGGTCATCGCGGCGGCCCGTGCCGAAGGATGTCATGACGACATAGGCAGGGAGATCGCGATTGGCGCTGCCGAGGCCATAGCTGAGCCATGCGCCGATGCTGGGACGACCTGCGAGTTGTGAACCGGTCTGGCAAAAGGTGATCGCGGGATCGTGATTGATCGCCTCGGTGAACATGGAGCGGATCACGCACATCTCGTCGGCCACGGTGGAGAGATGCGGGAACAATTCGCTCAACCAGATGCCGCCCTGGCCATGCTGCGCGAATTTGAAGAGCGAGGGAGCGACAGGGAACGCTTTCTGACCCGACGTCATCGTCGTGAGCCGCTGGCCCTGACGGATGCTGGCGGGCAGATCCTCGGCGCGATGCTTTTCCATCTGCGGTTTTGGATCGAAGAGATCCATCTGCGAAGGAGCGCCGGACTGGAACAGATAAATGATGCGTTTCGCCTTGGGAGCGAAGTTGGGGAAGTTGCGCAGCGGCGACGCGGCAGATGCCTCATCTTGCAGCAACGAACCGAGCGCGGCAGCACCGATGGCGGATGTGCCTTGTTTGAGAAAGATGCGGCGGTTGAGCCGGTCCTGGAGTTGAAGGGCTGGGTTGTTCATGTCAGTCGCGGGTTACGACACGGTCGAGGTTCAGAAGCACGGAGGCGGTCGTTGTATAAGCGGCGAGTTCGGCAGGATTGAGCGAGGTGTCGGCCTTGGTCGCACCTTGGGCCAGCAGGGCGGTGGCCTCGGCGGGCTTGGATTTGAAAAGTTCGACGCGTTTGGCAAAGCCATTGGTGAGTTGTTTGAGCGCGGCAGGTTCGATGTCGCGGGCGGTGGCACGTTTGAAGCCATAAGCGATGCGCTGCTCGGGTGTGGTGCCGCCGTGCTGCATCATTTGCTGGGCGAGCCCGCGTGCGGCTTCGACGAAGGTGACTTCATTGAGCAGGGAGAGTGCCTGGAGCGGGGTGTTCGTGCGGCTGCGCTTCACCGTGCAGATTTCACGCGTCGGCGCGTCGAAGAGCAGCATCGTGGGTGGCGCGGCGGTGCGTTTCCAGATGGTGTAGAAGCTGCGGCGATACAATCCATCTCCCGTGTCGGCTTTGTAACCTCGGAGGTCGCCGTATTTGCTCGTTTCATCCCACACACCTTCGGGCATGTAGGGTTTCACGGACGGCCCGCCGATCTTCGGCACCAGCAGACCGGCGATGGCGAGTGCCTGATCGCGCACGATCTCGCCCGCAAGACGGAACCGCGGTCCCCGGGCCAGCAGGCGGTTCTCGGGATCTTTTTCGAGCAGCGCGGGGGTGAGTTTTGATGACTGGCGGTAGGTGGCGCTCATGACGATGAGCTTCTGCATCGCCTTCATGTCCCAGCCCGTGCGGATGAACTCTGTCGCCAGCCAGTCGAGCAGTTCAGGATGCACCGGATACTCGGACTGTGTGCCCAGGTTTTCAGTGGACTTCGACAGGCCGTAACCAAAGAAATTTTCCCACGCACGATTTGCCCAGACACGGGCCGTGAGCGGATTGGCGGGATCAACGATCCACTTCGCAAGGCCAAGGCGGTTCAACGGAGCATCTTTCGGCATCGGCGGCAGCACGGCGGGCGTGGTCATGCTTACCTTGTCGCCCGGCTTGTCATACTCGCCGCGTTTGAGGATGAAGGCGTCGCGCACCGGACCTTCCTTCATCACCATCACGGACGGAATGGTGCGCTCGAACTTCTCCAGTTCGGCCTTGGCCGCTGCCAGCGCGTAGTCGGCATCACGCAACGGGCTGTCCACACTCGCACGGTAAAACTTTTCCAGTTCGGCACGCTGCTGTGGCGTGCGGTTCTCCGTCGGAGTCTTCATGATGGCGAGCACGGCGGCAGGCGGCCCGCCGGTGCCATCAAGGCTGGCAAGCGCTGGCTCGGCATCGGTCGCAGAAAGGCGGAAGCGGCCGATGTTGTGGCCGGCAAACTTCGACTGATGCACGAGGCGCACGGTCAACGTCGCGTCTGCGGGCACGGTCAGTGCTTTGTCCACGATGAACATCGCCTTGCGGTCCACGCGCTTCTTCGGGTCGTTGCCATCAATGGCCCAGCCGTTGGCCGGTTCTTTGTCGAGCAGCAGCTTCACATCGTAACCCTTCTGCGCGTAATCGGCCTCGGCACGGGTGAAGGCTATCTTCAGCGGCTTCTTCAAGCTCGGCGCGCTGATCTCGCCTTCGATGCCGGTCAGCACAAAGTTGCCGTTGGGGGCGCGCCCCAGGCTTTGATTTGGCAGGGTGGGATCGGGCAGCGCTTCGAGCAGCAGTCCGGTGAATGTTCCTGCGGCCAGCGGCGATGTGATCGTGTAGGTGTCCGTGCCAGGATTGCGGCCACCAGCGATCCATGAGCCATCGGGCAGTTTGCGCAGCGCGGCACCGCCTTTCGACTTCGCATCCTTCACCTGCAGGATTTCCCACATTTCTTTCTTCGCCGCTTCGGGACTTTCCATCTCCGCCTCCCAGCTTGCGACGAGGTTGGGCAGTTGAAGCTGTGTTTCAGTGACCTTCGATTGAGCTGCCTCGACCCTCTTTCTGAGTTGAGCGATCTCTTGTTCCTCCTCTTGGTCCGGCACTTCGATCACCGGTTCTGAATTACCGCCGCTGCGGTTTGAGGCTCCTTGGATGGTTCC
>CAMCWM010000107.1 GCA_945882215.1 Akkermansia muciniphila | reverse complement strand
ATTGGGGTTTGGTTTTGGGGGAGAGCGGTGTTAGCACCATGTGGTTTGTGGAACAAGCAACAATCCTGCCAAAGTTCCACGTAATCTGGCCTGATGGCTTGAAAGGGTGAAAAGCTGTGAAGTTTTTTGTCATGCGAGGGGATGCGCGCTTGCGACACCTGTCACAGGCCTCTAGTTTATATGACAAGTAATGATTATTTGCCTCGAATCGTCCATCCTCGGCGGGTACCTTTCCAATGAAGTACCCGGTTTGGTGACAGGTGTGTTCCATCTTGCAGGTCAGCGTCAGCCAGTGCGTGTCGAATTGGTGGGCAATTTCCTGCGCGACATCGCCGGATGCCGCGTGGACTTCCATAATCCCCTGCCTGAAGTCAATGAAGGCCATGTGGAGGCCATCTCCCCCATGCAGCACGGTTACAGCGGGCTGATGACGGCCTCCTATCGTGTGGCGAAACTGCCACGCCGTCGATCCCAGCCGGGATCTGTTTCCACCTTGCCGGTGCCGCCTGGATTGAAAAATCTGCTGTTCTTTGAATGGTTCAATCAAGACCACCAGCGTGTGCTTATTCAATCCTGGCACCTTCAGTTGCGCGTCTCCTCGCCGCGCTGGCAACTGAGCAAGGACGAGGAGGCCGCCTTGATGCGCCAGAACCGCGCCCGCCGGAAGCATTTCCTGCTGGGCACCAGCCGCAATGCCAGGTCGGCCGACGCACTGCACAGCCCGGGTTTTGATGATCCGTTCCAGCCCACCAAAGCGGGCAGCGACCCCTTTGGTGCCGTGAAGAACGATCCAGTGATCGAGCCCTCGCGTAAAACACCGTTCAAAGGCCGTGGAGAGGCGAACAAAGATCCCGCCGCACGCTCAGCGGCGCTGGCGAAGGAACTGCGGCGTTTTCAGAGTCTGCTCGTCTTCAATGAGGAGGTGCGCACGCGCCCAGCCGTCCTGCGGCTTCTATCCACCGTGGCGGATCTCGCCGCGCATCTGATTCATGTGTTGCGGCAGTTTGCCGAGGCGGAAAAGGATCAGTGGCAGTTTCTCGTGGTCGATCTGGAGCAAAGCCTGCCGCTGTTTGCCGCCGCTTTGAATGCCACGGACAAATTAGTGCAGCAGCACCCCGACGGTGCGGACATGGAATGGCTGGCCGGCGTGCAGGCCAGCCTCTTGAACATTGAGCTGCGCATGCGTGAACTGCTGGGACTGCTGCGCTGATTGCGAGCGGGGTTGATCCGTGTGGGGCTTGCGTCTAGCATGCAAATCATGCGTCTCTCTCACTTTGCCCTGGCTCTCACGATCATACTCCTCGCCATCACCGGTTATCTTGCCTGGGAGGCGCAGGAGGAAGCCCGTGGCGCCCGCCGGGAGCTCGAGCTGGTGCGCAAGCAGCAGGCTGCCCGCGACGTGGCCACGCCAATCAGGCCCACCACCGTCTCATCGTTGCCGCCACCACCCGAGGTGCCGGTTGCGACTGCTCCGGCCGTCCCACCCTTGGCCGGGAGCGGTTTGATGCCCGGGGCTCCGGCCACGTCGCCTGCGCCCGCCGCCGCCCCCTTGACCGCTTTGCAAAAACAACTCCTCGGCATGCCTGCGATGGCGAAGGTGATCGAGGTTCACAACGATCAAGGATTTGCCGTCATCAGCGCTGGCAAGGACAAGCAGCTCGCACAAGGGATGAAGTTCGACGTGCGCCGTGGCGATGGTCTCGTGGGCCGCGTGATCGTGGGAGATACCATTGAAGCGTCCGAAGCGGTCGTGGACATCGACACCACCGTCACGCTCCCGGGAGTGCGCATCGAGGCTGGAGATGAACTCATCCTGCCGGTTCGGAAGTAGGAATCGCACCACATGCCGCGCGAACGACTTGATCTTGCCTTGGTGAAACTCGGCCTTGCGCCTTCACGTGAGCAGGCCAAGCGACTCATCATGGCGGGTGAGGTCACCGTGATGGGCCGTCGCATCACCCAGCCTGGCTGGTTGTTGAAGGAGAGCGAGCAGATCGTCGTGCGCCAGCCGCCGAAATATGTCAGCCGTGGTGGATTGAAGCTCGAAGGGGCTCTCGAACATTTTGGCATTGATGTGGCGGGCATGACCGCTTTTGACGTGGGGGCTTCCACGGGAGGATTCACGGATTGTCTGCTGCAACGTGGTGCCACGAAAGTCTTCGCCTACGACGTGGGGACGAATCAGCTGGCCTGGAAGCTGCGCAGTGATCCGCGGGTGGTCTCGCGTGAGCAGTTCAATCTCCGCCACATGAAGCGCGAGGATGTGGGCCAGGAGGTGGACATTCTGGTGGCGGATCTTTCGTTCATTTCGCTTACCTTGGTGCTGCCCGCCGCCTTGCAGGTGCTGAGGCCCGGCGGTCAGGCGGTGGTTTTGATCAAGCCGCAGTTCGAGCTTTCGCGTGAGGAAGTTGGCAAAGGCGGCATCGTGCGGGAGCCAGAACTGCATGCCAAAGCTTGCACACGCATTGAGGACTTTGTGCGCTCTCAATCGCAGCTTCAATGGAAGGGGCTGATTGAGTCTTCCATTCAGGGAACCGACGGGAATCGAGAATTCCTGGCATGGTTCAGTGTCTCTGAATGACGCACGATCGGCTCCGAGAAAGGGCCAGTGATAGCAGCCCGCGAATGGATTGGCTGCGGACCTGTCTCTCATTTCTGCGCCTTATGAGAGAGAGATTGTGTAAAATTTTGATAAAATAATCTTGCGGTTATGCGATAATTATCATAATTTACTATCATAAGCACAAACAGCCATGAAAACATCCACGCATCATCATAGCAGCCATGCCGGATTCAGCCTCTTCGAGGTACTGATGTTTATTGCCGTGCTTGGAGTCATTTTGGGCATCACGGTCCCGATGCTTAGCCAGAGCGATGCGCTTTATGCAGCGCGTGATCGTCGCAACGCTCAAGAGCTGTCCTCGACCAGCATGATGGCCCAGGCGGCAGGTCTGGACTTTGTGCATGGTGAAGATGTGATCGAGACGGTGCGTGCCCTCGTGCGTGGCGGCATGCCAGTACGCGGAGCCATGAAGGGACGGGTTTTTGTGGTCCCAGGCCTCAGTGAGGAAGACATGCACGGAGCTGCCAAATACCTCAGCATTCAAGACGGTGAACTGCGCTACACCAACAGTGAAACAGCCCACCAGGCAGGAGACCAGCGTTTGTAGGTCTCGGGGGACGGTTCTTTTGCCGAAACGCAATCGTTTTGCCGGCATCATGCATGCTGGTGTGCTGCCAGGCGTGTTTTGTCTTGCCTGCCGCCAGCGTTTCCACCAGCATGCGTCTTCATGAACTCTGCATTCATCAAGAAGAACTGGTATCTCCTCACCCCGGCGCTCATCCTGCTCATTCCGATGCTGATGGTTTTGTTTTGCACCGTCAACTACGGCTACAGCCTCTCTGAATCCATGAAGGCCGTGCGTTACTTCGGCTCCACCAACACGCGTTACGCGCAGGGGTTTTCCGAACGAAAATTCAAGATGGTGCGGCTCGGCATGGACGGCCGGTCGGTTTATAACACGATCAAAAACCCCATGGAGCGCAACATTCCAGAGGACAACGAGTGGCGTTACAGCCTGCCTGGCGCCGGCACCGGGTATTATCACGAGCGCACCATCATCTTGGAGAAGGACAAAAACGGCGTTCCTCGTGTGAAGCAGAAGGTCAGCCGTTTTCATACGCCGGATTGATTCATGGGCGATCCACGCGAAGATACCGCACCATCACGCATGAATCATTTCACGAACCAACTGCTGAAATCCTTCCCGGTCCTTCCGCTCATACTGCTGCTCGCCTCCTGCGGGAATTCAGGGCGCATCAAAGGACTGCCCAAAAACCTGCCCGTCATCAATCTGCACGGTTCTCCCCGGACGCCGCCGCATAGCATGTCTCATGCGGACTATCCCTTTGCGGACAGCGGTGAATATAAAAGCGACTGGGCCGCTGAAGGAGGGCAGGGGGCAGGAATGGATTACTCCTCATGGCGTTCCTCGCATGGTGGGTCCTCCTCGCGCAGCTCGCGTGGCAGTTCGTCCAAGAAAAAGACTTCGTCCAAATCCAGTGGCAAGGGCGGCTCTTACACCATCAAAGGCGGCGACACTCTCGGTGCCATCGCCCGCAGGAACGGCACCACGGTCGCCAAAATCAAGGCCGCCAACGGCCTCAAGTCCGACATGATCCGTGCCGGCAAAACGCTCAAAATTCCCAAGTAATCGTGCTTCACCGTCTCTCACGCATCGTCGCGGCTGGTCTGGCGCTGCTTGTGGGTGGCGTAGCAGTTGAGGCAGAGGGCCAGACGCTGCGTTTCTCCACGGTCGTGATTGATGCCGGTCACGGTGGCAAGGACGGCGGTTCCGTCTGGAACGGTCTCATCGAAAAGAAGCTCTGCCTCGATGTCGCGAAGCGTGTCGATGCTGGTTTGAAGTCACGCGGCCTCAAAACCATCATGACCCGCCGCACCGATACCTTTGTGGAGTTGTCTCAGCGCGCGCGCATTGCCAACCGCGTGCCATCGTCCGTCTTTGTCAGCATTCATTTCAATGGCAGCCGTACCACCCTGATTTCTGGCGGAGAGACCTACTATCGCAGCTCACGCGGGAAGATCCTCGCCTCCGCTGTCAGCCGCAGCATCAAAAGCCGCGTCACCGGCGGCTCGCGCGGCATTTTTTACGCCGATTACAAGGTGCTGCGTGAAACCAAGATGCCAGCGGTGCTCGTCGAGTGCGGCTACATCAGCAACAAACGCGAAGCACGTCGTTGCGCCGATCCGGCTCATCGCCAGAAGCTTGCCGACGCCATCGTCAGCGGCCTTCTCGCCGTCAGGGCGCGGTGATGGCAGCGCTGCTTTCATTTCTTTTGAAAGTTCGCGTTGGCGGGGCATCGGCGCGGGATTTGACGAAGCCCCTGCCGTGGTGGATGAAATGGCAGACATGTCAGCCCCCACCGTCAGCGCCAGCAACCCCGTTTTCCCGTTCCACCTCGTGCGGGCGGATTTGGAGCGCGTGGAAACCTCCATCATGCAGCAGGCGCGTGCTTTCGATCCCGGCGTCGAAGGCTACGTCAGCTACGTCTGCAAAACCTCTGGCAAACGCATTCGTCCGGCGCTCGCTGTGCTCGCTGGTGGCGCCACTGGCGGCACGCATGAGGGCCACACTCGCCTCTCGGTCATCCTCGAACTCGTCCACATCGCCTCCCTTGTTCATGACGACATCATGGATGGTGCCGACATTCGCCGCGCCATGCCCACTGCCGTCGCCAAATGGGGCAGCAGCCTCAGTGTGCTGCTTGGCGACAGCCTCTTTGCCTACGCGCTCGAACTCGCCACCGAGTTTGAGGACACCCATGTCTGCCGCACCATCGCCAAAGCCTCCCGCGATGTCTGCACGGGCGAAATCCTCCAAACCCAGCGTCGCTTCGACTTCAATCTCTCCGTCGCCGATTATCTCAAGATGATCGAGATGAAGACCGCCGCGCTCTTCGCCGCCGCCAGTGAGCTCGGCGCGCGTCTCAATCAGCAGCCCGACTCCGTCCAGCACGCCCTTCGCGACTACGGCAGCAAGCTCGGCACCGCCTACCAGATCTACGACGACTGCCTCGACATCGTGGGCGACGAAAAAACCGTCGGCAAAACGCTCCGCACCGATCTCGCCCGTGGGAAGCTCACCCTGCCCATCCTTTACCTTCTCGAAGGCGCCACCGAGGCTCAGAAGCAAAAACTCAACCGCATGCTTCTCAAAGGCGAGCCCATGGACACCACCATCCTCGCCAGCATCGCCGACTATGCAGGGGCCGTCGAACGTGCCGTCAAATTTGCGCAGAACCTCCTCGTCGAAGCTCGCGCGGATTTGATCTGCCTTTCCGCCACGCCCCACAAGCAGGCTCTCGAGGACATCGTCGGCTATTTGCACAGCCTGCTCGATCAGTGCCGCGCCATTCATTAAGCTGCCTTCGTCCGATCCAAAACCGCGAACTGAGAACAGCGAACAGCGCACGGCTCCATGTCCCGCATCCACGACATCCCGGAAAACGACCGCCCGCGTGAGCGCCTGCTCCGCCTCGGACCCCAGGCGCTGTCTGATGCCGAACTCCTCGCCTTGTTCATCAACACTGGCACGAAAGGCGAAAACGCGCTGCAGATCGGTCAGCGCATCCTGCGCGATCACAAATCGCTCCGTGACCTCTCTCGCCTTGAGCCTGCCATCCTGAGCAAAATCAAATCCCTTGGTCCTGCCAAGACCGCCAAACTCGTCGCCGCCTTCGAACTTGGCCGGCGCGCTGCGCAGGAGCCCTCGCATGCTGAGGTCATTCTAGATCGCCCGCAGCGCATCTACGACTACATCGGTTCCGAAATGCAGGCCCTTGGCTACGAATCCGTCCGCGTCATCCTGCTCAACACAAGACTCGCCGTCATCCGCACCGACGAAGTCTTTCGTGGCAGTCTCAACGAATGCACCGCCGCTCCGCGCGATCTGTTGCGGAAAGCCCTCATTCACAACGCCTACGCCTTCATCCTCATCCACAACCACCCCTCCGGCGATCCCACTCCCAGCGACGCCGACCGCCGCATCACCCGCCGCCTCCGCGAAGCCTCCGAAGCCACCGGCCTCCTTCTCCAAGACCACCTCATCATCGGCACGCCCTCTGAAGCACGCGCGTTGCCGTATTTCAGCTTCAAGGAGCATGGCATGCTGTAGCCAGTTCGTTGTACTTGTTGCCTGCGCATGGCTGGAATTCAGATTGCAGATGACGGTTTGCGGCAGGAGAGGGTGGTCATGGGACAAGACGAAATCGAGCGCAACATGGGCGTGCAGCCTCTGGACGGGATCATGACCGAGCATGAGCTGACCAATCATGCCTTGGTGGCCGCCAGCACGGAGCCCATGACCCACAAGGCCGTGCAACGCGCCCGCAAAGGCCGACGCCTGACCAAGCACATGAAACAGCGCATGGCCGACGCCTTGAACTTGCTCATGAAGCAGCAGGGCAAGGAGATCGAGCGTCCGTGGGTGGTGAAGGATTTGTTCACGTATTGAATCTCCTCCTCATACTCAATCGCGCGGCCTATCATCCTGCCATGTTCCAGACTGAGTAGGAGGGCCTGAGTGGCAAATCGGATAGCCGCAGGTGCATTGCGCGGCTTGCCGCCGCGATTTGATCACGCTAGCATCGCGTACCATGTCTGACGCCATCTCCAACCGCCGTTTCGTCACCGCTGCTGAAAAAGTCGATTACCTGTCCCCCTGGACGCTCGAAGAGTGGCTGTGCCGCAGCGACATCGTGAACAACGAGCATCTCATGATGGTGCGCGCGAACATGGAGCCGGGCCGCAGTCATCCGTTTCACTCGCACCCGACGCGGGAGGAGATGATCTACGTCATTTCGGGCAAGGCGGAGCAGTGGGTCGGCCAACAGAAGAAAATCCTCGGCCCGGGCGACATGGCCTTCATTCCGATGGGCGAAATCCACGGCACCTGGAACGCGGGCGATGAGACACTCGTCTTCCTCGCGATCCTTTCGCCTGCAAAGGCCGATGAACCGGGAATCGTCGATCACAGTGAGGAAGAGCCATGGAAGTCGCTGCGAAAGTAGTCCAGTTGCTTCGCAACTGGTTGCAGTGGCTCCGGTTGCGAAGCAACCGGGCTACTTTTCCCGCAGCTCCTTGCGCAGGTCGGTGATGCCATCGCGCAGAGCGAAGAGTTCGGCGCGAAATTCATTCAGCAGAACAAGGCGATCTTGCCAGGTGGGTGATTCCATCAGCTCCTTCAGTGCGGCCAGCGCCTCGTTGGCCCAGTTCAGGCAGCGGCGCAGGATGGCGAGGATGTAGCCGTTGTTTTCCGAGCCGGGAAAACCGCCCATGCCGAGCGCTCCGGCCAGCTTACCGCTGATGTTCATCGTGTTGCGGATGAAACGGTCGAGCGGGGTGTTGTCATCGCTGGTGCTGGTGGATTCATCGTTTTGCTCGTCGATCTCGTTCAGCAGGCGGATGACGAGTTCTTGTGCCCGCTTTTGCAGCGGGTGATCTTCCTTGGACTCCTCCTCTTCGAGCCACCGGTCGAAGTCCTCCTCGTCAAACTCGTGGGGAGTGGTCTCCGCAGCTGCTTTCCAGCTTTCTCCGTCATCCGCAGTCTCGCGCGGACTGTCCCCGCCGAGCATGTGGTCCCAGCCCATGACAAAGGCCACGCGGTCATCGTGTAATCCTTCCGTGCCGTATTTTTCCAAGGCCTCCATGTGCGCGTCGGAGAGGCGGTCGGACTGTTTGAGAGAGCTTTCCCATGCCTCCTCGCTGTCGTCGAACTCGTCAGAGTCCTCTTCGTCCTGCGGATCAGGACGCTGGATGATGCCGGCCAGCCAGCCGCGCATGGTGTGCAGGTTGGTCATTTTTTGAGCTTCCTCCTCCGCCTGGTCCATCTCCCAGACCCAGGCGGAGATGCCGGTTTCAAAGTCCGCGCTCTCGATGAAAACACGGCCGTTCTCCTCGGAAAACCACTCCAGGTAAAGCATGTTGCTCCACACCGTGGCGGCTTGCTCCTCTATTTCGGACGCCTCCTCGATGTCACTATCGTCGCTGATGACACGCACCTTCCGCGAGGCGGTGATGTCGCCGACATAGCCGGTTTGTTTTGGCCGCAGCAAGGCGGTGCTGTCCTGAGCTGCGGGCCGGGGATTGGTGAAGGTGATCTTGCAGCCGGCGACATCGCGCCAGGCGTTGCCGCGCAGGTCGAGCGTGATGGGATCATCGTGGCCGACGAGCCAGAGCTTGCCGCGCACGTTGCCTCGCGAGGTGTTGTCGATTTCGCCACGGATGATCGCTTGGTCGAGACGCAGGGCCATGGCGGAATGAGAGCGTGGGCGGGGCAGGGGTGTCAAGAACGGGCCGCCACGAGGGCGAAAACAGGAGTTTTCGCCGTTTTGAACTTCGTTCCACGGCTTGACTCGCCTCTCAGCCTCGCTTGAGATTGCCCGCCCGCGTCATGGAACTGATCTCGATCGTTGAAGCCCTTCTTTTTGCCACCCAGGAGCCCCTGGGCGTGCCGCAGATGTGTGCCGCCGTCAAAGAGACGGCGAAAGACATCGTCGATGCGGCGACTGAAAGTGCGCAGCTTCCGGGCGAGGCCGTGCAGATCCCGGAATGGGTGGCGCCGCTGGCTGAAACGACCGAGGAGCAGGTGCGTGCGATTCTGGATGAACTCATCGCCCGCTACGCCGCCGAGAAGCATGCCTTCACCCTCGTCGAACGTGCCAATGGCTGGCGCATCGCCGCTCGTGGTGAGTATGCCGAGTGGTGCCGTGCATTGTATCCCGGTAAGAAGGTACAGCGTCTCAGCCAGCCGGCGCTCGAAACGCTCGCCATCGTCGCTTATCGCCAGCCGATCACCAAAGCGGGCATCGAGGCCGTTCGCGGTGTGTCGGTGGATGCGATGGTGCAGCAGCTCATTGATCGTGGCTTGATGAAAATCGAAGGCCGCGCCGATCTGCCGGGCCGCCCGTTGCTCTATGGCACCACGGAAGCCTTCCTCGATCATTTCGGCGTGCGCAGTCTCGATGACATGCCGAACGCCTCCGAACTGCGACGAGTGAAACTGCCCACAGCCGAAGAGGGCGCGCCTGCTGCTAATGACCAGCCGCAGGAGCAGCAGCTTTCCCTGGCTCCGGTGACTCCTGCGGCAGAACCCGCCGAAGCAGCGACGGCAGACGAGTCTTAACCCCTTCTTTCTCCGCGGTCATGTCCCTCGATGAAGTCCGCCAGAAGATCGACAGCATCGATCAGCAGCTTCTTCGTCTGCTGAACGAGCGCGCCGAGCTGGTGCATGCCGTCGGCGAGATCAAGCGCAAGGACGACCTCGACATCTATGTGCCGGGTCGTGAGGACCAGCTCCTGCGCAAGCTGGCGGAGATCAATCGCGCGCAAAACGGTCGCCTCACCGAGCGCGCCATCCGCGCCATCTACCGCGAGATCATGAGCGCCGCACTCGCCTTGGAAGACAGCCTCAAGATCGCCTACCTCGGCCCCACCGGCTCATGGACGCATCAGGCGGCGGTGAACAAGTTTGGCCACTGCGTCGAATACCTCGCAGAAGCCAGCACGGAAGGCGTGTTTGGCCGCGTGGCCGCGCAAACGGCTGATTACGGCGTGCTGCCCATCGAGCACTCGACCGAAGGCGCGGTGCATCACACGCTCGATCATCTCGCCGACAGCCCCTTGCAGATCTACGCCGAGATTTTGTGGAAAGCCGATGCCGCCGTCATGGCGCAGGGCCCCAATGGCACCATCACCGAGATTCATGGCCGCGCGCAGATGCTCGCGCGCTGCCGTCCCTGGCTCGCGCAGGCTTTTCCTGCCGCGCAGCTCATCGAGTCCGCCAGTTCCAGTGCTGCGGCAACCTTGGCAGCACAGAATCCGTCTGTCGCGGCCTTGGGCACACCGCTGAGCGCCGAGCTGCACGCGCTGCGCGTCATCGCCACCTCGCCGCGCGAGTATGCCACGCAGACGCGCTTCATCATCCTCGGCCGCCGCTCCGGCCCGCCCTCTGGCAACGACAACACCATGCTCATGATCCATTCCAAGGATCGCGTCGGCGCGCTGATGGAAGTGTTGCAGGTCTTCGCCGCCCGCAACGTCAACGTCCGCCAGATCGAGAACCGCCCCACCCCCTGCGGCACCCAGGCCCGCTTCTTCCTCGAAATCAGCGGCCACCACTCCGACGCCGCGCTCCAGCAGGCCATCACCGCGCTCGAAGAACATGCCGTGCAGGTGAAGACGCTTGGCAGCTATCCTGCGCCGGGCTGGGTGGAGGAGAGGTGAGCTTTGCTATCACACCTCAAACGTGTGCTTCAGAGGCAGCGGTGCGCCGCAGATGACACACAGCGAGCGCTTCGTGTTGGTTTTTGAGCCGCAACTGGGACAATCGACGATCTGTGTGCGCATTTTCCCGTCGGTGGTGCCATCGCGCAGATCAATTTCGAGGACGCGTGATTGCAATTCGTCCTCGGTGAGGCCGTGCTTCTCGCGCAGCAGCTCCCACATGGCCTGACAGCAAAGAGAGAGGCGCTCGATGCGGCGTTGCAAGCGAGACAACTCGGCGGCCGCGCTCTCGGCTTTGTTCGCGGCACGGTCGGCGATTTGATTGGCAGAGGAAATCTGCCCCTGCTGATGAAGATCCCAAAGTAAGTCCATGGCCGCATGGCATAGCCGAACCAGCAGCGGCTGGCGATTACCAAAAGCGGCAGGATTTCGAATGCTCAGCGGACCAAATGTCCGAACACCTTCGCAACGGCGAGCCTTTCAAGCATCACTCCACGGCATGCCTCCGCGCCGCCACTTCCGCGATCATCTCCCGCAGTGCCTTCTGCACCTGATTCCAGCCATTTACGCTCGGGTTAAAACTCGTCAGTGGGCGCAATTGTCCGTTTTGAGTCGGCACCGTCTGCAATTTGCTCAACCATTTCTGGCCAATCGCGGCTTCAGTGGGCTCCAATAGCACGGGAAGGATCTCGGCCTCGCCTGCCTGCTGACGGCGACGGGCCTCCTGCAATTCCACGCCCTTGATGTACTTGGAACCAAAGAAGGCGGTACTCAGGAGTAGCACCACAATGTCCGCCTCCTTCATTTCTTTGCGGATGGCGTCATCCCACTCGCTGCCGGGGCGGATCTTGCCATCAAACCACCAGGAAACCAGACGCTCATTTTTCAGCACGTCGAGGTGCGGTTTCAGCTTGTCCCAGACTTTGTAGTTCGCGTGCGCGTAGCTCACGAAAACCTTCAGCTTCGGCGTGCCTTTCTTCCGCGCTTTGGCGGGCTGCACCTGCTCCAGTTCCGGTGTCACCGGCAGGTTCTGCGCACCGGTGCGCGTCATGACCTGCACGGGCATGTTCTGCGCCTCCAGTTGCTCCAGCTTCTCCACGTTTTCGTACTGCTCGCCTGGCACCGTCAGATCCAGCTCCTCACGACCTCTCAGACCCTCCGGCAGACCGCGGTGGATCTCATCCATGTTGGCACGCACCACCCCAGCCAATTCCTGTCGCTCCTCCGCCGTGCCGCCAAGGATGAAGACATCCACCCTTGGGTTCCGCCGCCGTTCCGCCATTACCAGCGCACGCGCACTTCCCCAGCCAAGCACGACCCCTCGCTGCCAGCGGAAGTAGTCATCACTCAGCGGATGCGTGCGCACGATAAAGCGGCTCATCACCCCGGCGGGCAGTAACTCATACACGTAACGGAAGCGCACCTGTGCCCCCTCGATGTGCGCCGCCACGTCATAGTCCTTCGGCTCCGGCTCATCCAGCGTCAGCAAGCCGGGTAGCAGATATAGCGGCTGCTTCTTGTATTCACCCGCCAGGAAACCCAGCTCGCGATCCTGCATCAGCTCCAGAAGAAACTCATGCACCCGTACGCCGTCGCGCTCCTCAGGATAGTCCTCGATAGTGGCCCCGCGTTCCTTGCTCATGCCCTGCATGCCCTCTGCCAGCACGGCGGGGAACTCCCCCTGCCAGAGCTGTCCCGGTTTGTTTTGGAACGGCTTGCGGTGAACTCCCCTCACGAGGCCGTACAGGCCGTTCGCCGCCCAGTTGGGGTTCAGCACGCGGGTATCCCGAAGCCGTTCGTCATCGCCATAATACAGCGCCACGCCTAGTGCATTCAGGTTCTCTGCCAGACTCGTCTGCGCGCCTTGATCCGTCACCCCGCAGTCCACGCAGACCTTGCGGTAAGCCTCCCAATTCAGGAAGTGCCGTCGCTCACGGGCATCTTCATGGGAAACCATCGCGTCTAGTTTCTGTCGCACCTCGAAGTAGGTCAGTGGCCATGCCTGCCGCACCGCCGGCATCTGCTCCAGCACCATGCAGATCGTCTCCCGCAGGATGTCGATGCCATGGGCTGTATGGCAGTCCGTCTCCACAAAGGCGCGGATGTTCGGGTGCTCACGTTGCAGGCGACGCTTTTCCACATCATAAGGACCGGGGCTGCGCCACTTGTTCAGCACCACGATCACTGGCGAGTGCTCCACCTTGTCTCCTTCCTTCCGGCTGCCGTAGCGCTCCACATGGCTCAGCCAATACTCCGCCTCCTCCATCTGTTGTCCGCCGCGCCCGTCCAGCACCACCACATAGAGGCTGCGCTCTGTCAGGAAGAAGCGGTGCGTCTCGTGCGTGATCTCCTGGCCGGCAAAGTCCCATACATGCACCTTCACCGGCTCCCCGCCGGGACATTCCAGCTCCCAGGGCCGGATCTCGATCCCCGGCGTCTCCGTTTGATCCTTCTGAAACTTTTCGCCACGCAGCGCCCGCGACACGGAGGTCTTCCCCGCCTCCCCGCGCCCCACCAACAGCAACTTAACCTCATTCAGCGGCCGGGTGCCCTGCGTCTGCCGCGCAAAGTAATAATCCAGGATCGCCTGCGGCTTTGCGGGACGATTGTTGACATTAGAAGCTCGAAAAACGGGACCCAGCAGCTCCACGGGAAGTCCCAGCGCCTCATTTCCGTGCAATGTCAGTTCTTTCAGCTTCTTAAGCCCCTTCAGGCTCTCCGGCAGACCACGCAGTGCGTTATCCTCCAAAATCAGCAACACCAAGCACTTCAAGTCACCCATCTCCGGCGGCAGCTCCGTGAGTGAGTTGTCTTCGAGGTAAAGCCCCGTCAGCGCGGCGAGCTGGCCAATCTCCGGCGGCAGGCTCGTGAGCTGGTTGCGTTGGAGATAAAGCTGCGTAAGCGCGGCGAGCTGGCCGATCTCCGGCGGCAGGCTCGTGAGTTGGTTTCGTTGAAGGTGAAGCTGCGTCAACGCGGCGAGCTGGCCAATCTCCGGCGGCACCTGGGTCAGACCAAGTTCGCACAAATCGAGAAGCGTCCCCTGCTTTCCCTCACGGCGGCATTCTTCGATTCTATCTAGCGCTTCTTGATAGGCGTCCTTGGCTTTTGGGGACATAGGCGGGAGCGGCATGGCAGGAGAATGGAATGACGAATGAGGAATGTCGAATCCGTTCTCCCGTTCCATTCTCCGTAACAACCCTGCGAAGGATGAGTGCCGAATGGTGAAGGGGTGTGAGTGATGGGGTTTGGGGTCGGTGAGGACGCGCTCTTCTAAATAACGATTCAAATTTGATAGGAATTTTGACGATCATGATAGGCTGATAGTGGATTGAACTGGTGGGTGACAGTTATAATTTTCATGTATTTCGCTCGGAACGGTCTTGTGGTCGCTGGAAGCGCCCTTGCCACCGCTGTTTTGAGAGGTGAAATCGCTGCATTTCTCCCAGTGTCAGCTATTTTTTGGCCTGCGGTCGCTGTTTGCCGGTCTGCGGTCGCTGGGAGGCCCAATGCGGTCGCTTTTTCCGCCTCTGCTGCCACAGAAGACCCGGGTAAAGCCGCAGCAGAGGCAGGTAAAGTGACTGCATGATGAAAAAAAGCGGTTGCAGAAAACTTAAAAGTCACCAGCATGGCATCATGAAGATGCTGCAAAGTGTTTCACCGGCGCACGAAGGCGCTGTGGGGCCGTTGCTTTTGCCTGAGGAGGCACGCCTATGCCGAACCCTGCCGGACCCCATTGGGACGATGGAATCACGCGCTGGGATGATGGCTCGGTTTGGGGGCCCATTTCGGATCTGGCTCCGGTGCTGCTGACTTCGACTGAACCCATCCCTCACCACTCAACCGCCATGGAATACTGGGAAATCACCAAGCAACGCGCGCAGGAGACCCTGCCGGTGTGGACGCAGTATCTGCCGACCTTTCAGGTGGCGGGACAGGGCACGGCCGAACTGACAGCGCTGATCGACGGCTATGAGCCACTGGTGCAGCAGCGCACGGACGCGCAGGACACCTATGACGCGGCCTTTCGCACCGTGCAGGATACGCTGCTGCGGATGAAGGGACTGGGAACGAAGGTGCCGGCCATCATCGAGGCGCAACTGGATGAGAACGCAGGCATCATGAAGGACGTGGACGACCTGTATGCCACGGCGACGCGCTCGGAGGGCACGATTTTGAAGCGCCTGCGGGATCTGCTGCCGGTGTGGGTGCGGGCCAATGCGGCGCTGGCGGCGCAGACGCCCGCGCAGGCGGCCATCGTCCGCACGGTGGGTGGCGTGAGCTACACGGCGGCCAGTGCAAAGGCGCTGCTGGATGGTTACACGGATCTGGTGAAGACGATGAAGGACAAGGAGGAACTGCTGGACCGCAAACGCGCCGAGCTGCGTGCGCATGATCGTGCCACGGATCAACTCAACAAACGCTGGTACAAGGCGGTGAAGGCCAGCAACGATCCCGGCAGTGATGTCTATGAAGCCCTCAACGGCATCACCACCGAGCCGACGACGCCCGCGCCGGAGACCATCGAGATCAATACCGTCACTCAAGGCGGCGACGGCGGCTTGCAGGTGCTGGTGGCCTACGTGCCGGGCGGTGGCGCGCATGCCACGACGAAGCTGGTCAAATGGCAGGTGGTGGGCGTGGACGCTGGTTTCGATCACAGCACGCCCCTGGATGCCAGCGGCAACGCCTTTGGGCCTTTCACGGTGGGCCAGACGGTGAAAGTCATCACCGAGGTGAGCAACAGCGTGGCGACACGAACCACCGCGCCGCGAACCATCGTGATCGGGGAGCCGGTGGTGTGAGGAAAAACACTGTCTCCTAACATTAACCTCTAATCACCATGTTCTCCATCCAACTGTGTAGCTTATCGAGTCTCGTAGTAGTCGCCGCTGAAGGAGGTGCAACCGTACCGCCGCCTACATCGCCCGCTTCACTGGACATCACTGCGTTTGTCACCCTGCTAGGTGCGCTAAGCATCGCGACCGAACGCTTGGTGGAAACCGCAAAAGGCATCCCTCTTATTGCCCGTTTTTTTGCCGAACCGAAACCTGGAGAGGCAGTGGATCCATCAGCAGAAGCGAATCGCCAACAGCGGGTGCAAATTCTTGCTTGGGTTTGCGGTGCGCTCACAGCAGGTCTGTCATGGCCAGCATTTCAAAAGTTTGATTGGCTCAAAGCCATCAGTGGTGGGGATGAAGCAGGAACGCTGCGATGGTGCGTGTTGATCGTGGCATTGGGGTTCGTGCTAACAGGGAGTTCTGGTACCTACAACAGTCTGTCCACATGGCTCAAGAACCTGAGCAAACAGCCTCTTCCGCCAGTAACACCACCTGTGCCAGCAGCGCCACCTGTTCGTCAATAATGCCCTGAAGCTTCCCGCCTCTTTTTTCTCCGATGCTTCGCGCCTTCACATCTATCAGCCGCATTATTCCTTATGACATCAAATCCACAGCTCCCCCAATACGGACGTCGCGATAGCAGCAATTGGCCGCCGCAGCCAATAACGTCCCTTGATCTCCATTCCATGAAACACGCCACTCTCCTCGTCGCCCTCCTTACCACCACGCTGCTGGCCTCCTGTGCCCACGTCACCTTCCATACCGACCCTGGGTTGAAGAAAAAGACCGGTCTGAAATTCTACACCGCCAAGCCCTACCTGCTGGTCTCCTACACCGGCGCCAAGGACAACCCCATCAAGATCGAGACCATCAACCTGCCGGACCTCGACAATCCCACCTATGCCGTTTACCACCGCGGCTGGGGCAGCCATACGTTCAACGTCGGCGTCAACACCAACGGCACCCTCAGCACCTACGGCCAGACGGCCGACTCCAAAGGCCCGGAGACGCTCACCGCCCTGGGCAGCCTCCTGAGCTCCGCCGGCGCCGGGTTTAATTCCGCCGCCACCGGCATAAGCACCCTCAATAAACAGTCCGCCGCGCACGATGCGGCCACCAAGGCTGTGCGTGAGGCCAACGCCATCGTCTCCGCCATCGCCACCAAAACCCCCGCCGAGATCAGCCCCTACCTGTCCCTACAGGCCGAGGCGGCAAAGGCGTCCCAAACTCTGGGCAAGGTGGCCGCAGGCATCCCCTCCGACCCGCAGGGCCAGATCGGCCCGTTGGAGGGTGCCAAGGCCGGGCTCACTGCGGCCCAGATCGTTGACCCCGCCCCCACTGACAAGGCCATGGCCTTGAAGACCGATGTTGCCCGCGCCATCGCCCTCATCACCACCGCCATCACCGCGTTGAAAACTCCCGCCTCTGAGCCTGCACCGAAGCCGGACTTCAAGCTCTTCGAGTTTGTCCAGGAGGACGGCGTCAAATTCCTGCGCGAGGTGCGTATCTCTGCCAGTCAGCTGAAAGCCCTCCAGGCGGTCTATGCCAAATAGAAAGCCGCATCGGAAGCCGTCCGCCGTCCGCGCGTCCACGCCGTCCTCAGGCACCGGCACCCGCGCGGGTGCAGATGCTGGTGCGGGTGGCGGCGCGTCCCGCCGCAGGTCTGCACGCCGGCTCCCGCCAGCCAGCGCGCCTGCTCCTGCTCCTGCTGCAGCGCCTCCGCCCGCTGCCCGTGCCCCGTCGCGCAAAAAGCTCGCCCACACCCGCCGCCTGCAGGCCGCCCGCAGGACGGCCGACCACAAGCTCTACGGCCTGCCCAACGTGGTCGGCTCCTGCTTCGGCGTGAAGCACGCCGGCGGGGTCCGCACGGACCAGTTCTGCTACACCGTCCTCGTCACCCAGAAGCCAGCCGCGCATCTTCTTGCAGACTCGGAGATCATCCCCCCCACGGTCACCCGCCTCGGCAGGCAGATGCCCACGGATGTCCGCGTCATCGGCCCGCTGCGCCGGGAGGCCGGCTTCGCCATCGACGATGGCACCCAGACCGGCACCGTCGGTGCCTTCGCCCGGCGGGACGACGGCAAATACTACGCTCTCACCTGCGCCCATTGCATCGCCGGAGCCGACGCCGACATCCTTATCGAGTATCCCAATCGCTTCGGCCTCCTGCTCCCCCTCGGCGTCAGCTCCCAGGCCGAGATCTACAGCGGCACAGGCATGGAGCCGGACTTCGGCGAATTCGACGCCGCCATTGCTGAAGTCACCGCCCCCAACATCCTCCAGTATGTGGAAACGCGCGCTGCCCTCCCCGTCTTCCAGCCGGACCCTACCCTCGGGCCTGCCGAGCTCGCGGCACTCCTCGCCTTCACCCCCGTGCAGGGTTGGGGTGCCGCCGCCAACACCATCCTCCGCGGCCAGATCGAAGGAGTCATGGTCTCCATTCAGGGCCAGTATTTCGATCTAATGATCACTGATCCCTCCGGCGGAGGGCTCACCACCCGGGGCGACTCCGGCCTCCTGTGGACCGGCCCCTTCGGCCAGGCCTACGGCCTCCACCTGGCTGGCGACGGACCGCCTGGCAGCTCCAGCCCTCACGCCTTTGCCTGCTTTGCGCACCGCGCCGTCAGCCGCTTCGGCCTCAGCCTCCTGAGTGCTTGACCAGAGAAAACGGAAAACGGGGTCAGGCGACATGAAGCACGGAAAATCAAGGGTTCCAGCGTCATTCCCTGGGTAAAAGTGAGTTTGGTAGGGTGGCGGTGCCATGAGAACTTCATCCCACACTCCACCATCTATTGTCACCGAAGCCGCCGCCTCAGAACATCAATGACTGAATGAAAACCTAGGCGACGGTATTCGGACTTAACATGGATGGCAGCCTGACCAACTCGATAACAGGAGAGGAGATCCAGTGCTGGGATATATCAACACCGCCAATAGGGAGG
>CAMCWM010000106.1 GCA_945882215.1 Akkermansia muciniphila | reverse complement strand
CTTGCCGGGCTTGCCATCGCCGATGGGGCGGCGGTCATACTGCACGGCGGGAATGACTTCGGCGGCGGTGCCCGTGAGGAAGCATTCGTCGGCGGTGTAGATGTCGAAGCGCGTCATGACGGCCTCAATGCAAGGCTTGCCCATCTCCGCGAGGATTTCCATGACGGCGCGGCGCGTGATGCCATCGAGAGCGCCGGAGGAGATCGGCGGTGTGGTGACTTTGCCGTTCTTCACGATGAAGACGTTGTCGCCGGTGCATTCGGAGACGAAGCCCTGATCGTTGAGCATGATGCCCTCGTCACAGCCGGCCTGGAGACACTCGATCTTGGCCATGATGTTGTTGAGGTAGTTCAGGCTCTTCACCTGCGGGCTGAGCGCGGAGGAGTTCGGACGGCGTGTGCCGCAGGTGATCAGGTTCAGACCCACTTCATAACGTTCCGCCGGATACAGCGAGATGCTGCTGGCGATGATGAACACGCTGGCCTTCGGGCACTGGTAGGGATTCAAACCGAGTGAGCCGACGCCACGCGTGATGACGAGGCGGATGTAGCCGTCGCGCAGATTGTTCGCGGCCACGGTGTCCAGCGTGGCTTTTTCCATCTCCTCAAACGGGATCGGCACCGTGAGGCAGATGGCCTTGGCGCAATCATAAAGACGGTGCAGATGCTCGGTGAGACGGAAGACGCGGCCATTGTAGATGCGGATGCCTTCGAATACCCCGTCGCCATACAGCAGGCCGTGGTCGAAGACGGAGATCTTCGCCTCGGATTCAGGAACGAGCTTGCCGTCAAGGTAGATGAGGAGGTTTGCAGACATGGGGCCGCGTAGAAACCACAGGCGGGAGGGTTTTGCAAGCGCTGGCAATATGCTTGCACCAGACCGATTCAAGCCCATCGTGCGCGCCCTTAAACGAACCCTGAACACCCACGACCATGGCCGACATCCAAACCAGCGCTGCTGACAAGAAAGACAAGGAATTCTTCACCCACGTCCCTCAAGAAGCCCCGGGCTTCTTCCTCAAGGGCTGCCACCAGTATGACTGGGGCCTCAAGAACCGCCTCGCCAAGGTCTTCAACCCCAAGGACGGCCGCACCGTGATGCTCGCCTTCGACCACGGTTACTTCCAAGGCCCGACCACCGGTCTGGAGCGCGTCGATCAGACCATTCTGCCCCTCGCCCCGTCTGCCGACTGCCTCATGCTCACTCGCGGCATCCAGCGTTCCGTCATTCCTGCCTCCACCACCAAGGCCATCGCGCTGCGTGCTTCCGGCGGCACCTCGATGATCAGCCCGATGGAAGAGTGGGAAGGCGAAATCGACGGCAAGAAGGCCAAGTTTGGCCGCCCCGGCTTTGAACCGCTCTCCAACGAAAGCACCGCGCTCAACATCGAGGAAGCCATCCGCCTCAATGCAAGCATCCTCGCCGTGCAGGTCTTCATCGGCAGCGCCTACGAGCGCCAGAGCCTGAAAAACCTCACCGACCTCGTCGATGCGGCTTCGCGTTACGGCATCGCCGTCATGGGCGTGACTGCCGTGGGTCGTGCGATGGCCCGCACGCCGCAGTATTTCCGCCTCGCCACCCGCATCATGGCGGAGCTCGGCGCCAACGTGGTGAAGTGCTACTACACCGAGAAGGAGTTCGACACGGTGACAAGCTGCTGCCCGGTGCCAATCGTCATCGCCGGTGGCAAAAAGCTGCCGGAGCTCGACGCGCTGAAGATGTGCGCCAACGCCATCAAGCAAGGCGCCAGCGGCGTTGACATGGGCCGCAACATTTTCCAGAGCGACGCGCCCGTCTCGATGATGCAGGCCGTGCAGGGCGTGGTGCATGGCGGCCTCAACGCCAACAAGGCCTTCGAACTCTACAACGACCTCAAGAAGAAGGAGCTGCGCAAGAAGTAGGTCATCTTCGATTTCGTTCCAAAACTCCGACCGTCGCAAGGTGGTCGGAGTTTTTTGTTCAACGCGAATGGGGCCGGAATGTCCGCGAATGCTCGCAAATTCAGGCATTCGCGGTCATTCTGAGCGTCATCATGTTTTGTGAATCTATCTGACAGAAAGCAATGGACAGCAGAATGGGGACAGCAGAATAAAACTATTCTGTTGTCCCCATTCTGCTGTCTGACTCAGTTTTCTAAAATCACAAATCGTGCTGTTTTGCAGTGTATTCGTGAACATTCGCGTTTGTCATTCAACAGGTGCCGCCTAAAAGCACCGCACTCGATGAAAAATTCCGTCTCCTTCCTGCGCTCCGTCGCCCTGCTTGAAGCCATCTCGTATTTGGTGCTGCTGTTCATCGCCATGCCGCTCAAGTATGTCTGGGGCATGCCCATGGCGGTCAAAGTCGTCGGTTCCGTGCATGGTGGCTTGTTTGTCGTCTTCTGTTTCGCGCTGTGGCGCGTGCTGATGCAGACGAACTGGCCGTTCAGCCGCGCGGTGCTCGTGTTCATCGCCTCGTTGCTGCCCTTCGTGCCGTTTGTCATCGATCGCCGCATGCGTGCATGGGCAGTGGAATCCAAACAGACTCCGGCGTGAAGAAAGTCGTCATCCATTCCGACGGCGGCTGCCATGGCAACCCCGGCCCCGGCGGCTGGGCCGTCGTGCTGGCCTACGGCAAGCATGTGCGCGAACTCAAGGGCGGCGTCCCCGCCACCACGAACAACCGCATGGAATTGCAGGCCGCCATCGAAGCCCTGCGCATTTTGAAAGAGCCCTGCGAGATCGACTTCCACATCGACTCGCAATACGTCCGCCAGGGCATCAGCCAATGGATCGCCGGTTGGAAACGCAACGGCTGGCGCACCAGCGCGAAGCAACCCGTCAAAAACGCCGACCTCTGGCGCGAACTCGACGCCGCCACCGCCCATCACAAAATCCACTGGCACTGGGTCAAAGGCCACGCCGGTCATAAGGATAACGAACGCTGCGATGAACTCGCCAACGAAGCCATCGCCGCCGTCAAAGCCAGCCACACGCCGCAGCAACTCGCGGCGCTGCTGGAGGAGTTCAAAACGGAAACCGAACCTCACTCTTTGTGAGTTCCGTGAGCATCATTTAGATCTGACATTGCTGTTGTTCAAGGCAGCCCGAAAAACTGCTCGCTGTCATGCCAGATGGAGGTGCCGAGTTCGTCGAATAGCTTACGATCATTAAATAACGTCCACATGAGCTCAGCGAAGGTCATGCCCGGCTCAAGCAATTCGTGGCCGCTGAAATCCGCAATCGCAATGTCATCACCTTCGGGTTTCAACATGAAGTAAACTCGGTCCTTCCTCGCCAATTGAACCCACCCCGCAGGCTCGGGATACAACTCAATGTTCAACAGTTCCAAGGCCATTTCATTCATGATTATGTGCTCTCGATTCAGGGCCGCATGGGAAAGAGCCACATAGACGTTATCTTGCACCGCTGGATTGCGAACAAAGCAGTGACCAATCGAACATCCGCCCGTATGTTCCAAGATTGTTTTGTAATCCTGAGGAATGGGCCGTCCAATGACAGTTTCAATCGTGTTCCAATCGCTGATTGTCGGCACAGGTCCGCAAGGTTTTGCTTTGAATAATCGCAGAATGTTCTCAAGAGCGGCTGGTTTCATAATGATTTAGATCATCGCCCGAAACTCCGCTTCGGTGACGATCTTCACACCGAGTTTGGTGGCTTTGTCGAGTTTGCTGCCCGCGTCTTCGCCAGCGAGGAGATAAGTGGTTTTGCCGCTGACGCTGCCGCTGACTTTGCCGCCGTTGGCGCGGATGGTGTCGGCGATGGTTTCGCGGTCTTCGCTCAAGGTGCCGGTGATGACCCAGGTGGTGCCGTTGAGCTTGTCGGAGGCGGCGGTGACGGTTCGTTGCGTGAAGTTGAGTCCTGCTGAGCGCAGACGATCAAGCAGGGCGGCGTTGTGCTCGTCACGGAACCAGGCGTGGATGCTCGGAGCGACGATGGCACCGATGTCGGGGCATTGCGTGAGGTCTTCGATGCTGGCGGAGGCGATGGCATCAATGCTGCCGAAGTGCTCCAGCAGCTTGCGGGCACCGCCCGCGCCGACATGGAGGATGCCGAGGCCGAAGACGAGCCGCCACGGATCCTGCTGCTTGCTGGATTCGATGGCTTTGAGGTAGTTGTCGATGCTCTTGGTGCCAACGCGTTCGAGACGGGCCAGCAGCAGCTCATTGAGCGCATGAAGATCCGCCACATCGCGCACGAGTTTGATTTCGACGAGCTGGGCGATGACGGATTCGCCGAGGCCGCTGATGTCCATGGCGGCGCGGCTGACGAAGTGCTCGATGCGGCGTTTCACGACTTCGGGGCAGTGCGGATTGGGGCAGCGGATGACGACCTGCTCCTCATCGCGATGAACGCCGGTGCCGCAGACAGGGCAGTGCGTGGGCGCATGCACGTGCTTTTCGTGGCCATTGCGATGCTCTTTCTTCACCGTGACGACGGCGGGAATGATCTCACCGGCTTTTTCGATCACCACGATGTCACCGACACGGATGTCTTTGCGCTCGATCTCCTCGTAGTTGTGCAGCGTGGCGTTGCTGACGGTGCTGCCGCTGATCAAAACGGGCTCCAAGCGTGCCACGGGCGTCAAAGCGCCCGTGCGGCCGACTTGGATGTCGATGGCGAGCAGTTTCGTCTCCGCCTGCTCGGGCTGATACTTGTAAGCGATGGCCCAGCGCGGCGCTTTGCTCGTGGTGCCGAGTTCACGTTGATCAGCAAAGCTGTTCACCTTGATGACGGCTCCATCGGTCTCGTAGGGCAGGGATTTGCGCTTCTCATCGAGTTCGCGGATGGCTGTGAGCAAACCTTCGGCGCTGTCGGCATGCCAGATGAGATCGGCTTTGCGCAATCCGGCATGATCGAGCAACGCGTACACTTCGGTCTGCGATTGCACGTCACTGGCTTCAGCGAGGCCGTAGAAGACGATGTCGAGCGGACGTTTGGCGACGGTCTTGGGATCAAGCAGCTTCAAGGTGCCAGCGGTGGAGTTGCGCGGGTTGGCGAAACGCGGCTCACCGGCCTCGTCGCGTTCTTCATTCAGCTTCGCAAAGCCAGCCTTCGACATGAACACTTCGCCGCGCACTTCAAAGGTCTGCGGACCGTCTTTGGGCAGGCGCAGCGGCAGGCGCTTGATGGTTTTGAGGTTGTTCGTCACGTCGTCGCCGGTCTGGCCGTCGCCACGCGTCGCGCCGTGTTTCAAGACACCGTTTTCGTAGCGGATGGTGATCGCCACGCCATCGACCTTCGGTTCGATGACGCAGTCGATCTTCTCCCGGCCCAAGCCTTTCTGCACCCGGGCGAAGAAAGCGGTGAGTTCTTCCTCGGAGTAGGTGTTGTCGAGGCTCATCATGCGCACGCTGTGTGTGATCTGCGTGAAGCCTTCGAGCGGAGCGCCGCCGACGCGCTGCGTGGGTGAATCCGGCGTGAGGAGGTCGGGAAACTTCGCCTCGATGTCCTGCAATTCGCGCAGCAGCGCATCGAACTGCTGGTCGCTGATTTCGGGACGCGCCTCGACGTAGTAGAGGCGGTTGTGGCGGTGCAGTTCGGCGCTGAGAAAGGCGGCGCGGGCGGCGGCTTCGGCGTGGGTCATGATTCTGATCTGATTAGCCGCAAAGAGGCGGATGGAAACGGGAAATCATCACTCCTTCTCCGCCACCCAGGGCGTGCCGCGCATGAGGTGTTTCATGAGGAAGGCGGAGCCGACCATCAGAACGGCTTCGATGGCGAGAAAGATTTCAAAGTGGCCGAGATGCCACATCCAGCTCGCGAGACCGCCGATGATTCCGGCGGCGACCATGGCCCCGGCCATCATCAGGCAGCCTGCGGCGGTGTTTTTGACCTCCTCGGAGGGTTTCGAGAGCGGCAGCCACTGACCGAGCAAGCCGGTGACGAGCGAGAACGTGGGCAGAAACAGCACGGCGGGCAAACTGAGCGCCAGCGGGGTGAATGAGCGCTGGATACCGCACAGGATGGCGGTTTGCAGGATCAGCACCGGGAAGCTCAACCAGAACAACACGGCCTTGCGCGAGCCGTGAAACAGCGGCGTCCAATGTGGCAGCGGCGCGGTGCGGAAAAACGCGGCGGCACGCCAGTGCTCGGAGCAGCCAAGAAACATCATGGCCTGCAAGGACACCATGCCGAGAAAACAGGTGGCGAAGCCCTGCATCATCATCGCGGCCTGCGCACCCGCAGCACCACGTCCGCCGGCCGGAAACAGCATGATGAGCATGGGGGCGACGCCGGGATAGAGCCGCAGTTTGATCTCGCGATCCCGCACGAGGTAAGCGGAAGTCAGCATGAATGACTGGCGCTCGACCGGATCACGCAACCACCAGCGCAGCGGCGGCAGTTTGACGAGCGCGGCAAGCCAGACGCCGCGTGGCTTGGTGCTGTCTTTGGCGGTGCCGGGAGACTCGTTCAAATTCATGAGGCCCTGGCCGTAGGCACTGCCGAGTTTTTCCAAGGCCAGCCAGCTTGTGACGGCGGTGACAGCGATGGCGAGTGCCGCTGGCAGCCAGAGTGTGGCGGGATTCAAGGTGGTGCCGCCGATCAGGGCATCAAGAGCGCCGAACCACATCGGCGGCAGCGCGAGCAGCCAGCCGCTGACGTGGTCAAGATGCTGCAAGGTGTCCAGTTGCAGCATGCGCGGCATAAGCTGCCCGCCAAGAATCATGACGATGGTGAGGAGCGATTGCAGTGTGGCGAGGAGGTTATCGAGCCGCTCGCGGCCGAACCATTTGAGGCAGGCGTTATAAACAAGCACGATGCTGGAGGCGGAGAACAGCATGAGCAGCGCCGTGGAAAACAGATGCGCAGGAATGAAGCGCCACGTCGCCCCCTTGCAGCCCAGTCCCGCAAAAAAACCGGCCAGATTGAGCGCCAGGGCGAGCATCAGCGCGAATCCTGCGAGCACGGCGCACTTCGCACGAAGCATCTGCTGCGGTGTGACGGGCCGGTGCAGCAGGATTTCCGCCTCCTCTTTCATGAAGAGCATGGTGCCCGCGCTGGAGGCGAGGGTGAGCGAGGCAAACATGAAGGTGAAGCCATGCAGGGCGCTGGCGAAGACGAAGGTGTCCGCATTTCGCGCAAACACCGCGGGCATGAGGCCGATCAACGCGTAAATGACCAGCGTGACGCTCAGACCGATCTGCCGCCTGGCTTTTTGCACGCCTGCGGCCTGCTGCACCGTGCGACCACGAAACAGCAGCTTCCAGAACAGGCCGCGCAGAACCTTGGCAGGAGATGGGGCTGCCGTGCTCATGACAGCATGTTTTTGGCAAAGGACTCGGCCCTCGCTTCATGTCCGCTGAGGCCGGTCAAGCGTGTGAAAAGCTGCTCCAACGTGTCGGCACCGTGCTGGTGCTGAAGTTCCTGCGGCGTGCCTTCCACGAGCAGTTTTCCCTCCGCGATGATGGCGACGCGATTGCACACGCGCTCGACGACATCGAGCACGTGGGAGCTGTACACGATCGTCTTGCCTTCGCGGGCGAGGGTTTCGAGCAGGGCCTTGAAGCCGACAGCGGCATTCGCATCGAGGCCATCGAGAGGTTCGTCGAGCAGCACCACTTTCGGATTGTGCAGCAGGGCGGCGGTGATGACGACCTTGCGCCGCATGCCTTTGGAATAAGCACCGAGGAGCTTCGAGGTGAGCGTTTGCTCATCCAGCTCGAAGAAATCCAGGAACTGGCGAATGCGGGGCCGCGCCTCGTCCTCGTGGATGCCGTAAAGCGCGCCTATCATGAGGAGGAACTCGAGTCCCGTGAGCGATTCATAGACCGCGCCCGAATCCGGTACGAAACCGAGCAGTCGTTTCGCCTCCATGGGGTGCGTGACCACATTCACGCCGCAGATCAGAGCCGCGCCTGCGTCCGGCAGAAGCATGCCGGTGATCATTTTCAGCGTGGTGGTCTTCCCTGCCCCGTTGGGTCCCAAAAGTCCGACAATCATGCCGGGCGGAACTTCCAAGGTGAGGTGATCGACAGCGGTTTGAGCGCCGAAGCGCTTCGTGAGACCCTGGATGGAGATCATGCGGGCGGGATGATCCGTGGCTGGGCCGAGCATGCAAGGCTGGGTTCCAAAGCAGGCGAGAGGCCGAATTTTAACAGGTATTAACTAAAACCTTGCTGTATGGCACGAATTGAATATACTGAATATAATTTCAATAATATGCCCCACTTCCCCTCTCAACTGCCCAGCCGTCTGCGCTTTGCCGTGCTGCTGGTGCTTTTCCTTCTGGGTGCCAAGCATGCCACAAAGGCCCAGCAACCAGCACTGGCCCCCACGATACCCGTTCCGGCAAGTCAGGCCAATGCGGGCGTTTACGTGCCCGTCGGCGAAGGAGCCACGATCAAGGTCAACTTCCCCAGCGCACCGATCCAGGCGATCATCCCCTTCTACATCCAGCTCACCGGGAAAAAACTCATCCTCGACTCCGCCCTGCAGGGGGAACAACTCCGCATCGTCTCCCCGCAGATGCTCACCAAGAAGGACGCCATCGCCTTCATCGAGGCCACGCTGCTGCTCAACGGCTATGCCATTATCCATGTGGATGCGACCACGGCGAAGCTGATCAACCACGCCGGGGGCAAAAGCCCCACTGCCGACGGTTTGAAGGTGTACAATTCTCTACGCGACCTGCCGGATGGCGAGGAAATCTGCCACTACGTCCTGCCCCTCCAGCACATCTCCGGTGAGGATGCTTCGAAGGCCTTCCAGCAGGTGATCAAACTGCATGCCTATGGAGCGATGACGCCGATCTCGAACGACTCGGCCCTCATCATCACCGAAAACAGCGCCACGATCCGCAGCATCTGCGAGATCGCTCAGATCGTCGATGTGCCACCTGCCGAGATCGCCAATGAGATGATCAAACTGGAGCGCTCCGATGTGGAACTGGTGGCCGAGATCGTGAGCGAGATCTTTGAGCAGGAGGAAAAAGCGCAGACCAACTCCGCACCGGCTCCGGTGACCGCCGTGGCGAATCCAGCCGCGCGTCCAGGCTCACCACCCGTGCCGGTGATGAATCCAAGTGGCAGCACGAGCACCTCCGCCACCAACCCTGCCGCCTCGAAGGTCAAAATCTTCCCTTACCGTCGCACCAACGAGCTGCTGGTCATCGGCCGCCCGGTGGACATCACTTACATCAAGGGTCTGGTCGAGAAGCTCGACAAGCACGAAGACGGCACCAACTTCCTCAAACGCCGCCTCAAGTGGATGGACGTGCAGGACTTCCTGCCGGTGGCCTACAACGCCTTGGCGAAGGACACAGACATTCAAAGCAACGATGGCGGTGCTTCTTCCGGTGGCGGACGCAGCGGTGGGAGCGCCCGTCGCAGCGGAGGAGCCACCTCGAACTCGCCTTCCACCGAGGCGCGCAATGCCAGCAACTCCAATCAAGCCTTCGGCACGAACAACAACTTTGGCGGCAGCAGCGGCATGAGCACCGGCTCCAATGCCAACCGCAGCGTGCTGGACGCGCCCGAGGAAGTCGGTGCGCCAGAGTCCATGATCGTCGGCAAGACGCTGCTCATCGCCGATCCGCAATCGAACAGCCTCGTTGTCTCCGGCTCGCCCGAGCACATCACCCGCATCGACCAACTGCTCAAGGAGATGGATGTGAAACCACAGCAGGTGTACATCTCCGCCATCATCGGCCAGCTTACCCTGGGCAAGGACTACAACGTGGGCTTCGACTTCCTGAAGATGCTGGATGATTTCAGCCTGAACCAGACCAGCCCCGGTGGCATGACCTCGACTGCCGGTGGCACGCTGCAGATCCCAGTGAACATGAACAGCTTCTCGGTCAACCAGCTCAATTTCTACGGCACCATCGGTTCCCTGAGCAAGTACATCAAACTGGCCGATGGAAATCGCGACTTCAAGGTGCTCGCCACGCCCAGCGTGTACGCCAAGAACGCCGCCAAGTCAGTCATCTCCTCCGGCCAGCGCATCGCCGTGCCCGCGCAGATTCTCTCCAACGGCGGCTTCACGGCTGGCGTGGCCAATACCAGCGTCAGCGTGGAATATCGTGATGTGCTGCTGAAGCTCGAGGTCGTGCCGCTCATCAACTCCGATGACGAAGTCACGCTCAAAATCGCCCAGATCAACGACAACATCGTCGGCACGCAGGTCATCTCCGGCAACACCGTGCCCACCATCGGCACGCAGGAACTGGTGACGGAGGTGGCTGTGAAAAACGGCGCCACCGTCGTCCTCGGCGGCCTTATCACCGAGCGCGTGACGAACGGCGAGCGCGGAGCCATTTTCCTGCGCCGCATTCCGATCATCAAGCACCTGTTTGGCACCACCAGCAAGGAGGCCATCCGTGAGGAATTGCTCATCTTCATCCAGCCGCATATCATCAGCTCCACCAACCCGCATGACAGTCCCAACCGCATCGAGGATGGTCGATCCGCCCTGTTCCATGAGTCGATGGACTTCGCCAATCCTCCGCTGGAGGACATTCCCCGGGCGATGCCTGTGAGGGAATGAGCGAAATCTTTGATGCGAATTGCCCCCTGTTTCAAACGACGAGGCTGAAAGCAGGAGAAGTTCGTGGGTCGCGTTGAAAATCAAACAACCGGAGCGGAGAGCCCCGGTTGTCTGCGTCCAAAAGAAATCAGTTTGTCTCCGTAGTTACTTCCTCGCGGCCTCGGCGCGATTCTGAATGTAAGCGCTGCGCGCGGAGAGGTAGGCATCGATGGCATCCTTGGTGGCATCGTCGTAGGTGGCAAGCTGGCTTGGCAGCAGGCGCAGCGTGTTCGCCGCAGGCGGTATCATGGTCCAGTCATGTTCCCAATCATGGCCCCCATGCCAGAAGAGGCCCCAGTTGACGGGATTGGCCGCGTAATCACCGGCCATGCCCACCGTTTCACGCAGGCTGCTCGGACCGAACAGCGGCAGAACAATGTAGGGGCCGTGCCCGATGCCCCAAGTGGCCAGTGTCTGGCCTAAATCCTCGGCCGGAACATTGGCCAGTGCCGGGATGCGGTCCGACTGGCGCAGCAGACCACCGAGGCCAGCGACGGTGTTGACCAAGAACTTGCCCGTCTCCTGTCCAGCACGCTTGAACTTGCCTTGCAGGGTGCAGTTCACGAAGCGCACGGGAAATTTCACGTTATCGAAGGCATTGTCGATGCCCTTGCGCACAGGCGTGGGCAGCACTTTTTCGTAGCCCTTCGAAATGGGGCGAAGGAGCACGGTGTACAATCCGTCATTGACCCGGAACATGGCCCGGTTAAACGGCTGTAGTGGATCGGAGACTTCCGCAGCGTATTCATCCACCTCTTCGACCTGGGCCTCGTTGCTTTTGACGGCTGCAGGAGTGGTCTTCGTGGCAGAGGACGCAGCGGTCGGCTGCTGTGCGACTGATTTTTTCGACCAAGTGCTGCAATCGGTCAAAAGCGGCGAGACTGCCAGGAGAAGCAGACGGAGGATATATGTGTTGGATTTCATTGAGGTCGGGAGACGGATTGCGTAAGAGAGCTTATCACGGCGTTTGCGCCACCTTTTTTAAACTGGGCGTCCAATTGGCTGCGATAATTGGCAATCAGGCTGACCCCCTCGATCACGACATCGGCAATTTTCCACCCCCCCACCTGCTCCATGCGGTAGGTGACACTGTAGTTGCTGCCTTTGTAAACCATGTCGGTGGGCACATCGACACGACCGGCAGCAGGAGACACCGGATTTTGGTAGGTGATGACGGGATGCTCGCCAGGGGTGAATTTGTTACTGTAGGTGCGGATGATCAACGTCGAGAAAAGCTGCGTGGCCTGCTTCTGCTGGGCCGGTGTGAACTGCCGCCAGCCGGGCCCGACCGCACGCTTGGTCATGGTTTCAAAGCTCACATGCTTGAGGAGAACCGGCCGCACGTTGTCCGCCAGGGCAGCTCGGTTCGCGGTGCGGTCGGCGACAGCGAGCACCTCATTCACGGCTGATTTGAGGCGTGTCTGTGCTTCAGCGATCTGGGCTGAGGCGGACAGTGGCGTTACCGCCAGAAGGAGGGTGAGAAACAGGCGCGTGGTCATGGAAGGGGTTCTTTTTCGTCTTTTGCTTTATCGACACTACCAAAGGCCATCTTGCCAATCAATGACTCAAGATCGACCGAAGATTCAGTCATGGTGATTCGTGCGCCGGATTCAAGATAAGTTTCATCCGCCCCGGGAGCGAGGGCCACATACTTGTCGCCAATGAGACCGGTGGTTTTGATCGACGCCATCGTGTCCGTCGGCAGGCGCAGACCGACGAGTACACGCATCGTGACCATGGCAGTGTAGTCCGTGTCATCCACACGGATGTCTTCGACGCGCCCGACGGGCACACCGGCCACCAGCACGCTGCATCCGCTGTTGAGGCCACCCGCATTGGTGAAGCGCGCCTCAATCATGTAAGTGTCACCCCCGATCAACGATCCAGAGCCGAGTTTGACGGTGAGGTAGGCGACGGCGGCGATGCCCAGGAGCACAAAGGCACCGACGAAAAGTTCCAGCTTGGATTGTTTCATGAGTCTTCGGAATGAATGGCCTCGCCGCGACGAATGGCAGCAAGAGAGCTGCCAAGTGCCGCCGCGCTGTCGCGAAAGTCGCACACCACCGGCTCGGTGGAGGCGGAAAATTCAGCAGGAGTGCCTTCAAAGCACATCCGCCCCTTGTCAAGCAGCGCCACACGGTCGCTGGCGATCAGCGCCTCCGTCAGATCATGCGTGACCACGAGCGCCGTGAAACGGAATTGACGCTGATATTTGGCGATCATGGCAAAGACCGCATTACGACGCAAAGGATCCAATCCTGCCGTCGGCTCGTCGAAAAGCACCAGTTCAGGCCGCGTCACGATCGCACGCGCCAAGGCCAGTCGTTTCTGCATGCCGCCAGAAAGCTGGCTGGGATAACGGTCCTGATGAGCGTCGAGTTCGAGCTGGCGCAGCGCTTCCAGGCTGCGCTCACGGATTTCCTTGTCTGACAGGTCGGTGGTCTGCTCCAGCGGCAGTGCCACATTCTCCAGCGCACTCAGCGAGTCGAACAGGGCGTTGCTTTGAAACAAGTAGCTGCAGCGACGGCGAAAGTCCGCACGAGCGACGGCATCGTCCACCCCAAGAGGCTTGCCATCGAAGCGGATGACTCCCTCATCCGGGCGAATCACATCGGCCAGACACTTCAGTAGCACGGACTTCCCCGTGCCGCTGCGGCCCAGCACAGTGACCAGGCTTCCACGTGGCACTTCGAGACTCGCACCAGCAAGCACGACATTGTCGTCGAAGCGCTTGTGCAGGCCCTCAATATGCAGCAGCAGGTCAGGTGTGGCGGCGCTCATGATCAGACCAGAAAGGAGGTGATGACGTAATCGGCTGCCAGAACAATGATGCTCGACTGCACCACCGCACGCGTGGTGGAGGCGCTGACCGCCCGTGCTCCCGTGGCCGAGCGGCAGCGGTGCGCGTTGAAGCCGTGGTAGGCGCACAATCCGATCGTCAGCAGCCCAAAAGTGGCCGCCTTGGTAAAACATTCCCGCACATCCTGAGATTCAATCGCCCGCTCCACCGACGACCAGTAAACGCCCGGTTCCAGCCCTAGCAGCATCGAACCCGAAAGACTGCCGCCCCACAATCCCACGGTGATGAAGAGTGCGGTTTGCATCGGATACACCAGCAGCGCCGCGATCAATCGAGGAGTCACAAGATACGCATGACTGCTCACGCCCATCGTCTCCAGCGCCGCGATCTGCTCCGTGTTGCGCTGGATGCCCAGTTCCGCGGCCAGTGCGGAACCCGCCTGCCCCACCAGCATCAGCGCCGCCAGCACCGGCCCCAGCTCGCGCACCAGACTCAGCGATACCAGCGTGCCGAGCAAACTCTCTGATCCAAAGCGATTCAGCACATAATAACCCTGCAAACCAAGCACCAAGCCAGTGAACATGCCGACAATCAAGATGACCGGCAGACAGCGCACACCTTGCTCAAAACCGGCGCGGACGATCCGCTTGCCCAGCCGCCTGGATCCCACGGCAGAACGAAACGCCCGCCCCGTGAAAAGAGCGAAATCGCCCAACTCATGGACGATGGAGAGTGAGTAACTGCCAACGATGCGCAACATGCGATAACAATTACCCTCGCCCACGCGCTGGAATTGTGCAACGCCGCAGCGAGCACACTTTAATTTTCCTCATCGAACTCAATCACACTCATAAGGCCTCAACCGGCAGCCACTTGCGCTGTTCCCAGCTTTGCAGGCCGAGTTCGGCAAGTTGCACGCCTTTGGCACCTTCGCGAAGGGTCCATGGGAAAGGCGTGCCGACTGCGACGTGTTTGAGAAACTCCTCCCACTGAATTTTGAAGGCGTTGTCGTAGGTGGTGGCGTCGGGCACTTCCTGCCAACCGCCGAAGAAATTGATCGGCTGGTCGATGTCGGGGTTCCATGTCGGACGCGGCGTGGTGCCGATGCTTTGGACCCAGCATTTGCGCAGGCCGACGATGGCGCTGCCGTGCGTGCCATCGACTTGCATCGTGAGCAGGTCATCGCGACGCACGCGGACGGTCCAGGAGCTGTTGAACTGGCAGATCACATCGCCTTCGCACTCAAACGTGGCGTAACAGGCGTCGTCGCTGGTGCAGGCGTAGGCTTTGCCGCGTTCGTCGAGGCGTTTCGGCAGGTGCGTGGCTCCGAGACAGCTCACGGCCTTCACTTTGCCAAACAGATTGTCGATCACGTAGCGCCAGTGGCAGAGCATATCGACGATGATGCCGCCGCCGTCTTCCTTGCGGTAGTTCCATGACGGGCGCTGTGCAAGCTGGTCGCCATCTTCGCCGGTGAAGACCCAGTAGCCGAACTCGCCACGCACGCTGAGAATGCGGCCGAAGAAACCCTGATCACGCAGCGTGCGGAACTTGCGAATGCCGGGCAGCCAGAGCTTGTCCTGCACGCAGCCGTTTTTCACACCCGCGTCTTCGCAGAGCTTGGCAAGACGCAGCGCCTCGCTGGTTTCGACGGCGGTCGGCTTCTCGCAGTAGATGGCCTTGCCAGCGGTCACCGCCTTTTCGATGAAACCCGCGCGCTGCAAAGTGCCGGAGGCGTCGAAGAAGATGGTGTCGTCTTTGTTCGCGAGCGCTGCATCGACATCGGTCGTGAACCGGCTGACACCCGTGCGCTGGGCGAGCGCTTGAAGTTTATCATGATTGCGCCCCGTGAGGATGGGATCAGGCATCAAGGTGAGGTCGTCGTTCACTCGAAGGCCGCCTTGATCCCGGATCGCCTTGATCGAGCGGATGAGGTGCTGATTGGTGCCCATGCGTCCGGTGACGCCGTTCATGATGATGCCGATTCGTTTGGTTTCCATGGTGTGTTAAGAGGTCAAGAGTTGGTCAAGTTGGGGTCAAGAGTAGAGCTGGGAGTAGCTGGAGGCGATCTGGTCGAGGAAGTCGTTTTGATCGACGCTCCACCACTTGTTAGAGAAGATTTCGACCTCGCGGTGGCCGTTGAAGCCGGTGGCGTCCACCCAGTCGCTGATTTCGCGAATGTTGATGCAGCCCTCGCCCATCAGGCCGCGATCGTTTAGAAGATCGGTCGTCGGTGTCTTCCAATCGCAGATGTGGAAGGCATGCAGGCGGCCCGTTTGGCCCGCGAGATCAATCTGTGACTTCAACTCCGGATCCCACCAGACGTGATACACATCCACGGCGATTCCGACGCCTTTGGGTGAACCGAGAGCGTCGCAGATTTCATGCGCCTGTCGCATGGTGTTCACCGCGCTGCGATCATCGGCATACATTGGGTGTAGCGGCTCAATGGCGAGTTTAACGCCTGCTTGCTCGGCGGCGGGCAACACAGCAGCAATGCCATCAGCGATTTGTTTCCGAGATTCGACGAGTGACTGATCCGGAACAGCTCCACAGACCAACACAATGAGCGGAGCGCCGATGGCATGCGCCTGCTCGATGGCCTTCAGATTGTCGTCAATGGCGGTTTGCCTCGCCGCAGCCGACGTGGCCGGGAAAAAGCCGCCCCGGCACAAGCTGACGATTTCGAGGCCTGCATCGGCCGTTTGGCGCCTCACTGTGTTCAAATCACGGCCTTCAATCGCCTGCCGCCAGATCGTGATGCCGGTCACGCCGCGTTTGGGAAACTGCACGAGGCATTCTTCGATGCTCAGGGTTTTGGTGGTGATGGTGTGGACGCAAAGTCGGCGCATGGGAACGATCATGACAGCGGCCGACCATAAGAAAAAGATGATTTTACGATGCTCGGGATTGGAAATACTGATGCCCGATCATGGAACTCTATCAACTCGGCTACTTCATCGAAATCGCCCGGCAGCGCAGTTTTACGCGGGCAGCGGAGCGTTTGCACATGGCGCAGCCGGCTTTGAGCCAGCAGATGAAGAATCTCGAAGCCGAGCTTGGCACCGCCTTGTTCATTCGTGGCCGCAAAGAAATCCAGCTCACTGCCGCTGGAAAAGCCTTCCTGCCGCGTGCGGAAGCGCTTCTCACTCAGGCAGAGGCAGCGAAAGCCATCGTTTCCGATGTGGCGCAGCTTCGTGGCGGCAAATTGATCATCGCGGCGATCCCAAGTGTGAGCGCGTGCCTGCTGCCGGAGGTGATTCGCAGCTTCGGCAGGCTGCATGGCAAGGTGGAGCTGCAATTAATCGAGGACAGTTCCGAGCGCGTGGCTGCCAGCGTCGAATCCGGTCTGGCCGACATCGGCTTCCTGCAACTCCCGGCCAGCAAGGCGGCGTTTGAAGCGCAGACGATCATCACCGAGCCGTTTGTGCTGCTCGTCGCTAAATCTCATGCGCTGGCGAAGCTGAAAGAGGTGACGTTGAAGCAACTCGCCACCGAATCCTTCATCTTCTACAAAGGCCGTGCGCGTGATACGGCGCTGGAAGCCTGTCGCAAAGCCGGATTCGAGCCGCGCATCGCCTGTGAGAGCGGCGAACTCGAAACAGTGCGTGCGTTGGTGGCTGCGGGCTTGGGTTTGGCCGTGGTGCCGCAACTGGCGGCCGGAAACCTGCCCAAGACCATTCAAGCAATCACCATTCGTGAACCCAAGATGCAGCGCCAGATCGCCGCCGTGTGGCAAAAGGGCAGCGTGCTCTCGCCCGCTGCCCAAGCCTTGCTCAAACTGATTCCTTAGCCTTGCACTCGCTCCAACTGCGCACCGAGGGCGGCCAGTTTGTCATCCAGGTGCTCGTAGCCACGATCAATGTGGTAGAGACGATTAATCTCCGTTTTACCTTCGGCGACGAGACCGGCGAGCACGAGAGCTGCAGAGGCGCGAAGGTCGGAGGCCATGACGGGAGCGCCTTTCATCTTCTCACCGCCACGAATGCGCGCGGTGGCTCCTTGAATCTCGATTTTGGTGCCCATGCGGTTCATTTCAGCCACATGCATGAAGCGCTGCGGGAAGATGGTCTCGGTGATGGTGCTGGTGTCGTTGATGACGCACGCCAGAGCACAGAACTGTGCCTGCATGTCCGTCGGGAAGCCGGGATAGCAAAGCGTGGTGAGATCAAAGCCTTTCGCGTTCGGATTCGGGCGAACGGTGATGCTGTCCTTGGTGATTTCGAGCGGAAAGCCGCATTTGATCATCGCATCGGTGACGGATTTCATGTGCTCGGGCATGACGCGCTTCAAAGTGACGCCATCGCCGAGCATCGCTCCAGCGACGAGGAAAGTGCCGGCCTCGATGCGATCTGGAATGACGATGTGCTCCGCGCCGTGGAGTTCTTTGACGCCTTCGATGGTGATGCGATTCGTGCCCGCACCTTCGATCTTCGAGCCCATTTTGATGAGGAAGTTCGCGAGGTCTTCGACTTCCGGTTCGGCGGCAGCGCCCTCAATGATGGTGGTGCCTTTGGCGAGCACGGCGGCCATCATGACGTTGTCGGTGCCGAGCACGGTGGAGCCATGCTTGCCCATGAGATTCATCGGGCCGCCTTTGAAGCCTTTTTTGGCGTTCACAAAGATGTCGCCGCCTTCCACGGTGATCTGTGCGCCGAGCGCTTCGAGGCCCTTGAGATGCAAATCGACCGGACGGTCGCCGATAACGCAGCCACCGGGCAAAGAGACGGTGCATTTTTTCAAACGGCCCGTAAGTGGCCCCAACACGCAGATAGAGGCGCGCATTTTGCGCACGAGGTCGTAAGGCGCGACGGATTTGATCTTCTCCGCTTTGACGACGACGACACCGCTAGCACGTTCGACCTCGGCACCGAGTTCGCCAAGGATGCGCACCATGTAGTTCGTGTCGCTCAGATCAGGCACGCGGCGGATGGTGCAGGTGTCTTTCGTCAGCAGCGTGGCCGCGAGAATGGGCAGCGATGAGTTCTTCGATCCGCTGATGTTGATGCGACCTTTGAGCGGAGCGCCGCCGTGAACGATGAGTTTTTCCATGTTGCAGGCTTTGTGCTGCGGAATGGCACACTCGCAAGCGCTTCTTCGGTTTCAGCAGTAGAGAATGACCGTTTGAAAAAGTATTTGCCAGATTGGATTACATGCGTAATCCGTGGATCACATCTGTAATCCACCACCATGGCACGCCGTCCCGAAACACCACCCTCCCCCAAAATCTCCGACGCCGAATGGACGGTGATGAAGGTGCTGTGGGAGCGCGGCACGAGCACCCTGGCCGAAGTGGTGAAGGAACTCGAAGGCCGTCTGGCTTGGAAACCGCGCACGGTGCAGTCGCTC
>CAMCWM010000105.1 GCA_945882215.1 Akkermansia muciniphila | reverse complement strand
CAGGATGGCCGCTGACACCCAGACTCCCCAGTGGCGTGTGGTCTTCACCTCATGAGCGATGTTCTGCTGATCCTGCTCCAGGCTGATGACTTGCTCCTGGAGGGCAAGAATGCGGGCTTGGATCTCCTGCTTGTTCTGAGGTTCCTCATAACGATGTGGCCCCTTGCGAATGTTCTCCCTGTGCTGCTGCTGCAATTGGCGGACATCCGCTGACTCGGTGTCCGGCTCTGCATCAAAGGGAAAGCCCTCCGGACACAGAAATACATAGACGCGGAAATGGCCGTCACCGCGCTCGGCTTGGAGCCGGCGACCCACATGATACTCAAGCTGCGTGTAGCTGCGACGCGCTGTGCCGGGCGGTAGCGTGGCAGGGCCTGGCTCCGCTCCATAACGAAACCCGACGATATGAATGAGCGCCTGGCAGTCTTCCAGCTTTTCTCGGTCCAGCTTCTCCAGGGTGCGTGCGTCGGGCTCGAAGTTCGTCTGCTCGACGGGATGGCAGTTGATGGTGAGCAGAGTCTCTTTCACGATCTGCCGTGCGCTGCGCAGATCACCAGAGGTGGCGGAGATGAAGACCTTGGGCGGGTTCATGGGGAGATGGCGACGATGATTTGCTTCGTTTTCTCGAGCTCTTCGGAGACGCCGCCGGGCATGCGGCGCATTGCGCCACTAGGAGTGAGGATTGTCAATGCGGGAGTGTGGTGGAAAAGGCTCGCTGTTCGACGTTGGAAGTCTCAGTTTGGGCCGATCTGCGGTTGTCAGCCCATCGCCACGCGACAAGAACTCGACGCCGCCCGCAAGGCGGCTCGATTATGGCCGTTGATCACAGCCTTACTCTCCAACCCTCCATGAACCGCCTCCACCTCGCTGCTTGCCTTTTCGCCGGTGCCTTGCTCACCACTCCTGCTCCTGCCGCTGATGACTTGAAGAAGGTTGCCGCCGCCATCGACGGCTACCGCTTCGAGTTTCCCTGCAAAGACCCCATGCCGGAGAACCCGAAGCCCGGTGCGGATGGCATCTCGGCGCGGATGACGGACGATCCGAAGACGAACGACAAGTTCACCGACGTAAAGAAGTTCGGCGGCGAAGCGGGCAAGCGCTACAAGGTGACGCTGCGCGTGCGCGGCGTGGTGGAGCCGATGATGTACAAGGACGGCCAGCAGGTCGGTGAGCGCTTCTACATCGGCGGCGTGCCGAACAACAAGACCTACAACATCTATCAACTCACGGTCTCATCGCCCAAGTCGCATTTCTTCTTCAACCGCGATGACAAGGTCGGCCACCGCATCTTCACCATCGACTACACCGCCACCATCGAGATCGAAGGCGGTGCCACGCTCACCCTGCACGGAGACGGCCAGAACGGCCACATGATCACCAACTTCGCCAAGCTCGTCGTGCCCGACATCGCCCCAGCACCGAAACCGTTCAACGGCCAGTTCATCCAACTCGACGTGACCGACGTGGTGGAGGTGAAGTAAAGCAACGTCACGCACACTCTCTCGCTCCGCTTCCTCATGAATCTTCGCCCATTCCTCGTTCTCAGCCTCGTGGCACTCTCTCTTCCTGCTTTCACTGCCGATAAACAAAAAGAAAAGAAGCCGGACCGCCCACAGCCGCCGTCGCGTCCTTTGGATGGACCGGGTGCGCCGAAGTTCACGCGGCTCGATGGCAAACCGGGCGTGAATCCGCCGGTGGATGCGGAGGGGGATTTCGTCATCGGGCCTGATTATGTCGCGGCACCAGAGACGAAGGTGGTCGAAGGCGTGCCGCAGGGGAAAGTGCAGCAGTTCACGATGGAGTCGAAGGACTGCAAGCTCTTCAATCCCGGCATCGCACGCGATGTGTTCGGCACCGTCGATCCGAACAACCCGAAGACGCTGGTCGTCGAGACGCATCCGATTGATTACACGCGCCATGTCACGGTCTATGTCCCCGCACAGTATGTCACTGGCACGGCGGCACCGTTCATCGTCGGGCATGACGGGCCTCGCGGGAAACCGGACATGACGCTGCCGCGCATCCTCGACAACCTCATCGCACAGAAGCGCGTGCCGGCGATGATCGCCATCATGATCTCCAGCGGCGGCGGCGACGCGCAGGGCCATGAGCGTGGTCGCGAATACGACACAATGTCCGGCCTGTATGCCGAGTTCATCGAGAACGAAGTGCTGCCGCTCGTGGAAAAGAACGCGGGCGTCAAACTCACCAAGGATCCCGAAGGCCGCGCAACGATGGGCAGCAGCTCCGGTGGCTCCGCCGCGCTGGCGATGGCGTGGTATCGCACGGACCTGTATCACCGTGTGCTCACAACGTCTGGCACCTTCGTGAACCAGCAGTGGCCTTTTAATCCCGAGACGCCCGGCGGCGCGTGGGATTTTCATGACAAGCTCGTTCCGGAAAGCCCGGTGAAGCCGATCCGCATCTGGATGGCCGTCGGCGACCGCGATCTGCTCAACCCGAACGTCATGCGCGACGGCATGCATGACTGGGTGGATGCGAACCACCGCATGGCGAAGGTGCTGAAGGCCAAGGACTATCACTATCAGTATGTCTATTGCCTGAATGCCGGCCACGGCATCGGCAACGCGAAGGCCCAGCTCCTGCCGCAGGCGCTGGAGTGGCTGTGGCAGGGGTATGCCGTTGTGAAATAGCCTTTTCCATTTCCCGCTTGTCTTGATTTCCCTGGCCTCGTAAGACTCGCGCAGCTCAAGCCTGCGACTTATGCCCGACCCCACTCCTCCCGCCGAGACGCCGACACCCTCTACTTCGGGAACAAGCAAACGCTGGGAGCCGCCGTCGCCTGAGGAACTCCAGGTCTTGATGCCTGGCTACACGATTGAAAAGCTGCTGGGCAAGGGTGGCATGGGAGCCGTTTACAAGGGCGTGCAGGAGAACTTGGAGCGCCCTGTCGCCATCAAGATCATCTCCAATGATCTCGATGAGGCCGACGCCAGCTATGGCGAGCGCTTCAAAAACGAGGCCAAGGCCATGGCCAAGCTGAGCCACCCCGGCATCGTGGCTGTGTTTGATTACGGGCAGACCGCGAATGGCATTCTCTACATTGTGATGGAGTTCATCGAGGGCACCGACGTGGCCAAAATGATCTCCCAGCAGGGCCGCCTGCACACCGAGCACGCCATGGCGATCACCGCGCATGTTTGCGATGCTTTGGGCTACGCGCACGAGCGGGGCATCATCCACCGCGACATCAAACCGGCGAACATCATGGTCGGCTACGACGGCGTGGTGAAGGTGGCGGATTTTGGTCTGGCGAAGATGACGAAGAGCGGGGAAAGCGGCCTGACGCAAAGCGGCATGGCGATGGGCACCCTGCATTACATGGCTCCCGAGGCGCTGATGCTCGGCGCAGCGGTGGATCAGCGGGCGGACATCTACGCGGTGGGTGTGATGCTTTACCAGATGCTCACCGGCAAGCTGCCGCAGGGTTTGTTTGAGATGCCATCGCTGCAAGTGCCCGGCCTGGACCCGCGCTACGACGGCATCATCAGCAAGGCGCTGCGCGAGGATCGCGATCTGCGCTACGCAAACGTGCTGGACCTGCGTCGCGATCTGGATGCCATCCTCACACAGCCGGTGGTGAAGGTGGAAGCTTCTGCGCAAAAAGCGCCCGCCGCCTTGGAGACGCAGGCCCGCCCGCAACGTCCCGCAGGCCAGCCGTTTCGGCCGCCGCAGCGGGAGGTGATCGTGCGCATGGAGAAGAAGATCTCACCGCTGCTGTGGGTGGCGCTTGTCGCTATGGCCTGCATCGCCGCATGGCTGGTTTTCAAGGATTCGTCGAGGAGAGACGTTGAGTCATCGCCGGTTGGTGCCTTGGCAACCACGGCAAGCACCGCCAGCCCGACTGTTGAGAATACGTCGCCCTTGAGCGGCGAATTTGCCGGTTTCAGCAAAGCTGCGCCGTTCGTGAACAGCCTCGGCATGAAATTCGTTCCCGTCCCGGGGACGAAGGTGCTCATGTGTGTTCATGAAACGAGAAATGGTGATTATGCAAAATACGCAGATGAAAATACAGGCGTTGAAACAAGCTGGCAGCAGGTGAAGACGCCTGAAGGCGTGCTCGTCGGAGCGGGGGACGATCATCCCGTGGTGAATGTCTCATGGCTGGAAGCCTCCGCCTTCTGCGCTTGGTTGAGCAAAAAAGAAAACAGAGCTTACCGTCTGCCGACGGACCGGGAATGGAGTGGTGCCGTTGGCATTGAGGATGACGAAGCCGCTGATGCCACGCCAGAGATTCTTGCGGCGCTTGGAAGCGGTTCGTTCGCCTGGGGTGCTAAGTGGCCGCCCCCGCCCAAGTTCGGAAACTTCGCAGACTCCGCCATGGCATCCGTTTTTCCCTCCGATGTTTGGAAGACACTCCCCAGCTACACGGATGGTTTTGCGACCACGGCCCCGGTCATGAGTTTCTCACCCAACAGTCTTGGCATTTACGACTTGGACGGGAATGTCACGGAGTGGTGCATGGACTGGTATGATAGTAAGCAATCGCAAAGAAGCAGGAGAGGTTCGGCTTGGGTAACAAATCTTATAGGAGACCTGAAGTCATCATGGCGGTGTGGTAACGCGCCTGGATTTCGGCGTTTTGGCGGCGGCTTTCGCTGCGTGCTTGATCTTGCCAGTCAGCCAGCGCAGGCGGCAACAGCCCCGGTCGTGACTCCATCTCCACCGCAGCCTTCCAAGCCTGCGGGCACCGCCACTTCGACTCTCCCCAAGCCGACTCCATCGCCAGTGGTAACCACGCAAGCATCCCGGGTCCTGCCCACCGGCCCCACGACCTGGACGGACACCAAGGGCCGCCGCATCACGGCGATATTCAAAGCACTCGCCAGCGGCAATGTGCTGCTGGACATCGCGGGCAAGGTGACACCTGTGCCGCTGAACACGCTGTCGGCGGAAAGCCAGAAGCTGGCGCGGGATCTCGCTGCTGCTCAAGCTCCACCCACGCAAGGCATTGCAGGCAAGGCGTTCGATGCGATCACCCTCGCCGACATCGTCAAAGCCCAAGACCTCATGAAAATTGACCAGATCGACGCTTCGGATGGTCGTGTTCTGACCGTGGGAACCGTCTTGATCTACCGGACCTGCGAAGGGCGGTTCGGCAAGGCAAGGGTCGAGGCTCCGGCACCCTTCAAGAGTGACGTCACTCTCTTCCTCAGTTGGAACACCTTCGAATCAGATGGCAGCACTCGCAGTTCAGGCAGGAGTTTCGAACTCAGGAGATTGTCCTCCATGGACCTTGATGAAGGCAAGCACGCAAGTCTGAGTAATGAGGGGGACTTGCATTGGGGACTTCAATCTGCTGACAGTCCCTATCTCGCTCCCGTCCGAAGAAATTCGGCCGCAATCGCAATTGTGCCATCCACCTCGCCGGTGCTTCCAAGCGCCGCTGCAACCAAGGTGAACGCACCGCCCTCAAGTCCCATCGCAACGGTGCCCTCAGCGGCTTCCAAAGTTCAATCGTTGGAAGGTGTGCAGGCTGGTGAGCGCAAGGTTTTTATGCTTCAGTCCGGCGTCGAAATGGCGTTTCGATGGATTCCCCCCGGCACGTTCCTCATGGGAAGCCCGGAGGCAGAGGCATTCCGCCCTGTTACAGGAGAGAACCAGTTCGAAGTCACATTAACCGATGGCTATTGGATGGCGGAAACGGAGTGTACACAAGCACAGTGGGAAGCTGTGACCGGCAGCGGGAATGCCAGCTATTTCAAAGGAGCGTCTCTTCCGGTCACAAACCTGAACTGGGAGCAGGCTGCCGAATTCTGCAATCAACTGGGAGAAGCGCTCAAGCTGCCGAAGCCGTGGCATGGCCGGCTTCCCACCGAGGCGCAGTGGGAGTATGCCTGTCGTGCAGGAACTACCAGCAGCTTGAATGATGGGAAGAGTCTTTCCGGAGGCACTCTTTGCCCAAATCTTGACAAGCTTGGCTGGTATAATGCGAACAGCATCGGCACCACGCATGAAGTTGCACGAAAAAGACCCAATGCCTGGGGACTGCACGACAGGCCCGGCAATGTCCGGGAATGGTGCTCCTCTTGGTTTGCACTCTATCCCACCCGCCCCCAGCGCAATCCACGAGACGAACGTTCCGGGACAGCGAGGGTAATCCGAGGAGCCTCGTTCAAATACAGCGCCGGTGGGTGCCGCGCCGCCTCTCGAGACAAAAGCACTCCAAGTGAGGCCAGCGAGGGCGTCGGCTTTCGACCGATCCTGGTCCCAAAATGATTTTTTGAGGGAGAAGGCTTTGCCGTGAGGATCATCGTCCAAGGGATGTCGCGTGACACTCCGCCCCCACGCATTCCCGATTGCCAGCACAGCGCCACCCGCTAGCCTCGCGCTCATGGAACGTCTCATCTGCATTCTCGGACTGGCTGTGTTCGTGGCGCTGGCCTGGGCGCTGTCGGAGAAGCGTCGGCTCTTTCCTTGGCGCATCGTGTTCACGGGGCTGGGCTTGCAGCTCGTGCTGGGGCTGCTGATTCTGCGCACGGGGTTTGGTGGGGCGTTTTTTGTGTTTCTCGACAAGGCGTTTCGGCGGCTGCTGGGCTTTGCGGACGAGGGCATGGCGTTTGTGTTCGGGGCGGTGGCGCAGCCGGGGCTGATGGAGCCGGTCTTTGGCCCTGGGAACAAGGCGCTCGTGGCCCTGATCATCACCGGCAGCATCATCCTGGTCTCCGCGCTGTCCTCGCTGCTCTACCACTACGGTGTGCTCCAGCTCATCGTCAAAGCGGCGGCGTGGGTGATGCGGCGCGTCATGCGCACCAGCGGCAGCGAGACGCTGGCCGCCGCCGCGAACATGTTCATGGGCCAAACCGAAGCGCCGCTGGTGGTGAAGCCCTATCTCGCCCGCATGACGCGCAGCGAGCTGATGGCGCTGATGGTGCCGGGCATGGCGACGATCGCCGGTGGCGTGTTGGCGGCCTACGTTTCCTTTGGCATCTCCGCCGGGCACCTGCTCACCGCCTCGGTCATCAGCGCCCCGGCGGCCCTGATGATGGCGAAAATCCTCCTGCCCGAGACCGAGGTGAGCGAGACGGCACATGGCGCGCACCAGCCCATCGAGCGTGAGACCGTCAACGGCATCGACGCGCTCTGCCACGGCGCGAGCGACGGCATGAAGCTGGCCATCAACGTCATCGCCATGCTCGTGGCCTTTGTCGCTGTGGTGGCGCTCGCGAATTACCTGCTCTCCCTCGGCCTGCGTGCCTTTGGTCAAAGCGTGCCACAGCCCTTGCAGCTCGTGCTTGGCTGGCTGAACGCGCCCTGCGCTTGGCTGATGGGCGTGCCGTGGGCGGAGTGCGGCAAGGTGGGAGCGCTTTTGGGCGAGCGTGTGGTGCTCAATGAGTTCATCGCCTACCTGCATCTTGGCTTTGAGGTGAAGGCTGGCGCGATCTCGCCACGCGGCGCGGATATCGCCACTTACGCGCTGTGCGGCTTCGCGAACTTTGGCAGCATCGCCATCCAGATCGGCGGCATCGGGGCGCTGGTGCCGCAACGCCGGGCGGAACTGGCCCAGCTCGGCTTCAAGGCCATGCTCGGTGGCCTGCTGGCCTGTTATTGCACGGCTTGTGTTGCCGGGCTGCTGCTCTGATGCAAAGGATCGTGCGCATGTCCGACCCCAGCGGCCTCCACGTCACCGACCTTCGTTTCGCCTATCCCGGCGACTCGTTTCGTCTGCATGTGCCGGGTTTGAAACTCGCCGCCGGTCAAGCGCTCGCGCTTGCCGGGCCGAGCGGGGCAGGGAAGTCCACGCTGGTGCGCCTGCTCACCGGCCTGCTCACGCCCAATGCGGGACAAGTCCGCTTAGGCTCAGCGCAAATCGACACGCTGAACCGCGAGCAGTGCCGCGCCTTCCGCCTCCAGCACATCGGCCTCGTGTTTCAGGACTTTGCGCTGCTCGATTACCTCAGCGTCACCGAAAACATCTTGCTGCCGCATCAATTCAAAGGGAGCGCGGGTGCCCTCACCCGCAAAAAGGCGCAGGAACTCGCCGAGCGTCTGCAAATCGACCGCTACCTCGACAAGCGCGTCTCCCAGCTCTCGCAGGGCGAGCGTCAGCGTGTCGCCGTGGCCCGGGCGCTGGTGCATGAGCCGCGCTTCATCTTTGCCGACGAGCCCACGGCCTCGCTCGATCCTTCGCGGGGGCGCATCGTCGTCGATCTGCTGTTGGAGGACGCCCGGCAGCGCGGCGCGTGCCTCGTAATGGTCACGCATGACCCGAATCTGCTGCCGCTCTTTGATCAAACCGTGCGCATGGAGGATCTGCTCAACGCATGAGCGCCGCGTTTCAACTCGCGGCGCGTTATGTGCTGCGGCATCGCCTTCAGAGCGTGCTGCTGGCGGGAGCGCTCGGCTTGGTCTTCGCGCTGCCGTTTTGCCTGCGCGTGCTGATCGACCACGCGCAGCGTGAACTGCGCGCCCGTGCCGCTGCCACGCCGCAGATTATCGGTGCCCGTGGCAGCGCGTTGGACCTGATGATGACCGCGCTCTACTTCAAGCGCGAGAATCTCACGCCGCTGCCCTTTGGCACGCTGGCCGAGCTGCGGCAGAATCCCAGCGCCGCTGCGATTCCCCTGCATGTGCGGTTTCAGGCGCAGCAGGCGCCGATTGTCGGCACCGAGCTCGATTACTTCGCCTTTCGCGGCCTGCGTCTCGCAGCCGGAAAACAAATCACCCGTCTCGGCGACTGCGTGGTCGGCGCGAACCTCGCCAAACAACGCGGCTTGCAGCCCGGCGGCCATGTGTTCTCCACGCCGGAGCTGGCCTTCGACATGGCGGGTGTGTACCCCCTGAAGATGCGCGTGAACGGCGTCCTCGCCCCGAACGGCACGCCGGATGACGACGCGGTCTTCGTCGATCTGAAGACCTCCTGGCTCATTGAGGGCCGTTCTCATGGTCATGACGACCTTAAAAAGGACGAATCGGTCGTTTTGAAGCAGGAGGAGCACAACATCGTGGGCAATGCCGCCGTGCGCATGTTCAACGAGGTCACAGATGCGAACATCGCTTCCTTCCACTTCCACGGCGACATCGCCGCCTATCCCGTCAGCGCCGTGATCGTGCTGCCGCAGGATGCGAAGGCCGAGGCGCTGCTCGCCGGCCAGTTCGCCCGCTCCAAGGACCGGCAGCTCATCCGCCCGCGCGATGAGATGGAGTCCCTGCTCGCCCAGCTCGTGCGTCTCGAAGGTTTTGCCGCCAGCGCCTTGCTCCTCACCGCCACGGCGGCCCTGCTTGTCACCGCGCTGGTCTTTGCGCTGTCCTTCCGCCTGCGGCAGCGTGAATTCCAAACGCTGGAGGATGTGGGCGTGTCCCGCCGCTCACTGCTCACCGTCAAGGTGCTCGAAATCGTCTTCGTCGGCTTTGCCGCCGTTGTGCTCGGCCTCCTGCTGCTGATGCTCGCCTCCTTCGCCGCGCCGCATCTGCTGCGCTGGGCCTTGTGAGCCGCTGGTTGCAAGCCTGTGGCTCCTGTGAGATGATTTTCCCATGCTTCTGAAACAGATCGAAGAACAAATCGCCCAGCTAAGCCCGGAGGAACTCAAGCAGTTCTCGGCTTGGTTTGATGAATACATGTCCGACGAATGGGACCGGCAGATCGAGCGCGATGAGGCGGCAGGGAAGTTTGACAAGATCATCAAGCAACTGGACGCGAATTTTGAGGGCGGTCTTTGCACGCCGCTATGAAGCACTTTGCGGACCCGCAGTTCTGGCAGTGCCTGAATCAATTGCCCGAGGACATCCAGGATCTGGCGAGGAAAAACTTTGACCTGCTGAAGGACAATGAACGCCATTCCTCAGTGAGGCTGAAAAAAGTGGGAAGATTCTGGTCGGCTCGTGTCGGGAAAGATTATCGCGCCTTGGCGTATGAACGCGTTGAAGGATTGCAGTGGTTCTGGATCGGTCCGCACCACGAATACGACAAATATCTCTAAACCACCGTGTCCGACACTCTCGACGCCCTCATCTACGCCCTCGACGTCAATCCTGACATCAGCACGGAAGGCCGTGTGCTTTTCCTGCGTGCGCAGGAGCATCCGGCCCTGGAGCACTTCGCCGGTCGCCTAGTGTGCCAGCAGACCTGGAAACCGCGTGCCAGCGAGCTGGAGGCCGCCGGTCATCGGGTGGAGCGTGAGGCACACGGCTTGTTTGACCTCGTGCTCGTGTTGCCGGACCCGCAGCGTGACCTCATGGTGGCCGATCTGGCGCGCGCGCATGATCATCTGGCCCCCGGCGGCTTGCTGATGGCCTCACAGCACAACGACGCGGGCAGCAAACGCTGTGAGCAGTATCTCCGCGATGTCGCAGGCAAGGTCGAATCGCTCTCCAAGCATCACAGCCGCGTGTTCTGGGCCACCAAGGACGAGAACCGGCCCTGGAACGCGGACTTGCTCGAACGCTGGCGTCAGGGAGCCGCGATGCGTCGCATTTTGGACGGGCGCTTCTGGTCGCGGCCCGGCTTGTTCAACTGGGACCGCATCGACGAAGGCTCTGCCCTGCTCGCCAAGCATCTCCCAGAGACAATCGCGGGCAATGTGGCCGATCTCGGCTGCGGCTGGGGCTTTTTGGGCGACCACCTGCTGCGGAACTGCCACGACATCGTCTCACTCGACATCTACGACGCGGATGCCGACTGTTTCGAGTGCGCCCGGCGCAATCTCGGCCTCGTGCCCACCCGTGTGAAGGCGCGTCCTCACTGGCATGACGTGACCGCCGGGATCAAAACCGCGCAGTTTGACGCCATCGTCATGAACCCGCCGTTTCATGAGGGAAAACACGCCGACCTGCTCATCGGCATGAAGTTCATCGCCAACGCCGCCCAGGCGCTGCGCAAGGACGGGCATCTCTGGATGGTGGCGAACCGCCAGCTTCCGTATGAGAGCTTGCTGGGCGACACTTTTGCAGTGGTGGAGAAGGTGGTCGAGACCGGAGCCTTCAAGGTTTTGCACGCCTCGCAACCCACGGTGAAACCCACCTTTGAGCACCGCCGTAAGAAGCGCCGCTGACCTCATCGAAATGATTCTTCTTTGCAGAGAACAAAGCGTTTGCAAAGCCGGGGCCAGTCTCCATAATCGCGGCCCTTCCGAAAGGATGGAAATGGGTAGGTGCCCGAGCGGTTAAAGGGGGCAGACTGTAAATCTGCTGGCTTACGCCTACGCTGGTTCGAACCCAGCCCTACCCACCATTTTCATTCTCAACGGATTACGAAGAAAAGCCTCCCCAAAATGGTGAGGCTTCTTTTTTGCTAGCGGGCCATTTGCGGGCCATTTTTCGCGCTCACTTCGATGCCAATTGGTCCGACTTCGCCTTCAGGCCACCAGTCCCACTGATTCACAGTCTTTAAGACTTGCGCAGGAGTTGTGGCTCGGATTGAAAAACTGGTTGCACACCTGAACGATTCTGTAATTATCCGCCCATTGCCGGATGGCTTGCCATCTGACAAAAGTTGGCAGCAGCGCATATATAGCAGCGTTGCCAATTGCGATGGAGGCTCACAGGTATTCGGGCTTCGACTCAAAAAAATTGAATCGAAGCCAGTGAAAAAAATACCATATTCCATCTGCCCAAAAGCCCCACCGGTCACACTTGATGGGCGGTTGACGCTTCGCATACCAGAAGCAGCATATGCGCTCGGCGTATCCGATAACAACGCTGGGGGTCGAATAAAGCGTGGCCGATTCTACAAGGCCGTCATCAAGGACGAACGAGGTAAAACCACGTCCAACCGAACAGCCCCGAGGCACCCATGCCTTGGGGCAGATCAACTGTGTAGCCCCGGCTTTTCGCCTGGGTGGTGGTGGCACAGTGATCTCAAAGCAGTGGCGACGGCACTAAGCATGCAAAGCCGTCCCCGCACCACCGAAAGACAGACCGAGCCACGGCTCTAACCAACGGAAAATCAAACACGACACATACAATGAAAGCCAATATAAAACTGGACCCAATGCATGACGCCATCACACATGGCACCCATGCGGGCGCGAAGATACCAGCACTCATCATCCGCAATATCGGGTGGTTCCTGTGGTCACTTAACGAGCGAAGCCTCGTGCGGTCATTCGACGAAGAGAAACTTCAGGCACTATTCACCAAAGCCACCCGGATCGCAGTTCCAGATGGTATGGTTGCGGATTACTACAGCACCGCAACCGAAGGCCTCGTCGCAGTGAAATTGCGACGAGCAGACGAGTCCGCCAATGTACCGACATCCGGGACTCTGGTGACAAAAAACGTCCTCGACCTGGCCCATGATTTTTACGCCTATCGAGGATGCCGCCGCCCTGTTTTTGATCCGGTCCTTGATGTGGTGGTCGACCTCTACTTCGGCGGATCCAGAGGCAACGTCACTGAGGAAGCCGCCATCAAATTCTTCAGCGACCAGTCAAACTTCGCTCTCGCAACTCGGCCAACTCAACCCCTAAACCCATAACTGTATGAATGGTCCTCCATCTCCATTTTACGACGCCATGCCGTTCGGGAAATACAAGGGGCGGGTTTTGCCCGACTTGATCTTACACGAGCCTAACTACTACTTTTGGGCGTCCGACGAGGGCGTTTTGGAAGAAGTATTCGATACATGGGAGCTTGATCGCCTCTCGCAACGATTAACCTCCATCAAGATTCCGCCGGGACAAGATCCCACGGTTGCACGTGTCGCAGACTACCATTATCGAACACACGGCCCGCTTAGGGAGGTAATAATACGAAGCGCATCAGAGCCAAAGTCTGGCCACACTCAAATCGTAAAGACTCTCAAGCATTTGGACATTGCGTTCTCACGTCGGCGTCGCAAGACGCGCTATCACAAAAACGCGTATGCTCCGGTGATTGCAGCCATCTACGAAGAGTACTTCCCGGGAGCAACGGAGCAGATCAGCGAGGCGGAAGCGATCAAGTTCTTCGCCACACGAGCGAACTTCCATCGCGGCATCCGATAAAGGCCCCAAACACGCATTGAGACACAGCAGCCGGGGAATGCATCCACTGTGCATTCCCCGGACTGCCCTGTGCCTTCATGCGCAACTCAACCCATTCGCGCTGCCCACTCCTCCATTGCTCTACCCCACCTGTATTACAGCCATTTCGTTCTCATTTTTGGCAATTTTTACTTATGATTGATACTATACAATTTACCCAATCTATACCCATATCCATTGATCTAGATCTACTAGAGTCCTTCCAAAGTAGATTCCCCAAAAAGCAAGGGGGGGAACATTTTTCACATACGTCCAAGTACTCATATCGGACGCGTCACTGGAACTTTCCGATGATCGGATTACGGCTCGAAAGCAGCCGCCATTCATCCATCACAAAGATCGAGTGCGACCTGCCAAAGCTACTATACGGCCACAATGGAAAATTGATACCTGATCAAGCCGGACTGGACGAGGCGATCAGACGAATCGGTGCAATATTGCGCCATTTCACATTGCTGCCTCCTGGCAGTGATTGCTCAGCACACCACATAGATTTAGGCCCAGTAAGTCGGATAGATTTGCTGTGGCAATACGACGTACCAATTATCTCCCTCCGTAATGTTTTACAAAATTGTAAGGTGGATGGCATCCGGAAAAAGCCAAATATTTATGGAGGTCTAAATGTTGTTATTCCAGGCACCTACCTTGGAGTAAAAGCATATGACAAGTTGAGAGAAAGTGGGGGGATTGTCTCACCTTCTTCTGCCACGCAAGCTTGTCGATTTGAGTTCAAGATCACAGGCGAAGATCGAATAGCTAAGTTCTTTGGCATGAAGCCTGGTGCGGGACTTAAGCCCCTTGGATTTGATCAAGCTTACTCCGTGTACAGAACACTGATGAGTCGTATCGACAACGTTACACCTGCTGCGAGTGCTGGTGCAGGTGGAATCGCAAGATTCCTGGCAGAAGAGGCAATCAAAGACCCCTGGATAATCAGTAGATATTTGGAAAGCAGGCAGTTGCGTTCGTCCTCGGCCTCCAGGGTTCGGCAACAGGTTCGTGCTGTAGCCAAGAAGTTGCGGCAGTTCGACCTGCGATCACTGATCCCTCCAGGACAGCCACCACCTCCAGTGGAAGTAATCTGCCCCAGAACAGAGGAGGCGTTTGAAGAGTTCTTGGCCCAAAACCCGGATCTGTTCTGACCACGGACAACATCGCATCAATACCTGTAAACTTACCTCGCTGGCCATCATCCTGACCTCACTCCGGCCCCCAAAAGGCAGGAGTGAGGGACAGGGCAAAGAGGAAAAAATTGTGCCCTCCTGGTGCCCAAGCTCACGGCAGTGAGCGCAGGGACCAGGAGGGCACAATCTCCGTGATGGTCGCAGGAGCGACGAGCGAAGCGAGTCCCCTCGACCAATCACGGACACTTATCAATACAGTGAACAGCAAACACCCACCCATCCCACCACCAACTTCAGCCAACATTATTCTATGAAAACAAAATCAACAGCACCCCAAAAACCAAAACAGAAAACCACTTCCCGTTCCTCATCTTCACCTCTCAAGCGTAGAAGAAATCGTCCGCCTACTATCAACTTGGAAGAGCCACGCTTCGTGTTCCTGCCCTTCTTCAACACTCATCTGCGGGCCATCATAGACGGTGGGTCCACCTGGTATCATTACGACGAAGTGATAAGCCTCCCGTATCTGTGGGAAGCATCCCTGTTAATGTGTGGTCGGCAACGCCTTGTGCGGCGCATCATCGCCAAATGGGACCCTTTCCCCAGTAGGATGAGAAAGTACACAGTCCTGAGTGAAGCTGATTTTTTCAGGCTCATGTATGCCGTCAAAGTCATCGACGGCAAATGTCCATGGGATCTGGAGGACGACTCAACCACAAACATGCTGGCAACGCCAGGTGGTGATTTCGATGCGCACGAATTGGAGTTCTATCGCATGCAGTTGATAGACAGCCAGGCCCCCAAGAGGCAGGACAAGACGGGTAGTCCGATGGACGAATGGAATAAGTACGCGTAGGCACGCTCCGCTGCGTTCATCGCCCTTTGATCCTCGAACCGGTTTTAAAAGCTAATCAATGTCCGGGCTTTTAAGTGCTAAAATGGGTTCAATCGTGAGAGAATTAATTCCCTATCGACTTAGTAGCCTTTACTGCCGATGATGAAACCTCACGGTGTCCACCTGCTTATCGTGTCTCAGGCCTTTGATACAGCAGGTGGGCAGCTTGGTTTTTGGAAAACGGAAATGATCGATTGTCCGCTGATGAGGTGAAGAAAAATGCGCCTGAACGACCGTGCAGGAAGGAGGAGTATGAGCAGAGGCACGCTTCATTCTCCCCGGTGCAGGAAATGGCATCTGAGTTTTGAAAATGCTTCCTCATTTTGAAATGTTGGGGTGATTTCAATAATGGAGGAGCCTTCTGAAAATGAAGTCCTATTTTTATGAGGGATGGCCGTCAATGCCAGCGCCAAGCTTCACGAGGCGTGATGCACATCCTCACCAAATACACTCTCAAAGGCAGGATCATCGAGCGCCTTCATCTTGAGGGACTCATCAACGGCAAACGCCTCGTGAAGCGCCGCTTTCATCTGCTCTAATTCTCCCAGCCTGCCGTGACACTTCGGCGGCGAAGAAAGCTACGGCTTGAGAAAACTGGATCCCTGACGAGCCCGAGGAGGTGGAGAATGGACACAGCATTGCTTACGCCATCAAATCATCCCAGGAACACCCCAGAGAGCGATGGATGCGACGAAGGGTGGTGGTCAGCACATTCTTCTCGCCTGCCTCGATCTTCTGCAATGAGCGGAGATGCAGTTCGCTGAGTTCGGCAAGACGCTCCTGGGTCATACCCTGTCTCGTGCGTATGCGACGAATCGAGGCTCCCAGTTTTTTGTATTCGCGCTGTTCTTGTGGCGTCAAAGGCACACACGACAACAAGCACGTTTCCAAAGCAGCGGAACGCCCCAATGGGGCGTAAAACAGCTTGCGACGATGTTTGGGTTCTCTCCATTGAGCGCGGCTCTCTGCCTTTCAGGCCGCCCCCCCCCGGCCAAAAACTGCCCAAGGCCTTCCAACTCACCAGACTCGATATGAACGAGGATCTCAAACGCACACTCGACGAACAGCTCGCCAACGGGCTGATAACAGTTCACGACTACAGTCGAAAACTGGATGTGCTGCGAGAGGCAAGCCGTCTTGTGGAGGCAGACCGCAGCAGACGACTGCCGGGTCTGACATCAGGTGAAAACGAAGGGCCAACGAGCACCACATATCCGCCCCTACCAATCGAACACAAGGGTGGCGGCCTCGGCATGTATGCACGGAGAATCAGAGCATGGTTTCGTGAAACGCCTTTCCGGTGGTCGATTTTGACCTTCTTCGTTCCGTGGTTCTTGAGGATACCCTTTGCAAAGCTGGCAAAGTGGCGTCGTGGGGATCTCCGATACTACTATGCCGATGGGCAAAATATCACGGGACCACTGAGTTTTGAAGACATCGAATCACATGTGCTGGCAGGCACGATTGGCATGCGCACACTCATCCTTCGGGAGGATTCACATCATTGGCTACCGCTCAAGCTAACAGAGTTCTCCTTTCGACTGGTCAATGACTCACGGGATCGAGTTACCTCTCGACTGAAGGATGGCCTTGATTCTCACAATCCTAATGGGAAGGGAGTTGCAGCGAATACCACCATAGGCTGCCTCTCTCCTCTGATTGCCGCAGCTCTCGTGGCTCTCTTTTTTCCTGTCACCGGAACACCTTGGGGGGGACAGCTTGCTGATATTCGCCACTCACTTCCCGTCTGGTGCTTGGTGATCAGCCTGCTCGCGGCTTGGCGCATTCCCAAGGTATGGCAAGCGATGAAGCTGGCTAACCGAGGTGAAAACGCACGGCATAAAGACTGGAGCCTGTTGGCAGTCATCACAATTGCTCTCACCGCGATTGGCACCGCTGGTATCGCTGTCCTGCTTTTGCTGGCGGACTACACCCCTTATGAAAAGTGACATGGACCCAACTCTGAAGAAGCGACTGGATGAAAGGCTTGTAGCCGGGGAAATATCCCCCGAGGAATACCAGACCATCGTCAATACGCTAATCGCGTCCAATCCGAAGCCCCTGGAATCTGCGCCGGTGGAGGATGCGATAACCGAACTAGCTGATAGCCCACAGCCTCGGCGCTCAAAAAAGAGAAAGCGGAGAGAAGATTCGAGTCAGGATGATTTCGGGGCGAAACACTCTCAATGCCCGGAATGTGGAGCAGATCTCAGCCCAGGTGTCACATACTGCTCCAAGTGCGACCATGAACTGCATCCAAAACCATTGTTTGACTTCAATCCTCGGATTGTGGGTGCCTACTTGGTGACGGGATTGATAGCGATGAAATTTGGCCGCGCATTCGACGAAGGTCTGATGTTTGGAATCATCAAGATTGTGCTGTGGCCTATCTTTGTCTTGAAGGGCTGCTCCGGAGGTTGAGCGAATAAATAAACAAAAGACCCCGCGCTTCACACGGGAGTCTTTGTTCACTTGCCCCAACACACGAGTCCAAAACCCCGTTCCGCCCATTTCGAGCGTGTGAATGTGGACCATGGAATCTCCTTCTGCCCGGTAAGGTTGTTGATCAAGGGTATGCCTTCTCCGGCAATGAACACGCGGTTCGGATGGCGTGCGTATCCATAAATCACCACCCAGTGTTCCTCATCAGAACGGGGTGTTTTGGTGAGAGTGATGATCGGGTAGCCCTGGTCGATGGTGGAGGCGATCTTCTCGAAATCGAGGTTGTGGCGCTGGCTGACACCGATGCCGTTGGTTCGCAGACAGCGAATGAGGGGCTTGATGTCCAGTCCGTGCTCGCAATCAGGATTGCACTGCTCGAAGAACTTTTTCAATGAGGCACCGGGACGGAAGGTGTGGAGGACCATGGCACCAGCCACGAAGCCGCAGGTGTAGGATTCGAGCTGGCGGTAACCCGGCAGGTCGAGCGTGCATACATCTTCTCCTCCTGGATGCTTGAGCGGATCAGGGAAGAGCCGCAGGCCTGTGGCGCTGGCGAAGACATCCAGCGCTTTCTTGGCTGATTCGGTGAAGTTGAACATGATGTTATCTACCCTCTACGAGGAGGAAGTTGAAGGTTTGAAAAAGATAAAATGAACCCGTCAACAGCACCGGCAGACTCGCGCCTGCCGGTGCTGATGCGGACGCTCTCAGGCGGAAAGCCCGACGTAGGTGTCCATCAGGCCGTGGAGCGCCTGGGTTCGTTTCGGCAGCTCGGCCAGATTACCCTCCTTTAGCGATTCCGTGAACGCGTTGAACAAGCTCCAGACACTCCGGCCCTCGAAGGCCGTATGCCTGGGTTCACGCCATTCCTGGAGGATGGAGGGAATGATACGGTTGCTGCACACTCCGACATCGGTCGCACGGATGATGAGATCGTGGGCGTTGGTGTCCGTGATCTCGGCATCCTTGTAAGCGGCAATTCGTTTGTCCTGATGATGCCACTTTGCCAGCAGCAGGCCGATGGAACGGCTGACGAGCTGGGGCAGGTCGCGCAGGATATATCGGGTGTGCTTGCGGGCGAACTGGATCTCGCCTGAGAAGGAGTAGGGTAGGAGCGCCAAATCCTGTGAAGGATCTGGCTGCTCCCCCCTCCGAACCGAACGTGCGCCTTTCAGCGCATTCGGCTCTCTATCGAACATTGCCATCTCAGGCTTTGTTGCGCTGAAAGCTGGGGATGCTGCCCTGTGGTT
>CAMCWM010000104.1 GCA_945882215.1 Akkermansia muciniphila | reverse complement strand
TCGATGCCCTCGATGAAGTGGCCGCTGAAACCGGCAAGTCCGTTCCGCAGGTGGCCCTGAACTGGCTCCTTCAGCGTCCTACCGTTTCCACCGTCATCATCGGCGCTCGCAATGAAGAGCAGCTTCGCCAAAACCTCGGTGCCGTCGGCTGGAATCTCACCACCGAGCAAGTGGCAAAACTCGACGCCGCCAGTGCCAAGCCGAAGATCTACCCTTACTGGCATCAGAGCGGATTCGATGAGCGAAATCCGTTTCCGACGAAGTGATCGTTGTGATCACTTCTTGAGTCCGCGCAGGTGCTCATCAAACCACTCAGCGAACTGCGTGTAATCCGGTTGGCGATCCGGCCAGCCGTGCGCCGCACCGGGTTTGACGACAAGTTGCGCGATCACTCCGGCTTCCTTCGCTTTGGCGACAAAGGTCTCCGCCTGCTGGATCGGCACGAGGAAATCTTGATCGCCATGGATGATGAAGGTCGGCGGGAGTTTCGCGGTGATGTGATAGATCGGCGAGGCTTCCTTGCCGAGACGCTGGCGGCCTTCGGGCGTGTCGGATTCGGCTCCAAAGGCACCTTTGTAGTTCTTCAGCGTGCCGACGCCGACAGCGTCTTCGCCGGGCTTGCCGTAGTTGAGAAAATCTGTCGGCGGATACAGGCAGGCGATGGCCTGAATGGCACTGCTTTCACGATCAATCGGATCTTTGGCCTTCGGATCGCCCGGACCGCCATACACGCCCATCGTGAGTGAGAGATGTCCGCCTGCACTGCCACCACTGATACCGAGCTTGTCGGGATTCACGTTCCACTTTGCCGCGTTGTGGCGAATGAAGCGGATGGCGCGGTGAATGTCCTGCGTGATCTCAGGGATGATGAACTTCGGCTGGCAGCCATGGCGCACGGAGAAGACCGTGTAACCGCGTTCGAGGAACGGAACATAGTAGTCGGGCGTGTTCGGCGAATATCCGGACACCCAGCCGCCGCTGACCATGTACACGATACCGAATCCATTTGGCTTCTCGGGCTTCACGACATCCAGCGTGAGAGCGACGCCGAATTTGCGGCCATACACGACATCACCCTCCTTCGTATGAACCGGTATGACGGGGCGCTTGACCTCGGCATGGAGGGACAGGCTGCTGAGCAGCAGAATGAGGAAGAGGCGGGAGATGGATTTCATGATCGGGGACTCATACGTCCATGGTCATCCTCATTTACCAGCAACATGCGTCATGCTTTCACGTCATTCTTTGCCATGAAATGGTCCCTCGCGCTTCTCTTGTCAGCTTCCTGCACGTTTGCGGAGGTTCGGCTGCCCGCAGTCATCTCCGACCACATGGTTTTGCAGGCGGTCAAGCCAGTCGCGATCTGGGGCTGGGCGGATGCGGATGAAGAGGTCACGGTGGAGTTCGCAGGGCATAAGAAGACAACGAGGGCCAGCGCGAAAGGCGAATGGCAGCTCAAGCTCGATCCGCTGACTCCGAAGGCTGAATCACAGACGCTGCGCATCAACGACAAAGTCATTCAGGACGTGCTCGTCGGTGAGGTGTGGCTCGCCTCCGGTCAGTCGAACATGGCGACGCAGATCAATGGCAAGCTGCATGGCAAAGTGGACAACGCCGATGCCGAAGTCGCTGCTGCGAAGCATCCTGAGATCCGCGTCTTTGTGCATGACGCACCGCTTGCCATTTATGAACTGCCTGTGCCTGACGATGAGCCCGCGCAGGATCGCCCCGGCAGGTGGCGTGTGTGCTCGCCGGATACCGTGGCCGATTTTTCCGCGATGGGCTACTTCTTCGCTCGCGATCTGCTCGCTGAGATTAAGCAGCCCATCGGCATCCTGACCTCCGCAGTCGGTGGCACGCCGATTGAGGCGTGGACGAGCCTTTCTGCGCAGCAGGCCGTGCCTGATTTCAAACCGCTGCTCGATGACTGGACCAAGCGTCTCGACGGATTCGTGCCTGAGGAGCAGCAAAAGAAGTTCCTCGATGCCAAAGCCGCGTGGCTGAAGGTTCGCTCGGCGGCGATCAAAGCCAAACAACCAGCGCCGAAAGCACCGTCGCCGTTCAAGAACATCCAAGTGATGAAGCCCGGCGGCCTCTTCGCCAGCATGATCGCCCCGCTCGTGCCATACACGATGCGCGGCGTCATCTGGTATCAAGGCGAGCGCAATGCCGCAGGCCCCTTCTCCGGCCTGTATGGCAAGCAACTTCAGACGCTCATTGCGGATTGGCGAACACTTTGGGGCGACGAGTTTTACTTTGCCTGGGTGCAGATTCCGGCCTTCGCCACGGCGCAGAAATTCCCCAGCGAACCTACCGGCTGGGGCGTTTCCGTGCGTGACGGCCAGCGCCGTGCCCTGAAAGTGCCGCAGACCGGCATGGCCATCACCATGGACATCGGCGACCCGAAGCAAGGCCACCCGACGAACAAAGTGGAGTTCGCCTCACGACTCTCACGCGTCGTGCTGCATGACGTGTATCAAAAAAGCATCGCCCTCTTTTCCGGCCCGCTCTTCAAGTCCGCCGAGATCACCGCCGATCACATCATGCTCACCTTTGATCAAGCGACCGGCCTAAAAGCCAAATCGGGCACACTTGAAGGCTTCGCCATCGCTGGCGAAGATAAGAAATTCGTCTGGGCCGATGCCAAGATCGAAGGCGACAAAGTGATCGTCTCCAGCCGTGAGATCAAAGCCCCAAAAATCGTGCGCTACTCGTGGGCGGCCAATCCGAAGGGCAATCTCGTCAACGCGGCCGATTTACCAGCCTCGCCATTCAGCACCGAGTAGTTTTCGAGTCGATTCGGCGACACAAACCCGCCCGCTTTGCGTTCACACCGATCATGCGACGCGCGCTCGTCTTTTCACTCTTCGCCCTCAGCCATCTGCTCTCCGCTGCCGAGAAGCCGGACGTGCTCGTCATTCTCGCGGATCAATGGAGTCCGCGATTCACGGGCTGGGATAACAAGGAGGTGCGCACACCGCACATGGACCGCATCTCGACTGAGGGGATGATCTTCGACGCGTGCTATGTCACATCGCCGGTGTGCATGCCTGCTCGCGTGTCGTTGCTCACGGGTCTGTATCCTCATAATGCAGGACATGGCTTGTGGGGCAATGCGGCGGGTTATTATCCGAAGCCGGAGGACGCGCCGATGTTTCTCGACATCCAGCGTGCGGGCCTAACCACGGCGCAGATCGGCAAGACGCACTGGACGGCAGGACCGGCGTGGCATGAGCAGTTCAAGAACAGCGGCGCGTTCTTCAAGGCGCTCGGTCTCGATCATGTGGCGGACATTCCTGGACCGCCGGACTCGATGAAGGGGCGTGATCCTTACTCACAGCATCTGCAAAAGCTCGGCCTGCTCCAGGCCGTGGCCGATGACCTGCACGGGCGCTATGTGAGCGGTGAATTCGAGCCGCGTGCGAGCGTGGTGAAGTCAGAGGACTATCATGATGTCTTCACCACGGGCCTCGCGGTCGATTTCATTCGTGCGCAGCCAAAGGAGAAGCCGCTCTGCCTTGTCGTCAGCCTGCATTCGCCGCATCCGCCGCTCGATGCGCCGGGTGACTACGCCACGATGTTCGATCCTGAAAAAATCACGCTGCCCGCGAATGTGCCGGAGAAGTATCTGCGCGAGGGCCGGGCGCTCAATCACGAGAAAACGAAGCGCATGCTGGCGAACTATCTCGGCAAACTGGCGCTGGTGGATGATTGCGTGGCGAAGCTCGTCGAAGCGATGAAAGCTCGCGGCACCTGGGACAGTGCTTTGATCGCCATCAGCGCCGATCATGGCGAGATGATGGGCGCGCATGGCTATCTGACGAAGGGCCGCTTTTATGAGGAGTCCGTGCGTGTGCCGCTGGTGTTGCGTTGGCCAGGCCAGATCAAGACAGGCCGCAGCAAGGCTCCGGCGCAGATGATGGACATCTACCCGACCATCGTCGAGGCCGTCGGTGGCGAGCTGACGCCTGGTCGCTTCGCTAAATCGCTGTTGCCCATCGCGCGTGGCGAAAAAGAACGCATCCGCCCCATCGCTGTAAGCGAGATCGGCGACAAAGTGCCGCTGCGCATGATGGCGCGTGATGATCGTTTCAAATACTGGGCCGATGAGGAGCGTGAATACCTCTTCGATCTCGAAAACGATCCGCTGGAGCAACACGAACTCTCCGCCGCGCCCGAGCATCGCGAAACACTCCATGCGATGCGCGAAAAGCTGCTGACGCACCTTCGTTCCACGCAGGTGAACCTTTCCGCAGGCTACAAGCCTAAAGTCCAGCGCCTGCGCGAGGCTAAGGCGAAGAAGAATGGCAAGTGAGTATGTGGTGACGACGTTTTCATCGCACCGCAGCCATGAGGACTTCATCTCCCACCCGCCGCCACTTCCTCCGCGCCGCTGGCACGGTCATCGCGCTGCCCGCGCTGGAGTCCATCGGCTTCCGACGCTTTGCATCCGCCGCGCCCGCTGTGGTGCGACCGAAGCGCGTGGTGTTTCTCGGTTTTGGCTGGGGTGTGACCGAGGAGTCGTGGTATCCAGATGCAAAGGTGGTGGGCGCGATTACAAGCTGCCGCCAGGGCTTGCACCACTGGCGAGGCATCAAAAGGACTTCACGCTGGTGCAGGGGCTGACGAACAAGTTTGCCAACGAGGCGCACTGGGGCAGCACGTTCTGGCTCACGGGCGCGAACCGTTTCGCGGAGCCGGGGCAGAGCTTTCACAACACGATCTCCGCAGACCAGATGGCGGCGGAGGTGCTGGGGAAAGACACGCGCTTCACCTCCATCCAGCTCGGCAGCCCGAACGCGATCGAGAATGGCCACGGACCGGGTCTTTCGCTCGCCTGGGACCGGCGCGGGAAACCGATGGCCGGGCTCGACAATCCGCTGCTGGCCTACCACCGCCTGTTCTCCGATGAGACGATGCCGCTCACGCAGCGCCAGGCCATGCTCGCACAAAAGCGCAGCGTGCTGGATGCGGTGCTCACCGACGCGCGGCGGGTGCAACGCGGTCTGAACAAGACGGACACCGACAAGCTGGACGAATATTTTCAAGGTGTGCGCGACATCGAGACACGTCTCTCCAAGGACGAGCAATGGCTCAACGTGCCGAAGCCGAAAGTGCCGCTCACCGAGCCGAAGCCGGGCCTCGCGGGACGTGACGAGGTCGCGCTCATGTATGACCTCATCGTGGCCGCGCTGCAGACCGACGCCACGCGCGTCATCACCTACCGCCAGCCCGTCGGATCACTTTTGAGCAGCTTGGATCTGAAAATCGCCGCGCATGACATGAGCCACTACACCACGGGCGACTCCTGGAGGCATCGCAGAAGAGCGATGTCACGCAGAGCACGCTGTTCGCCGGTCTGCTGGACAAACTGAAGGCGGTGAAGGAACCCGATGGCAGCCGCCTCTTTGACCACACCGCGCTCGCCTACGGCAGCAACATCCGCACAAGCCACTACCTGGACAACTGCCCCACGATTCTAGCCGGCGGCGGCGCGGCCCTGAAGCTCGGCCAGCACCTCGTCCTGCCGCCAAACACGCCGCTCTGCAACGCCTGGCTGACGATGCTGCACGGCCTCGGCATCCAGGCCGAGCGCCATGGCGACAGTTCGGGCGTGGTGAAGGCATTGCAGGCGTAAACACCGCGCATCGAGCATCGCGAGCACAGCACCAACCTCTGATTTCCCCAAACATGATGCGGCACCATCACTCCCTCACCGCGCTCATCCTCGTGCTGGGCGGCGTCATGATTTCCGCATGAGCAATCACTCCTGCGGACATCGCCGCCATTCCACGGCAGGAACTCGTGGATTCGCTTTATGTCGTGTGTGGCAAGACGCTGCTCGTCAATCTCGCGAAAGCACGGACGCCTGGCACCGCATCCCCGGCATCAAGGCCGCGTGGTTGAAGAGTCTGCTCAAACACGGCATGACCACGGACAAATGCATGGCTGCCTGAACCTGTGCTCGTTCACAACTCTCCCATCCCGCCTCGCTTGATCCAGTCGTTCAACGGCTCAAATTGCGTCACATCGAGTGTGATGCCGCAGCCAAACGGTGCCGCGTTCACAGTCTGCAAATCGAGCGTGCCGTTCTCGATGCGTAGTGTGGCGAAACCTTCGGCGTGGCGTTGGTACAAGCCCGCATGCTGCTCGATCATCGCGTCCTGAATGGCGGATGAGTGCATGCTCAGCCCGCGGAAGTAGTGATGGCCGTTGCGCTCCACATGAGTGATGCCGAGCAGGGCCATGACACTCAAATCTTGCAGCAAGGCCACCGGGCCGGCGTTCGCCAGGTCTTCGCCACTGAGAATCGGGCCGCCGGGGATGCTGGCAGCGCGTTTTTTGAGCAAGGCGGCGTTGGCGAGGCCTTTGACGATGCCTTTGCAGTTCTTGTGACTCGTGCCGCGATAGCCGAGGTCGAGCGCGCGCGGCAGATCGGCCAGGGAACCGTCGCTTTCGTCTATGATCATGCCCAAGCTGTCTCCCACAGCCTCATTCAGCGCCTTGGAGCGATGCAGCGGCTGTTCGATCAGCAGCAGGCTGCGAAACAGCGGCGCGAGCGCTGTATCTGCACTCAATGTCGCATAAAAATCGCGGAAGCTCGCCAGATCGTAAAACTGCTCGTTGCCATCCAATGTCGCATGAAAGCCTTCCGGACAGTGTGTGGTGAGAATGCGCGTGATCTCACGCAGACGCGGCAGATCGGTCTCCGGTTTGCCGCAGACCTTGAGCTTGAAGTAGCGCAGGCCGTAGGCGCGGATGTTTTCCTCCAGCGTGTAGGGCAGCCCGTCATTCAAGGCGCCATCCGCTGCGGTGAGCGGATCGCCGAGGCCGATCGTGTGCCGCGCATGCACGCGTGCTAGCGGCTGCGGCGCGATGACATCGGCCACGCGCACGCCGCGCAGTTCTTCACGCACGGCACCGAGATCAATGCCGAGCACGTCGGAGCGCAGCACCGCATGCAGCGGCTGTCCCAGCGCCTTGCACAGGCCATCGAGTGCCGCGCGTTCGATCAAGCTCACGCCCAGATTCGCCAGCAGCGGCGGCACCGCCTTCACCTGGGCCCAGTTGGTCTGTTCCGCGTACAGGTTCTGCCACCAAGCGAAGAATCCCGTCGCCTTCTCTGCGGCCAGTCGTGCAATGCGCGAGGCATTCTGAATCACCGCGATCATCTCGGCCAGATCGATCTCGAATGGCGTGTCCGGGTTCTTCGTGAACCACTTGGGCGGCAGTCCTTCGCTCGCCAAGCCGCGCCCCGCTTTGCCATTCACCTGCAAATTCACCTTCACAAACAGATGCGGCAACGCGCTCATGCTGGCGATGCCGTACTTGAACGGGAACCGCGTGTGCATCGGCAGCACATGAAACTGGAAGGACTCGATGGAGAAGGTCATGCCGGACAGGAGCCTCAACAGTCAAGAGGTCAAGCAGTCAAGGATCGCGACCCTTGACCCGCTTGACCTTTTGACGCGGCGCAGCCGCCTACACCAACACCGCCGGTGACTCTTCTTCCTGCGCTTCGATCTCGGTGAGACGTTCCTGCTGCTCGTCCATGCTCTCTAGGCGTGGCCTGTCTGCGGGAGCTTCGAGTTGCAGTTCCTCCACGGATTTGGTGGTGCCGCGAGTGTCCTCGGTGGTCATGCGCACGCCGACTGGCTTGCTGATGCCGAATTCCTGCATGGTGACGCCATAAATTACATCAGCGCGGCTCATGGTGCGCTTGTTGTGGGTGACGATGATGAACTGCGAGTTGTCGATGAACTTGTCGAGCATCTTGAGGAAGCGGCCGATGTTCGTTTCATCGAGCGGAGCGTCCAGCTCATCCAGCACGCAGAACGGGCTGGGTTTGACCTGGTAGATGGAGAACAGCAGCGCCACGGCGGTCATGCTGCGTTCGCCACCGGAAAGGAGGCTGATGGTTTGCAGCTTCTTGCCTGGCGGCTTGGCGATGATTTCGATGCCGGACTCCAGTGGATCGCTTTCGTCAATGAGCATGAGGTCGGCCTTGGCCTGAGCGCCAAACAGCTCGCGGAAGTTGTCGTGGAAGAAGCCGCGCACGAGCTGGAAGGTCTCGCTGAACATGGTCTTCGTGGTCTCGTTGATCTTCGCGATGACCTGCAGCAGCTCGTCCTTGGATTTGACGAGGTCGTTGTGCTGGGTGTCGAGGAAGTTGTGACGTTCTTCGAGTTCTTCGAACTCCTGAATGGCGTCCAGATTGACCGGGCCGATGCCTTCGAGCTTCTGGCGCAGTTCATAGACGACTTCCATGACGAAGGCCCAGTCGGGCTGCGCTTCTTCGCCGGGGATGAGGATGTTTTCGAGATCCTCGTCGTCATCGCGGTTGGAGACGGCAGGGATTTCTTTAGCCTCAGGCTCCTCGGATACTTCTGACTGGTCAGACGCTTCAGTCACCGCTGTTTCAGTGCTTTCAGACGCTTCAGAAGTCTCGGCGGCGTTTGCGGCAGCCTTCTTGCCACGGCTGCGGTTTTTCTTCTGCTCCTCGATGGTGACCATGAGCACATGGTAATCAGGCTCGAAGGCGTCGATGTGGAAGCTGTAGCGTTCTTGAACCTGATTGATGAGGTTTTCGAGGCGAAGATCGACGCGCGTCAGCGCGACTTCAGCGCGGTTGCGGGATTCATTGAGGCCGTTGTAGCTCTGGCGGAGTTGCGTGAGCTGCGTTTCGAGCTGGCTGACCTGCTCGAACAATCCGGCGCGTTCTTCGGTGCGCGCTTGCAGATGTTCTTCAATGGCAGCGATGGCGCCGCGTTGGGATTCGATCTGCTCCTGGAAGCGGGCGTTTTCAGCATCGCTTTGCTGAATGCGGACGCGCCAGGTGTTGATCTCCTCGGCGAAACGATTCATGCCGGCCTGCAGTTCCTGCAAACGCACGCCGAGCGGAGCCTTCTGACGTTCGATGGAATGCAATGCGCTCTGCTCAAGAGCGAGTGCGGTGCGGAGTTCGTTGAGGCGCTCGCTGGATTCGAGTTCGCGACGCAGAAAAGACTCCATTTCGAGCTCAAGTTCGCCTTCGCGGACGCGGGAGGACTCAAGCTGCTCCTGCGCGATGGCCGCAGCTTCATGAAGCTGATTGATCTGGCTCTCAGAGCCGCCGATACGCTCCTGAATCTGGTTCTGGTCCCACTCGACGCTTTCGAGCTTCGCCGTGGCTTGTTGAAGGGCACGCTGGACGACGCTGATCTTGCCTTGGAACTGGGAGAAGCCCTCACGCGCACGCTGGCTCTGCTCGCGGAGGGAAACTTCCTCGCGCTGCATGTCTTCGAGCTGGGCGCTGACGGTTTTCACAGCGTCTTCCTTCTCCATATACTGAAGTTCGAGAGCCTCGACTTCCGTGCGGAGCTGGCGAACCTCGGCTTCACGACGCAGGGTGGAGGAGCCTTCTTCCTTGCTGGCACCGCCGTTGATGATGCCGTCCGTGGAGATGAATTCACCGCGCATCGTGGCGATGGCAAGGTGCGGCATCTCACGCTTCAAACGCAGCGCGGTGTGCAAGTCATCCACGATGACGACATTGTGCAGCAGGTGGTCAATGAGGCTCTGCACGCCGGTTTTGACACGCACTTTGTCCGTGGCCCAGGCGATGGCACCGGCTGGCATGAGTTCGCGATCCGCGGCGTTGCGCAGATTGCAGAAGTCATGCGGCACGAGCGAGGCACGGCCCATTTTGTGATCGGTCAGGCGGTCGATGATCTGCGCAGCGAGTTCGCTCTCGGTGAGCAGCACGGCTTGCAGGTGATCTTTGAGCGCGGCTTCGATGGCGGGGATGAAATCGGGATAGACTTCGATGCTGGAGGCGAGCAGGCCACGCACACCAGTGGAATAAACCTCTGGGTTGTCGAGGCCGCTGAGGACACTCTGCGTGCCGGAGGAGAGGCCTTCGCCTTTTTGAAGAAGCTGTTCGAGGATTTCGAGGCGTGACTTGCGCTGGGTGAGGTTGCGCTGGAGGTCGTTGAGCTCGTTGTTCATCGCGTCGCGCTGACGGCGGCGTTCGATGATCTCGCGGGCGCAGTCCTTGGCCTTCTCGTCGAGCTGGTTGCGCGTTTCTTCGAGCTCCTGGATGTTGCGTTGCAGTTCGTCGTATTCGATCTGGCTGGACTCACGGGCCTGCGCGGCGGTTTGACGATCATGCGCGAGAGACTCGAAACGCTGACGGTCGGCGGAGATTTGATTGCTCAAGGACTGCGCACGAGCCTCGCTGGCAGCCATCTGGCCTTCGAACTGGCGGATCGACTCACGGATGGAGCGGCGTTCGCTTTCGAGGCGGTTGCGCTCCGGCAGGATGCTTTGATGCACGCCAGCGTGCTCGTTCATTGCGAGCTGACGCGTATGTATGTTGTCGGTGATGGCCAGTAGCTGCTCGTCGGCATTCGCGAGATCGCGGCGGGCCTGATCAAGCAGTTCTTCGTTCGCGGCGATCTGCTCCTCGTTCTGGCGGATGCGGCCTTCGAGCTCCTCGCTGCGCTCTTTGTTGAAACCAATGCGCCCTTCAGCGCTCTGCATTTGCGAGCGGAGTTCTTGAGCCTGCTGGCGAGCCTGGCTGATCTGCGATTCGAGCGCGTGGTAGGCCTCGCGTGTTTGCGCGGCTTCCGTTTCGGCGGTTTGCAGTTTGCGCTGCAATTCCTCAATCTGGTTCGCCATCATGCGCACCTGGGTTTCGGCCTCGGATTTCTCACCACTGAACTCGGTGTATTGCTTGTGCGCGAGATGGGTGTCGAGCAGGCGGGTGTCTTCGAGCAGAGCCTGGTAGCGGCGTGCTTTGGCCGCCTGACGCTGCAAGGTGCCCATCTGACGCTTAACTTCGGCGACGATGTCGGCGACGCGAAGCAGATTGGCTTCCGTGTACTCAAGTTTGCGCAGCGCTTCCCGCTTCTGAGATTTGAACTTGGTGATGCCGGCGGCTTCTTCAAACACCGTGCGGCGATCTTCCGGCTTTGAGCTGAGAAGCATGTCGATCTGGCCCTGCGCCATGATCGAGTAAGCCGCTCGACCGATGCCGGTGCCGGCGATGAGGTCGTGGATGTCTTTGAGACGGCAGACCGTGTTGTTGAGGCGGTATTCGCTGCGACCATCGCGGAACACGCGGCGGGTGAGGGCAACTTCGTTGAAATCGACCTTCAGCGACTCTTCGCAATCCGCCATCGTGAGAGTGACTTCAGCAAGGCCCACGGGCTTGCGTTTGTCCGTGCCATTGAAAATGACATCCGCCATTTCATCACCACGCAGGGCCTTGGCGGACGTTTCACCGAGCACCCAGCGGATGGCATCGACGACGTTCGATTTGCCGCAGCCGTTGGGGCCGACGATGCCGGTGACGCCTTTGTGGAATTCAAAGTGGGTCTTGTCGGCGAAGGACTTGAAGCCGTGAAGGGTGAGGCTTTTGAGGTACATAGCTGGAGAGAAAAGGGCTGCGGAAAAGAGTGCTGAGGTGGATTGAACCATTCCACAGCCACTGCCCGCAAGGCTGAAGGCGTTTTTTTACCCTATCTTGGGCTTAATTAAGCATTCCGAAACAATATGTGGGATTTCCCCGAGCTGTTTCGCTGTGAATAAACGCAGCGGCTGTGAACAAGTTTCAATACACCGCTTTGCGATGAAACAGAAAGCTCTCCAGCAACAGTACGACGATCACCAGCCAGATCAAACGTTGCGGCCAGGTACTAAAGGCGGAAGCGGTGATGATAGGAGCAGCGGGCTGGGTGGAAAGGGTGGTGTCGGAGGGCAGGGCAGGGAGATTCGTTTCAGCGCCGGAGATCAAGGCGCAGGTGCCGCTGCGGTCGCCTGTTTCCCATGCGCCGATGCGATTCAGCGCGAGCAGGTCGTTGGCGGGATCATCAGAGACTTCGATGAAGGCGTCGCCGTCCCAAGCATGCCATTGCACAAGGTTGCTGGCGTTGAGCATCTCGCCCGTGTGCAGCGTGCGCATGTCAGCGAGGGCTTCGCTGTTTTCGGCGCACCAGTAAAGAGCGTTGCCGAGGATGAGTGGGAAGGCAGGCAGCAGAGCGAGTTGTTCGGATTGCGAGGGTGAGAAGGCGGTGACAACGATCCGCTGACCGCCGGATTCACCTGCAACAAGCACGGGTTCCGTGCCAGCGATCCATAATGGCTCCAATGACGCGGGAAGTTCGAGCACGGTGGTCTGTGTGACGGCGATGCGGCTGCTGCTGGCACGAAAGAGCACGGGATGATCCGGCTGCACAGCGCGCACACTGTCATGCGGCAGACCTCTGAGCGGTCGGATGCGTAGCGGGCCGGAATTGGTCAACGGTGTGAGAGCGATGACTGGACGATCGGTGGGCCATTCTTTCGGCAGCCAGTTTTCGAAGACATAGACATCAGGCTGCTCCTTCAGCGGCCATGCAGCGGGATCGCCCTTCTTCATATCGATGCGCCCAGCTTCGATGAGTGATGAGAGTGCGAGTTCAGTGAAGGGGTCGGGCTTTTCAGCAAACCAAGCGACGGTGAGCGGCTTCGTTTTGGGCAGCGGAGCGGCAAGGCCATCGTCCCAGCCGAAACAATCGCCTGCAGTCTTCAAGCGCATCTCCAGACGCTGGCCACGCACGCCTTCGAGCGGCAGGATGAGCGATGAAGATGTGCCGGGAGCGAGTTCAAGTTCTCGTAATTGAGCGATGCGGCCGGCGATGGTGATTTCGAGTGTTGAAGTGGTCTTGTCCTTGTTGCTGGCAGCGGCGCTGACTTTGACGAAGGCCTCGTAGCGATCGCGTGCGAGCGGGCTGTGGCGAATTTGAAAGCCAGTGATGCCGCCGTTGAGCGGTTCGGGCAATGCGACGGGAATCGAATCGACCGCGGCATCCGTAATGCTGGAATCTGCCGCCAGCCAGATGCGGGAGCGTGCTTCGAGAGCGGCGAGGCGTTTGGCGACGTTCAAGGCAGCCTCAGTTTTGCCTTCGATGGGAACTGGTGTGAGTTCATCGAGCAAGCGCAGGCATTCACGGCGGTTGCGGCTGCGTGAGAGCAGCACATGGGGGCGTGCATCGAAGGAGACGAGTGAAAGCACGACCTGATCAGGTAGCGAGCGGATGCGTTCCTGCACGCGGCGCTTGGCTTCATCGAGCCGGGTGCGGCCTTGCATGTCTTTGGCAGACATCGACGCGGAACGATCGACGACGATGACGACTGCGCCGGGTGAATCGGCCGAGAGGTTGCCGCTGGGGCGTGCGAGAGCTAGGATGGCGAAGATCAGCACCAGCAGCGTGAGCAGCAACGAGAGCCATTTTTTGATGCGCCGCAGCCATGCGGACTCCTGATGCTCACGCGCGAGCGATTTGAAGAACAGCAGCGTCGAAACCGGCACCCGCTTCGCCTGCCGGCGGAACAACCACAGTGCCAGCGGGATCAGCGCGAGCCATGCGAGGTGGAGGTAGCTGGGATTCAGGAAGCGCATGCGTCATTTCCGCAACTCATCGAGCGCTTGCTTCAGGTGACCTTCGATCACGTCTTTGCTGACATAGCCTTCACCGATCTTGCGCAGGAGGACGAAGCGGATCTTGCCGTTCTCGAATTTTTTGTCCATGCGGGCGATGCGCATGATCTCCTCGGTGTCGAGGTCGTCGGGGAGTTTGATGGGAAGCTCGCAGAGCTTGAGCAGCGCCACGATGCGTTCGTAATCCTCGCTGGTGAGGTCAGAAATCTGCGCGGAAAGCCAGGCGGCGGCACGCAGGCCGAGGCTGATGGCCTCGCCATGCAGCAGCCTGCCATAACCGGCGGCGGCTTCGATGGCGTGGCCGAGCGTGTGGCCGAAATTGAGCAATGCACGTGTGCCGATGGTTTCGTATTCATCAGCCTCGACGATGACCGCCTTGATGGCGATGTTGCGACGGATGAGGCCGACGATGTCGCCTTTGCCTTCCGCCACATCTTTGATGGCGGTAAACATCGAGGCGTCGCGGATGCAGGCATGCTTGATGATTTCGGCGAAGCCCTCGTTCCATTCGCGTTCCGGCAGGGAACTGAGCGTGTCGAGATCAGCGATGACATGCACAGGCTGGTGAAAGCAGCCGACCATGTTTTTGGCATTGGGCAGGTTCACGCCGGTCTTGCCACCGACGGAGCTGTCCACCTGGGACAGCACAGTGGTGGGCACCTGCACGTAGGGGATGCCGCGCTGATATACCGAAGCGCAGAAACCGGCGAGATCGCCAATGACACCGCCACCGAGGGCGACGACGAAGCTTTTGCGATCCAACCCTGCACGCACCATCTCGCCGAGCACGGATTCGCTCCACGTCAGCGATTTGGAGGACTCACCGGCGGGCACGGTGATGAGATGCGGACGCTTGCCGACGGCACGCAGGCTTTCGAGGACTTTCCCGGCATACAGAGGACCGACATTGGAATCGGTGACAACGGCGCAACTTGTGCGATCCGGCATCTTCTTGTTCACCTCTTCTCCCAGCGTTTTGAGCAGATCACGACCGACCTGCACCAGGTAGCTGCGTGGACCTAAGTTGACAAAGACGGGACGGACTGGCTGGACGGGCGGAGGCATGGAAAGAGTTCGAGGATGCGTGTCAGCGCGTACTCTGTCGTCGGAAGGGAATCGAGGCAAATCGTTTGGAAGCAGCGTTCACGGCGGAACCAGGTGGCCTGACGTTTGGAGTAACGCCGTGTGGCCTGCTGGATGGCGTCGATGGCTTGATCCAAGGTCAGGCGCCCGGCGAGATGTTCGCGTATCTCACGGATGCCGATGGCTTTTTCAGCGGTGGGCGAGAGTTTGCCGAGCGCGGCGACTTCGGCGATCAAGCCGGCTTCGAACATGGCGCGTGTACGCTGGTTGATGCGCGCGTAGAGCGTCTCGCGATCCACATTGAGAACGATGCCGTTGACTTGCGGCTCCTTTTCCACAAACGACCGCCGCAGGCCGGATTGTGGGCGTCCGGTGAGCAGGCAGATTTCCAGCGCGCGCTCGACGTAGCGCGGATTGCGGAGATTCACGGTGGTGGCGGCTTCGGGATCGCGCTGGAGCAGCCAGACGATTTTTTCCCCGGCGCTGAGATGCTTGAAATGCTCACGCAAGGCCGGTGAGGCGGCGGGCAGGGGAGACAGGCCGTGCGTGAGCGCCTTGAGGTACAGCCCCGAGCCGCCGACGACAATGGGAACGCGACCGCGCGACGCGATGTCTTCGATCACCGGCAGTGCGAGCGCATGATAGCGCTGGGCATCACAGGACTCGGTGAGAGGTACCACACTATAGAGATGATGCGGCACTCGGGCCAGTTCAGCGGCGGCGGGTTTCGCGGAGAGGATGTCCAACCCTGCGTAAAGCTGGAAAGCGTCCGCATTGACCACTTCACCTCCAACACGCTCTGCCAAGGCGAGCGCAAGCGCCGACTTGCCGGACGCTGTGGGGCCGACGATGAGGAATGTGCTGACGGGAAGCATGGAGGCGGGCACGGTCAGCGCGCCACGTTTTGGATGCCTTGACCGGCTTTTTTCACGCCATGACCGGCATGGTAGAAGGCATTGTCAATACCACGTCCGACGCGGGTGGCCGGGCCACCACCGCCTCGGCAGGAGTTCAGGGTGCAAGCGACGAGGAAGAGGGGGATGAGCAGCGTTTTCATGAGACACAATATCGCATCATGTGTCCCGCTCAAGTGTGGCGTAACTACGCAATGTACTCTCGGAACAGGCCGCCGAAGACGGCTCCGACACGCCAGAAATTCTCGTGGCGGCCAAAATGACCGTCACTGTAGATTACAATGGCATAGCGGGTGCCGCGATAGTCGGAGAAGAGGCCTTCGTGCTTGTAGGGACCGTCGGTGCCAGTTTTGCCGCCAATGTAGGTGATCTCGGCGGGCAGGTACCAGCGACCGCGACCAAACTGATTGCGGCGGCAGGATTCGATGAGCATCTCGCAGCCGTGGTCGAACCTGTAGTTCACCAGACGCTCGAAAAACTCGGCATAGAAGCGGGGGGACTGGCCGTTGGCGCGGATGGGCACATCTGGGAGGTTGTATTTCTGCTCGAAGGCGCGTTCGTCGGCGTCACTGAAGCGGCTGAGCATGGCACGCCAGGAGGCGTTGATGCTGAGATCGCAGGCATTGACGATGTGCTGGAATTCTTCACGGGTTAGATTGCCTTGCCGGGCTTCGAGCAGCACGGCGGAGACGGCGGGTTTGGGCATGGAAGCGCCGATGAGCACGCGGTCGGCCTGGTATTCGGCAAGGTAGGCGCCGGTGCTGAGATTTTTCACGGTGTAACCGAGGCGCGGGTCATGCTTGATGCTGGCGTAGCCGCGTTTGAGTTCGGCGGTCCAGGCCATGCCGAAGGCGGGTTTGGGGCTGAAGCGGAAGGTGGCTCCCGAAACGAGGAATCGCTGGTTGTATTCGCGCAAGGCAGCGGCCCGTCTGCCCGAGACGAGGAACGGCGCGCCGTTGGTCGAGGTGGATTGGGAGATGAGGCCGGTGCGGCGGACTTCCTGCAAATCCGGCAGGATGCAGCCGGTGAGGGCGGCGGGTGCGGTGCAGAGCGCCGAGCGGAGGATGTCGCGACGGTTCTTCATGGCGGAATGGTGAAGGTGCCACCGCAGGCGTTGGCGATTTGATTGAGCAACGAAGGTTGATCGGAGTTCAGCGCAGGAAGCTCGCCAATGCTGATGGTGTGAATGCGGGTTTGGAATTTGGTGTGGATGCGCGTGGCGAGCTCCAGCACGTACTGCGGCGTGCCGTCGCTGGGCTGGCCGTCGCTGAGGAAGTAGATGGCGTCGATGTTGCCGTCGGGCAGCATTTTGGTCAACGCATGGGTCAGCGCCTCGCACATTGGGGTGCCGCCATCGGCCTGGATGCGCTCGACAAAACGCACGGCCTGTTTGTGGTTCTTTTCATCATTCAAGGAAATACCGCGGGCGGGGAAGCAGGAATCGACATTTTCACCAAAGGTGAGGATGCCGTAGCGCAGCTTGTTGGATTTGTTTTGCATGGCGGTGAGCAGGTTGCTCATCTGCGCCTTGAGCTTGCTGATGCGGTCGTCGATGGTCATGCTGCCGCTGACATCCAGGATGAAAAGCGCACCCTTGGCGCGGAATTCCACGCCGTAGAACGACGCCATGTTCATGGCGGGATCGTCATCAAGCGGTTTGAGCAGCTTCTGCAACTTGAGATTGTTGTCGAAGTCGGCGCGCGTGAGCCCTTTCCACGGGATGCTTGCGCCCTGCTCGGTGAGCCAGGCCTTCCATTTGTCGGCATCTTCCACGAAATCCTGGCCGGTAAGCCGGTAGAGTGAGCAGCGGACGATGCTGCCTAAGGCGTCATCGCTCAGATGCGGCAGAAGGGACTGGATGGCCAGCGCATGGTGCATGCCGCCCAGAGCCTCCGCAGCGCAGGCACGCATGACGTGTGCGTTGGCGGGTTCAAGCAGGGTTCCGACACGGGAAACGACGACATCGGGATTGTCATGAAAAGCGCCCAGCGCCTTCGCGGCGAGAGCCACGCGCTCGGTATCGCGCACCTCGGAGAGCGGGACTTTGATCTGGGTGAGCAGATTCCAAAAGAAGGTGCGTGCCTCCATGAGACCGATGCCGGCAAAGAACATCAAGGCATCGTCATCACATGAGGGATGTTTGGCCAGCCAGCCGGCCAGTGTTTTGCGTGCTTCGCCCGCAGGCCATGCTGCGACAATTTCTGCCAGACGCAGCTTGATGCCGGTGCCAATCTTCTTGTCGCCGATGAGAGTTAGCACGGCATCACCGGCCAGCTTGTGGGCATGAAGGTCTTTGAGTGGTGCCAGGGCTTCTTGATTGCCGGCACGCACATTTTTGACGATGCCTTTGAGCAGCACCTCACCATCATCTGCCGCACGCGATTCTGACGTGAGCAGCACCATGGCAAAGCAGGCAAAGCGGAGGTGCATAGGTCGGGTTTAACGCTTTTCTATTTTAACTCGGCCAGCATTGTTGGTGTTGGGCGGTGTTTTCATGGCCGATAACGGGTTGATTTTCCGAAGAGGATATGAAACCTGTCTTGGCAGCCAAGCCTAAAATATGCCGCAGACGAGGATGGAGAGGATTATGGGCCACGCACGTGCGTTTCAGAGTCTTTCGCGAAGTTTGGAAATAACCTTTGACAGTCATGCCCGCCGTCCTATTTTCGCCCCACTTTTTCGGTAAAAGGCCGGGATGTATTGTCTCTTGACGCCAGTCTAGGAGATTTTCATATCCCGGTTTTCTTGTCGAAAGAGGAGGAGGTCTCTCACGAGGCTGCCGCCGGTTAAGCTGTTATAGCTCAGTGGTAGAGCACGTCCTTGGTAAGGACGAGGTCGAGGGTTCAAGTCCCTCTAACAGCTCCAGTGGCGAACTGTGGGGATCTTCGAAACACGACAAACGAACCAGTCCCAAGCGCACCCCCTCAACTAACTCCACCCCATGGCTAAAGAAGCATTCCAACGCAACAAGCCGCACGTCAACATCGGCACCATTGGCCACGTTGACCACGGCAAAACCACCCTGACCGCCGCCATCACGACTGTCCTTTCCAAGAAGGGATTCGCCCAAGCGAAGGCATACGATCAAATCGACGCGGCTCCTGAGGAAAAAGAGCGCGGCATCACGATCAACACCGCCCACGTGGAGTATGAAACCGACAAGCGTCACTATGCGCACGTCGATTGCCCCGGACATGCCGACTATGTGAAGAACATGATCACTGGCGCCGCTCAGATGGACGGTGGCATTCTCGTTGTTTCCGCCGCTGACGGCCCGATGCCCCAGACTCGTGAGCATATCCTGCTCGCCCGTCAGGTTGGTGTGCCTGCTCTTGTGGTGTTCATGAACAAGGTGGACATGGTGGACGATCCAGAACTCCTCGATCTCGTTGAGATG
>CAMCWM010000103.1 GCA_945882215.1 Akkermansia muciniphila | reverse complement strand
GTCGCACCGAATTGAAGGATGTGGTGGACCTCTACTTTCTGGAACAGGCTGGTCACGACCTGCTCGCCGCCCTGCCAGATGCCCAGGCCAAGGATGGCGGCTGGGAGCCTGCAGTCGTCGCCATGCTGTTGGACGGACTGCGCGTCACTGAACTGCCTGAGTGGATGATACGCCACCTCGAACCTGCTGATCTCCAGGCGTTTCTGCACCGCCTGCGCATGGCCATTGCCGAGAAGGCCTTGCCCCCAGCCTAGGACGTTCAAAAGACATGCCCGGTGTAGTCCCGGCTGCTGCCTTGATCAACCCCGGCCATTTTCCTCCCCCTCCGGCGTTGACCGGCTCTCCCCGCTTTGCATAGACAAAGTGACCCCACCATCATGTCCCAAGCCGTCTTCCGTTCCATCCCCCTCCGCGACCTCACCGCCGATCAGCTTCTCGACCTCTCGAAGCGCATGAAGCTCTCGCTTTCCAAGGCGGACATGCTCGCGGTGCAGAAGATTTACCACGATGAAGGCCGCGAACCGACCGACGTGGAGATGGAAGTCATCGCGCAGACCTGGAGCGAGCACTGCAAGCACCGCATCTTTGGCGCGAAGATTTATCACACACTCAATGGCCAGCAGGAGGTCGTGGACGGCCTGTTCAAGACCTACATCCGCAATGTCACCGAGGAGATCTGCAAAACGAAGCCCGACTTCGTGCTCAGCGCCTTCGAGGACAACGCAGGCTTTGTGAAGCTCGACGACGACAAGGCCGTGTGCCTCAAAGTGGAGACGCACAACCACCCCAGCGCCATCGAACCCTACGCCGGTGCGAATACCGGCCTCGGCGGCGTGATACGCGACATCCTCGGCGCTGGCAAGGGCGCAAAGCCGGTCGCCTCACTCGATGTGTTCTGCTTTGGCCCGCCCGACATCGAGCAGGATCAAATCAAGGCCAAGGACGTCATCCATCCGCTCGGCGTCATGCGCGGCGTGGTGCGCGGCGTGCGCGATTACGGCAACCGCATGGGCATCCCCACCGTCAATGGCGCGATCCAGTTCGACGACACCTTCATTTACAATCCGCTCGTCTTCTGCGGCACCGCGGGCATCATCCCGATCAAGGACATCGCCAAGGAAGTGAAGCCCGGCCATTTGCTCATCGCCGCAGGCGGTCGCACCGGTAAAGACGGCCTCAAAGGCGCCACTTTCTCTTCCGCCGAGCTCACCACCGACTCGCATGAGGAAGACCAGACCGCCGTACAGATCGGCAATCCCATCGAGGAAAAGAAAGTCGCCGACTTCGTGCTCGCTGCGCGTGAGAAGGGCCTCATCCAGTGCTCCACCGACTGCGGTGCGGGTGGCTTCAGCTCCGCCGCAGGCGAAATGCTGCGCGAGACCGGTGGCGAGGTGTGGCTGGAAAATGCGCCGCTCAAAGCGCCTGATCTCGAAAGCTGGCAGGTCTTCATCAGCGAATCGCAGGAGCGCATGGTGATCGCCATCGAGGAGAAAGACCTCGAAGCGCTGCATGAACTGGCCGCGATTTATCAGACCGAGATTTTTGTCCTCGCGAAGGCCGACGGCTCGCAGCGTCTCAAGGTGATGCACCACGGCACCACTGTCTGCGATTTGCACGTCACCGCGCTGCATGAGGCCCCGCGCCGCGAGATGCGGGCAAAGTGGCGCACGCCTGCCGATGTGCAGCCCGCCGTGCCCGTGCGTCCGGAATCCTGGACCGCCACGCTCAAGACCTTGCTGTCCGATTTCTCCATCGTCTCCCGCGAGCCGATCATCCGCGAATACGACCACGAAGTGCAGGGCAACACCGTCCTCAAACCGCTCGCTGGTGCCGCGGGCGATGCGCCGCAGGACGGCAGCGTCATCCGCGTCGATGGCAGCCAGCAGCTCGTCTCGCTCGCCTGCGCCTTGCTGCCGGAGTGGGGCAAGACCGACCCGCATCTCATGGGCCGCGCCGTCGTCGATGAGTGCGTGCGCCAGCTCGTCGCCATGGGATCGAATCCCGACCGCATTGCTATCCTCGACAACTTCTGCATGGGCAATCCCGACAACGAGCGCGAGCTCGGTGCCCTCGTCGAGTGCACCAAGGGCATGGCCAAGGCCGCCATCGCGTATGGGGCACCCTTCGTCAGCGGCAAGGACAGCTTCTACAACTACTTCGTCACCGACGAAGGCCCCGTCTCCATCCCCGTCACGCTCCTGCTCAGCGGCTTCGGCATCGTCGAGGACGCCAAACACGTCGTCGGCGCTTCATTGCGCCGCATCGGCAGCAAGATCGCCATCCTCGGCAAAGCCAGCGCCGGACTGCGCGGCAGCATCGTCGCCAAATACACCAAGGGCATCGGCCTCGACGCCGGTCCTGCCTTTGACGAAGCCGAAAGCATGGCCGCCTACCGCCGCTACTTCGATCTCGTGAAGCAAGGCGCGATCTTGAGCGCTCACGACATCGGTGAAGGCGGACTCGCCGTCGCCCTCGCTGAAATGGCCTTCAGCGGCAAAGCCGGCCTGCGCATCACCACCGACAAGATGCCCGCCCACGCGGGCCTCACCACCGCCGAACTCCTCTTTGGCGAAACGCCGGGCCGCCTCCTCGTCGAGATCGCCCCCGAGCACGTCAGCGCCGCCACAGCCGCCGGCCTCGTCATCATCGGCGAAGCCCATCGCGATCCCTACCTCTACATCTCCCACAACAGCACCACCCTGATCGACGCCCCCGTCGATCAGCTCAAGCCTCTGTGGAAGGATGGGCTGGTGAAGTATTATTGATCTAGCTCCGTCTCTCGGCCTCCGACTTCTCAGCGAAGCATGGGGCTGAGAGCCAAGTGCAGTCCTATCCACGTCTTCTTCGTCCTTCCGCCCGAACTAGTTCTCGATCAAAACGTTCAGATGAAGGCCGTAACCTCACCGAGACGGTACGGTGAGTGATTCAATGTTCACCTGTCTTTTTTTGTCAGGCGAGTAGCAATGGATTCGACTGTCCTAGCACACAACTGTGGAAACGAACGATTTGGTGGCTGCCCCCAGCGACGCAGCATGGCTTCGGCGATTTCAAGCGCCTCTCTGGTGTTGCCGATGCCGCTTAAGCCATACATGGCACTTTCACATTTTCGATAGCTGTCCCATCGGACGTCCCGATTACTCGGAGTTCCAGGAGGAGGTTCCAAATAGTCTTCCTCTTGAATGATCTGCAATGACCAAAAGGTTTCCTCGTCCTGAAGAATCTTGACCAGAAACCCCTCAGATTCGGGACAGGAGATTCTTCCACAAAGGGAGATAATATCATACTGAAGTGCCGCGCTTACCCCCTCGCGGTAATTATGGATAAGTGATTTCGCAGCCTCCGCTCCGCAGTCCATGATCAGCATTCTAGCTATATGGCGACTTCTTCCATATGTGGGATCCAAAAAAAATGGCAGTGCTTTCGCGAGACGAGTGGAAGGTGCGGTTTCTTTGGCGGCAAGCCGCAAATCCAGCTGCCCGATGAAATCCCTGGCATGGTTGCCAGCTACGTTTTTCTCGGCGGCTAACTTCTTCAATGCTGGCCCTCGTAATTCTGATACCATGGCTCGGATGTAGGGCAGCATGGCTGCGGATGCGATCTCTTGAGGTTCCTGAATGCCCAGCGCCTTTATGGACTCGTCATCCATATCAACTTGGCGAGTTTTGAGCATCCATACATGATCCTGCCGGATGTCATTGGCGATGGGAACGAATAAACCGCCAGTATCCCACAGGACAATTTCATCCGTCGTCACCTCAAACGAAGCTCCTAATCCGGCACCAGACCCTTCAGCAAACTTGCCGCGAATAGACGGATCAAGGCCATAGTGAATCGTCATGGGAAGTTCTGTTGAACCGAGTTTGCCCTTCAGAACCTCCGAAACAATCAAGGTGGCGTGATAATGATGCGAAGCTCCTGCATTCGGCTTTCGCGAATGTGGCACCAGTTGAATTGATCCTTCCTTTACGCGAGCAACCACAATGAGTTCCGCCTCAGTCACCAACTGATCATCATCCAATACGAGCCGCGACCCAGCCCACGCGAAGTCGCCGAAAAACAGCCATAAAATGGCACAGCACCAAGTGGTTAGAACAGTCCATCTCATGCACGGAATTGAAACATGCTCTACTGAAACGGCAAGAGATGACTTGAAGGGGCATGCTCGCTAGAAGCGATGTCAGCGAAGACGACGTCAGTGGAAAAATGATAATCACCTCTCCTCGGATGCTGTGGCTGAAATTCTGGTGTCGCCAGAGTCCCGGAAGACCGCCGAGGTCGTGGCTTCCCCCTTTCATCTCGGCGGCTTTCTCGCCTCAGGCGGCGAGGAATCTTGGGTTTCGACGGAATCTCACCTCCTTCCTTCGGCCTGAACAGCCGGGGAGATCGACATCGAGTCCAAGAAGCGCCTCGGCCCGCGCGAAGATGGGGGCGAGGGAGAATCCGGTTCCAGAACGGGCGATTGGAAGGGATTTGATCCTGCCTGGCTCACAAGATGCCGGGAGCCAGTGCTGTCTCGGGCGAGCCGGTTGCATCGCCCGATGCAGGGCTTGCCTCAGGGACGGAAGGGCAAGCAGGCGTGCCGCGGAGGCTTGCGGAAATGAAAATAAGGCATGCGGAAATTCCATGCAGGCTTGCCTGAACGTGAAAAAGGCTCGCGGAAATCCCGCGCAGGCATGCCTGAATGAAAATAAGGCACGCGGAAATCCCACGCAGGCTTGCCTGAATGAAAATAAGGCACGCGGAAGTCCCGCTCAGGCTTGCCTGAACGAGAAAAAGGCACGCGGAAATCCCGCGCAGGCTTGCCTAGATGGAAAAAAGGCACGCGGAAATCTGGCGCAGGCTTGCCTTTTCGGCGCTCAGGCATGCCGGTTTTCGCCACCTTTGAGGCTCCTGACCGGCTCATTTTCAATGTTTTGACCTCGGGCAGAAAGCTGCCGGGCAAACACAGGCCTCAAAATCCCAGTTCAAGGCACGGGGGAAAGAACTCGTTGTCATTCCGTGCCCGCAGGATTGCATGGCAGCATGTCCTCGCCGCTCGCCCTCCTGAAAGCCTTCGTGCTGCTGCTGGCGCTGGTCCTGGTGCCGGTGGCGGTTTTCGGGCTGTGCTGCACGGTGACGTGGCAGGGACGGCTGCTGAGCTCCGCCGTTGGCATGATCGGCCTCGGGCCGCTGCTGTGGTGCATCGGTCATGAACGGGAATCGCTGCTCCAGGGGCGACTGGGAAAAATCCTGCTGCTGGCGGGCATCGCCGGATTTGCCGTGGTGGACTGGCGGTCACCTGACGGTCACACCGCTGAAAGCGCGAGAGTTCACACGCGCTACTCGACCAGCGACGGACGACACATCCCCTGGTCCATCGGCAGCCTGCTGCCGGAGATCGATCAGATCCATCTCGGCTATGCGGTGGCAGTGGCCTTTGATCCCTTGTTCACCTGGAAACAACGAACCGAGCTGTCCACCATGACAGACACGTTGTATGCCGAGATGAATGCTGATCCAGACTTCACCGCCATCGGCTCGGCGCTGCCAGCGATCTATCGCGAGATGAGCTTCGAGGAGTTTCGCGACGGGCATTACTTCCACTACATTCCGGCGAACGTGGACCGCTCCAAGCCGACACCGACGCTCGTCTTTCTGCACGGCAGCGGCGGGAACTTCAAAGTGTATCTGTGGTTGCTGTCGAAGGTGGCGGATGAAACCGGCTGCACCGTCATCGCGCCCACGTTTGGCATGGGGAACTGGGAGAAGCGCGGTGGCTACGAGGCGATCACCCGTGCCATTGCCGATGCAGGAAAGCATGTGGCCATTGCCCCTGATCAAATCCATCTCATGGGCCTCTCGAATGGCGGCAAGGGCGTGTGTCTGGCCGAGTCGCAGCCGGGACCGCAGTTTCGATCTCTGATCTTCTTGTCCGGCGTGTTTCACAACCGCATCAAACCCGAAGAGCTGGCTGCGCGACTGAAACCACGTCCCGTGCTGGTTCTTTCAGGTGGCAGTGATGACCGGGTGCCTTGGGATTATGTTTCCAGCTACGCCGAGAAACTTAAAACAGGAGGTCTGAGTGTCACCACGCGCCCGTTTGCCGATGAGGATCATTTCGTGTTTTTCCGACAACGGGATGAAGTTTTGCGAAGCGTGGCAGAATGGCTGAAATCACTGCCAAAACCGGCGGCGGCCCCCTGATTGGCTGACAAGACATTCTTCAGACTTCGAACCGTGCGATTGCAATACGTCCGCACCTCCCCCGCAAGAAAGGGGCGGGCAGCTTTCTTTGGCCATTTGTCACTTTTCCAAGCCTATTGCCAAAATCACGGCTTCCGATACGCTGTGGCGCATGAAATCTGCGGTGTCTAAATTCAACGGCTGGCTCATGCTCGGGTCATGCTTCTTGGGGACCCAATGTTCGCTGGTGTCCACCACCTCCAAATCCGCACGGGCTGGGCGCGTGCTCGCCGGTGAGACGCTGTATTTGAGTCGAAGCGCAGACCACTCATACGAGGTGAGATCCCTTACCGCGCCGAGTCTGGAGCAGCCGATTCTAGAGCAGCCGCACATGACCACGGCTGCCACGGCGACTCCCAGCCCTCCGCCACTCCAGAAGCCAGCTCCAGCGCCCATCGAGAAATCCATCACCACGCACAAGCGCTTGCTCTACGAGCAGCCTGAGGGCGCAGGCAGGCTTCTGGTGCAGTTCGCTGGAGGTGAGTTGGAACTCGGGCTCAGCTCGCTGGTGGCGTTCGTCGGCAACTCAGAGAATGCGCTCACCCATCAGTTGAAAAGGGCCAGCTTGGATGAAAAGACCGTCGTCACGCGCCTCGTCGGGGGACGGGATGGTGAGGCCTGTGTGATGAGTTCCATCAAACTGGAGAGCGGCGGCTTCTCCACTGTGAAGGAAGGATTGTACTACACGATTTGGGAGTACCTGGACAGTGAAGGTGGCCTGGCTGCATGCCGTATGGATGCGGACTCTGGGAAACCCAAGGTGGACATTGCGAGATTCAAACGACGCTCTCCCAACGACCTGGAACTCTACGACGATGGTCAGGCACTGCTGGTGGATGGCAAAGTAGTGGCGGCGAGAATCCTCGGGCACGCCTGTCGAGACTGAGGGTGAGGGCGATCTACGCTGCCCGAATGCAAAGTAAGAAACAAGAAAGGGAGTCGATTCGTGACTGCAGGGCTTTAGTTTGGAATCCTGCCGTGTCTCCGCAGGCCGGGAACTTTCCTCCGCCACGGAGTTCCTTGCCTCCGCGAGCCAGACAAGCGCCCGGGCCTCAAAACCGGGTCACTCTGGCTCATGGAGCTGCTTTTCGACCTGTCGGTCGGAAAATATGAGTCGGACTGCCTCCGTTCCCGGTTCCGCCACGCCCTGCCCTGCACCTCATCCCGCTCACCGCAGCCGGCGTTTCTCGGCCATGGCTGTCTGAGCGGCCTTGATCATGGCCTGCAATTGAGGGTCTTCCGGCTGGACTGCGGCGGCGTGATGGAAGTGATCCAGCGCGCGATGGGGAAGGCCGGTTTGCAGATAGACGAGGCCGAGCGCCTTGCGTGGCTGGGGGTCATCGGGAGTGACCGCGATGATCTCCCTGAAGACGGAGACCGCCTCATCATACCTGCCGACACCGGCAAGGCCAAGCCCCAGGGTGAAGGCGACCGGGGGTTTGGTGGAGGCGGTCTTGTCGATCTGGATGAGCTGCAGGGTGGTATCGAGTGATTCCTTGGGACGGTTGAGCCGGAGCAGTGAGTTGGAGAGGTTGAGCAGGCCGTTTTGAAACTGCGGTTCGATCTTGAGGGCCGCGCGATAGCATTCCACCGCCTTTTCCTCTTTCCCGCTGTAGGAATAGGCCGCGCCCAGATTTCCCCAGGTGCGGTATTTGCCGGGGCTTTTCGCCACGGTGTCCTTCCACAGGCTTTCGCTGGTGCTCCAGACATCGTTGCGCACGCAGGTTTTCCAGGACAGCGCTCCCACACACATCACGGTGACGACAGGCACCAGCACACGCGGCACACGGGAGCGGAAGTCCGCGATGCGCAACCGGTCCAGCAGGCATGCCACGAGGATGAAGATGCCGATGGATGGCAGGTAGGAGCGATGCTCCGCCACCAGATCCGGCAGCGGCACCAGCCCGGAGGACACCGACACGGTGATGAAGAACCAGAGCACGCAGGCGAAGCCCAGGGCAAAGCGCACCTCGCCACGAAAACGGCGGAACAACCACCCGGTGGATGCCAGCAGCGCCACCAGCACTCCCAAGGCCAGCAGCACCGGACGCTGCCAGAGGGATTGATACATGGGCCACTCTGGATCGAGATTCAATCCGACGGGCCAGAAGCACTGACGCAAATAGTGCGCCAGCACGGTCAGTTGAGTCACGATGTAATGCCAGTGGTTCAGCGGAGCGTCCCTGGAGTTCACGATGTTGACGGCGGCATGCCAGTCGAAACCACCGCTCTGTGCCGCCGCGGTGAGCAGGACCAGCACGGGAATGACCGGCATGCATAGCAGCAGCGGCAGCGCCCGGGTGACGGCCAGACGCAGCCGCGAGCCGAGCACCAGCCAGTCCAGCAACACCGCCAGAACCGGCACAAAGAAACCATCCTCCTTGGTCTGCATGGCCAGGAGCACCGCCACGACCGCGCCGGAGCGCAGCAGCCAGAGCGAGACGCGCGACTTCGCCGAGAGGGAGATGACATACAACCACAGCCCCAGCAGCGAGAACAGCACCACCAGTGAGGTGAAGCGCTGGATGATGTAGGTCACGGATTCGATGGCGAGCGGATGCGCGGCGAAGAGCAGTGCTGCCGTGGCCGAGATGAACAGCGCTGAACCAGGCTTGAACTCACCCGGCCGGCTGGAACGAGCGAGCAGCGTGTTCACCAGCCCATAGATCAGCAGCGCATTGAGCGCATGGATGATGATGTTCACCACACGAAACCAGCGCGGATTGAATCCATCCATCAGATAGTTCAGATAAAAACTCGTGTAGGCGACGGGACGCAGGATGGCATTGACGGCATAGTCGGGATCGGAGCCCATCTTCGCGGGACGATTGGCGAATTCCTTGAAATCGTTCAGATACCCCATGAAGCCGGCTTCGCGGAAGAACGGGTTGTCGATCATGTAGGTGTGGTCGTCGAACACCATGGGAAAGTCTGCCGTCCTGACATAGAGGCTGGCACACAACCCCATGAGCAGTGCTGCCACAGCGGCATGCACCCATTTGCGGGACACGGGCTTCTCCGTCAAAACGACGGGTGACGGTGGCGCGACAACAGCAGGTTCCTGGGCAACGTACTGTGCCTGAGGCTGGCGCTTTGGGTGCTTGTTGCGGCTGCGTTTCGACATGGCTTTCGAGGGTTGGATTTAATGGCTAAATTTTGCCTTAAATCGCACCCGACCGGCAAGTGACACGCCTTGTCATGGCCCGCGCCACATTCTCCTCCGCTCAAAACAGTTTCATGCGCCATGCTCACGCACCCACTGGCCGGCACGCAGATACAGCTCGGCGGCGCTGCGCAGGTGGAGTTTTTCTTTGATGCGTGCGCGATACGTTTCCACGGTGGACTCGCCCAGGTGCAACATCTGGGCGATCTCACGCGTGCTCTTGCCACGGCCAAGCATCTGAAACACCTCCAGCTCTCGATCCGCCAGCGTCTCCATGCCGGCCAGTTCAGTTGACGAGCGCTTCTGAGTCATGCGCTCCAGCAATCTGGCCGTCATCTGCCTGCTGGCATAGACCTCCCCGTTCATCACGGAGTGGATCGCCTTGATGACCTCGGTGGAGGCCTCATTTTTGGTGATGTAACCCTTGGCACCAGCGCGCAGGGCACGTTCGGCATAGAGTTCCTCGTCATGCATGGAGAGAACGAGCACGTTGATGTCCAGGCCCTGCGCCTTGATGTCCTTGAGCAGCTCCAGTCCGCTCGAACCACGCAGGGTGATGTCCACGATGGCAATGTCAGGCTTGGTCTCCTGGATCAACCGCATGGCATCGCGGATGTTGTCCGCTTCTCCGCAGACGGACATGCCGAGGTCGCGGTTGATCAATTGCCCCAGGTGCTCGCGGAACATGGGATGATCCTCGACGAGGAGCACTTTGCAGCGTCTGGCATCTTTGGTGTCACTTTTGGGCATGATGGTCTTCGGGTTGGGATTGTACTGGCAGTCTGCAAAGAACGCGTGTGCCGCCACTGGCGGGTGTTTGAAATTGAAGCGAGGCCCCCAGGGCCTGGGAGCGGTAGCGCATGGTGCGCAGCCCCATGCCTTCCCCTTCTACGGCCTGGGTGGGGGCCATTCCCCGGCCATCGTCCTCGATCTTCAATTCCAACACTTCTCCCACAAGAGCGAGGCTGATCACAATGTGGCTGGCACCGCCATGGCGCACCGCGTTGGCCACCGCCTCCTGGGCGATCCGGTAAAGATGCATGGACGCCTCTGGATCTTCCAGATTCGCCTCAACGCCCTCCCTGACTTCGATTTGCACCCCCGTCAGGCGGCTCGTCATCCTGGCCAGATCAGACAATGCGGCCGCGAGCCCGCTGCGGTCCACATGCACCGGGAAAATGCCATGGGCCAGATTGCGCGCCTCCAGCACAGCCTGCTGGATCGAATCCTCGATCATGACAGCATCACGCGCCGCAGGTGCGTTCTGCTCCTGCAAGTCCTCCGCCAGCACCCGGGCTGCGCAGCCGATGGCCGCCAGATGCTGGCACAGCCCGTCGTGCAAATCCCGGCCGATGCGCTGCTGCTCATGCTCGCTGACACTGACGATGTCGTGCTCCAACTGGCGTCTCTCCTCCAGCATGCGGATGTGCGCCGCGTCGGCATCCTGCTTGTTGCGCACCGTCATGACCGCGAACACCACGACACCGAAATAAAACTCGCGGTTGAGCAAGGCCCAGGCATATCCCAGCTTGGTGTCATAGGGGTGGTCTGTTTCGTTGGCCAGCCACCACATCGCTCCCGCCGCCGCTGCGATACCCAAGCCGGCTCCGCTTCCTGACCACCACACCGCCAGGGTGATGGGAATCGCGTAAAAAATGAACAGGCTGACCTCCCAGCCGGTGAGTGAGTCCAGCCAGCCCATGAGCAGTGTCATCAGAAGCGGGACCAAGGAGGCGAGCCAGACCGGCTGGCTGCGCATCGCCAGCGTTGCCCGTGTCCACAACCTCGCCACGGCCTTGTCTTGTTCCGGCGGCGGCAGCAATGCGGAGAGCGTGGTCGCTTTCATGGGGTTTGTTTACTCTGTTTTGCCGCGTTCAGAAAGTCCCGGTAATCACGAATGTAATCCTCCGGCTCATACGGACGTGAGGCCAGCACCATCAGCACCGAGTCCGGCGAGTGCAGATGCTCCGTGGCCCACACCATCGGCGGCACCAGCACGCCGAATGTCGGCCGGTTCAGGCAGAATTCCTCGCAGTTCTCCCCGTCCTCAACCCGAAGATGGCATTCGCCATGAACACAGACGAGAAACTGGGAGCACAGACGGTGCGCATGCTCCCCGCGCGTCTGCTCGCTGGGAATCGCGTAGGTCAGGAAATAGCGCTGCGGGATGAATGGCAGGTCATTGCCGAACTCCGCCGCGGAAAGATTGCCGCGCACCCGGTCCAGGACATGGCGCATCTCATACAGGCGCACACCGCGCACGGAGCAGGTCTCGATGGTGGTCTCGTGGATCATGCGGTTTGTGTTTCATGTTGAATGACCGTGCGCACCAGGGACTGCGGCTTGCCGGAAACCGTCAGGAACGCACGTCCGACATATTCTCCGATGATGCCCAGCATCAGCAGTTGCGCGCCGCTGAACACGGCCAGCGCTCCCATCAGCGAACCCCAGCCAAGCTGCCGCTGGCCGACAAAAATCGTCTCGATCACCACCTCGACCAGAATCAGCGCCCCCACCACACAAAGCAGCACCCCCAGCACGCTGGCCAGCCGCAGCGGCATGACGCTGAAATCAAACAGCAGGCTCAGCGCCAGACGGACCAGCTTGCGTGGCGTGTAGCCGCTCCGTCCACCCACTCGCTCCGCATGTTCGACCTCCAGGGTGGCTATGCGGTTTGTGGCACCCAGAATCAAACCGTCGATGTAGGGATACGGACCGCGATAGGTGACGATTCGCCCGACCAGTTCGCGACGCAGCGCCCGGAAGCTGGACAGGTAAAGGTCACGCGGCTTGCCCAGCAGCAAGGTCGCGCAGCGGTTCGCCAGCCAGCTCGCCACATTGCGCGGCCAGGAATGTTTCTTCTCCGCGTAATGCGAATAAACCACCTCAGCATTGGATTCGCGCAGATGTTTTAACAGCTTGAGCGCCTCGCTCACCGGATTTTGCAGATCGTCGTCCAGATTCACCACTAACCTGCCGCGTGCGCGACGGTACGCCTCCAGCACCGCTGCATGCTCGCCAAAATTTCGCGCCAGCTCCACCAGTGTCACTGGGACCGGGTAATCATGCGCCAGCTCACTTGCACGCGCGAATGTGCCATCCGCGCTGCCGTCATCCACCAGCACCAGTTCCCAGGAGCAGCCGATCTCTGCCATGCGGAAGGCCTCCAGCAGTCGTGGCAGCGAATCTCCCGTGTTGTGCAGCGGCACCACAAAACTCACCTCGGGAGTCTCATCGACCAGCTCCATGATGCTGTCCTCCCTGTTGATGATTCACTTTTCGCGCCACGGCAAAGACGGACGAGCCAAACGGAAGACGCAGCATGCGGCACAGCCCGGCGTCCAGCCTGCCCGTGCATTTCAGCAGCCGGTTCAACCATGCGGGCGGCAATCTGACATCTGAGACGGTTTCCATCCCCTGCTTCAGGCCCAAACGGCTCCAGCGCCGCCAGATGAGCAGCGGCAGAAACAGCCAGGCGTTCCAGTGATGAATCATTTCGACGTGGAGGCTATGACGTTCGAGCAATGACCGCACCTGACACGCCCTGTAGCGTCTGACACCACAAACCGCCGCATCATGCGATCCGCGCAGGCATTCAAACGCGGGCAGGTTCAGCACCAGCAGACCACCCGGCCCCAGAACACGGCTCATCTCCGCCAGCGCCCGTTCTTCATCCACTCCGGCATGATACAGCACGTCCAGGCTCAACACGGCATCGAAATCCCCGTCATCAAAAGGCAGCTCATGCACCGATCCTTCTCGCACGGTGCTCAAACCACGCTGCTGGCAATGCCGCACCGCTTGTTGCGAGGCATCCACTCCTTCCACATCGAGATGGCGGATATGCCAGCGCAAAAAATCCAGCATGCCACCGGTTCCGCATCCTGCGTCCAGCAAATGGCCGCGTGGCGGCAGCCTGCCTGACAGCGCGCGCAGCACCAGACCGCGCAGCACCGCATACCACCAGTGGCGGTCTTCCACCGCCCGGAGCGTGTCATATTCAGGAGCGTGCATGTTCTTGGCTTTCAATGGCACGACACACGGCATCCACCGCGTCCTCAGAGAGGTAGGGATGCAGCGGCAGCGAAATCACTTCAGCGGCAGCCCGCTCACTTTCCGGGAGTGCCTGATCGCTGACGCCAAAGGCTGTCTGCCGGTGCAGCGGCACCGGATAATGCACCGCCGCCGGAATCCCGCTTCGTTGCAGATGCTCCATGAGTTCATCCCGCCGCTCACAACGCACCACGTATTGATGATAAGCGTGCTCGCAGCCGCCCCTCACCAAAGGCGGTGTCACGAGATTGCTGTTCATCAGCCTGGCATCGTATTCTGCCGCCAGCCTCCGCCGCTGATGAACGCCACCCATCAGCGTTGGCAGTTTCATCCGCAGAACCGCCGCTTGCAGCTCATCGAGCCGGCTGTTCACCCCTGCCACCTCGCTGATGTGACGGCTCTTCCAGCCATACTGACGGATCAACCGCATGCGTTCGGCAAGTTCCTCATCATTTGTCGCCACCGCGCCCGCATCACCAAGCGCCGCGAGATTTTTCGTGGGGTAAAAACTGAATGCCGCCGCCCTGCCGAGAGTTCCGGCCATGCGCCCATGCCAGACCGCGCCATGCGCCTGCGCACAGTCCTCCAGCAGCACGATGCCATGCTCATCGGCCACCTGCCGCAGGTTCTTCCAGTCCGCAGGGTGTCCGTATAGATGCACTGCCAGCGCTGCTTTCACCCCCTGCCCCGCCGGAGAACGCAGCACGGCATCCAGCGACTCGGGACACAGCGTGAACGTGTCCGCCTCGATGTCCGCAAACAGCGGTTCCGCGCCACAGCGTGTCACCCCCGCCGCCACGGCGGATGGAGCAAAGGACGGGACGACCACCTTGCTTCCAAGTCCGATTTCAAGCGCCCGCAGCATCATCTCGATCGCATCCGTGCCATTCGCCACGCCGATGGCCTGCTTTGCACCAAGAAAGGTGGCAAACTCGCATTCAAAGGTAGCCACTTCCTCGCCCAAAATGTAGTTGCCGCTGTCGAGCACACGTTGGATCGCGTCTGAAAGCTCGATCTGATGCCGCCTCTGATCCTCGTGTGGATACGGCGGAAACAATGGGGTTGAAGGCGGTGTCATGCGGCGCATGACACCCTTCCCGCAGCCGCGTTTGTCGCAAATAACGCCACATGTGGCGCTGAGCGCCACATCAGCGTGGCGCTGGGTTTAAAGCAGCCCGCCCGCCTTCACATCCAGATACTTGTTTGCCAGCGCCACCGGAAGCATCTGCGCGGACTCATCCACGGTGAGGACACGTTGTGAGCGCAGCGATTCGAGCAGGCGGCGGCGTTCGCCGAAATAATGCGTCATGGCGCCGTATTGCAGCGCGTCGTGAAGATGACCAATCGGTGCCTCGGCACGGTGTTCGAGCTCCTGCTCGCGCAACGTGGCGGTGAGCACGAGATGGCGGCGCTGCATGGCACTGACGGCGGAGGCCAGCGTCGCGCCATCCTCACTGCGCAGGTTGGTGAGCAGGATCACGAGCGCGCGGCGGCGTTGCAGCGTCATGACGCGCTCGGCAGCCTCGATGAAATCACTCGGCTCGGCACTGGCCTCGTAATTGTAGAGATGATTGAGCAGCTTCGGCATGCTGTGTGCGCCTTTCACCGGCGGCAGCCAGCGCTGCACACCGCCGAAGCCCACGACGCCAACTTCATCACCTTGACGCAACGCGATGAAGGCGATGAGCAGCATCGCATTCAAACAGTGGTCGAATTGGCTGAGACCGCCATCGAGCGCGCGCATGCGGCGGCCGCAATCGGGCACGAGCAGGATGGTTTGATTGCGTGTCTCCTCATAATCACGGCTGACGAGCGTCGAACGACGCGAGGTGGCCTTCCAGTCGATGCGGGAAAGCACATCGCCGTCCTGATAGTCGCGCAGTTGATGGAAATCGAGCGAGGCACCCATGCGACGGCGCTTGATGATGCCCATGGTCTCGACGCGGTTAGCCATCGCCAGCATGGCGAAGCGCACGACCGGCTCGTAGTTCGGATAGGCCTTCGTCTGGCTCTCGCCCGCGACGAAGTGCAAATTTTGCCACAGCCCAAACATCGAACCCGCCAGCACATGCCCTGGCGTGAAGGCATGCTGCCCGCGACGTACAAACCGAGCCTGATAGCTGATCGCTGCAAACTCGCCCGCCGGCACGCTCACGCGGTGCGGCAGGCCTTCCGCCTCCGCGGCGGTCGGAATGCCGTCGAACACCTCCAGGGCAAGCGTACGCCGGATCGAATGCGTCACCGTCAACGTTACCGAAGATCCGACCCCCAGCGCAAAACGTCCCGGCACCGAACGCTTCCCGGTGATGCGCCCACGACGCGGTAAAGTGCAGGCATCCACGATCATCGCCAGCAGCAGAACACCTCCCACGCTCTGCCACAAAATCACAAACTTCTCCCAAACACACGCCGCCACCGCCAGGACAAGCCAGGCGATGAGCAGTTTCAGCAGTAGTGCGGTCGGGCGCATGAGGAGGCAGTAAAAGAAAATCAGGGAGCCAGCGAAACTGGAATGACGAAACCAGAATGGCGAATGACGAATGGGTGCAACCTGCGTGTCATGAGATTCGGCATTCGGATTTCATTCGTCATTCCTCATTCTGTTTTCGTCATTTTCACACCCGGGGAGCTTCGACGGTCTTGAGCAGCGAGTTCAGCATGTCATCGACACTCTGACCGCTGATGGCGATTTCCGGCGCGAGTTGCACACGGTGCCGCAGCACCGGCAGCACGGCGCGTTTCACATCAGCAGGCGTGATGTAGCCACGGCCTTCGAGCAATGCATACGATTTGGCGATGCGCACGAGACTGATCGCTCCACGTGTGCCTGCTCCGAGCGAGTTGGCGCTGTGCTGACGCGTGGCACGCACGATGTTCACCGCGTAATCAACGACTTGCTCGACCGCCTGCACGGCGGCGGCTTCTTCCTGAGCGTCGATGATGTCCTGCGGCGTGCAAATCTGCGGCACGCTCGATGTCGAAAGGCCTCCACCAGACGCACGCGAGGACACCGCCTTCACAATCCATGTTTCATTCGCCACGTCGGGGTAGTCGATGAGCACCTTGAGCAAAAAGCGGTCGAGCTGCGCCTCCGGCAGCGGATACGTGCCCTCCTGCTCGATGGGATTCTGCGTGGCGAAGGTCATGAACGGCGGCGCGAGTTTGTGGCTCTCGCCATCGATCGTGACCTGCGTCTCCTGCATCACTTCGAGCAACGCGGACTGCGTTTTGGCTGGGGCGCGGTTGATTTCATCTGCCAGCAGCAGATTGGCAAACACCGGGCCGTGACGCACACGGAACGTGCTGCTGCTCATGTCGAACAAGGTGTGGCCGCAGACATCTGAGGGCATCAAATCGGGGGTGAACTGGATGCGCCTGAAGCTGCCGCCAAACGTGTGCGACAGCGCGAGCACGAGATGCGTCTTGCCCAGGCCAGGCTTGCCTTCGAGCAGCACATGACCGCCGGCCAGCAACGCTGCGAGCACCTGATGCAAAACCTCGGGCTGACCCACGAAAACCTGCCCCACAGCCGCGTGAATCTGCTGAAAGATCGTCGTGCTCTTCGGCAATGACGGCGGCGTGTAACCGGCGGGAGGCGGCGCATACGAAGCGGGTGGTTCAGTGGGGATCGGGTTCATGGGTGTGTGGGTGATGAATTAAAGCGCGCGGCGGATGGCCTGAAGATCGCGCATGAGGGTGACGAAGTTGTGAGCGCTGTCGGGTGGTGCGACATCAAAGGCGGCGGCGACACGTTTGACCGGCAGTCCGGCACGGCGGGCGATTTCCTCGGCGAGGTGATCGTTCATTTTGCGGCTGCCGTCATCGAGCGAGCGGTGTCGTTCGCGCACCCGCTCCCATACAGCCTCACGCGCGGCATTCACGAGCAACGCGCCACGGCGCATGCGCCAGAAAAATTCGCCCAACGCGCCGATGTGGCTGGCAAAATGACGCGTGGAATCGAGCTCCACCTCCGCCAGCGGACCAAAACGCGGCATCTGCTGCCAGAGCCAGAAAATGAGGCACAACGCCAGTACCACCAGCGCCATCCAGCCATGCTGCCAGAGCAGTGCCATGAAACTGCCGGTGGTGGCGGCCACAAACAGCACCTCCTTGGAGCCGTGCTCGCCCACCAACGCAGAAAGCCAGCGCGCGTGATCACGCTCGCCGATCCAGCGGTTGCGGAAGGGACGCGCGTGCGCCAGCAGCGTGACGCGGCCCATGCCATGATTCAAATGCAGCGCCAGTGACTCGTTCTTCGATCCGGCGGAGAACTCGCCGGAACGCAGCTTGCGCTTGAGGATCAGGTGCTGGTAACCACCGAGACTGAGCTTGTAGGTCTGGCCGTTCCACGTCACTTCCTGCACGGATTCGAGCCACTTTTCTTCGTCCTCATCTTCCTCGAATTGCTTCTTCTCTTTCTTCGTGTCGTCTTTCTTGGCCTCTTCTTTTTTGGCAGGCGGCGCGGCCTTCTTGCCCTCTTTCACGCCTTCCTTGTTCAGCATGTCTTTGGCGAGCTCCTTGATCTCCTCGTCTGGAAGGCGCTTCTGCACGCCAACGCCGAGCTGCTCCAGCACCGGATCTTTTTGCTCCTCCAGCAGCATGGCGGCAATGAACGAGCCAAACTGCGTTTCAAAATCGTTGTAGGGCCGTGTGCCGCCGAGGCAGTAGATGAGATGCCCGCCGCTGAAGGTCCAGCGCAGCAACTGCCGTGCGCGGCCCTCGGGAAGCCCGTTCTCACCAGAGACCAGAATCACCGCGTCATGAGCGGGCATTTTCGTGAGCGACTTCGTGCCATGCGCATCGTGACCGAGCTCGTCCAACAGGCGCTCCGCTGCGAGAAACGGATTCACCCGTGCCCTGCCGCGATAGCCAAGCGTCTTTTCATAATCCTCCCATTTCCCGCTGCAGCCGCAGAGCAGCGGAAGCAAAGAGCAGAGGGCGTAGAGCAAAGAGGCACGGATCAACGTGCCGTGTGGTGGCAGCTTCTCTACGCCCTTTGCCCTTCGCCCTTCGCTTCTCATGCCACGCCTCCTTTCTCCACAAACGGCCATTGATCGCAAAGAATCTCCATCTCGGCGTTCGATGCCGGCAGCGAGGCATAGGCCACTTGCACCCACGCTCCGGTGAGCTGACGGAAGTAATCGGCCTCGGTTTTCTCTCCTGCCTGAAGCACCTGCACGAGGCAGTCCTCCTCCGTGTCGCTGTCGGTGATCGGCACCCGGCGCCGGGTGACCAGCCATGACAACGAGCCACGATACAGCAGGCTGAGCGCCTCCTTGAAATCTCCCGCGGCCCACGCGGCACGTGCGGCGGCCACGATGTCATCCGGCAGGCTCTCGCGCGTGATGTTCATGCCCATGAGCACCTTCGGCGCCCGCAACGGAATCTTGCTGGCGACGCGGGAGATGAAGATGTGGCGATTGTTCACGAGATAGATGACCAGCCACACC
>CAMCWM010000102.1 GCA_945882215.1 Akkermansia muciniphila | reverse complement strand
AAGAGGTGCCCGTCGAAAAGACCCTCGTGCAAATCGGCAAGGCGCTCGCTGAACTCGGCGACTACGCCATTGGTTTCGGCCAGGAAATCCGCCTCGAAGTGCATGGCAAAGACTCATCCGAGCTGCCACACATCAAAACGATCATGGATGCCGCCGAGCGCGACAACGTGCGCGTCTGCTGGAACTCCAATGACACCGACCTCATCGGAGCCGGCCTTGAGGCCAACTTCGCCCTCGTCAAGGACCGTCTTGGACACACGGTTCACATCCGTGGCGTCAAACTCAGCGACTACCCGCTCGACAAGCTCGCCAGACTGCTCGTTGAGTTCGATTACGAGGGCCACGTCTGCCTCGAAGCCCACAAAATGCCCGATGGTGATCCTGTGGCCGCTCTCGCCGAACAGCGTGAGCTGTTCATGAACCTCGTCACCGAGGCGCGCAAGACCGTCAAAGATTAAGCTTTCTGCCTGAACCGTTGGTTCAATCCGCAAGTCAGGAGGTCAAGGTGGTTCAAGGCATGCTGCTTGCCAATTCCTTGACCTACTTGACCACCCCTTGACTCCCCTCCCCCTCTCTGCCATCTCAAGCAGTTCCATTCGTCATTCCTTATTCTGATTTCGTCATTCCACCATGGCCAATCCCGCCCCCGCACACGGTTACACAGAAGACTCCATCAAATCCCTCGACTGGCGCGAGCACATCCGGCTCCGCCCCGGCATGTACATCGGCAAGCTGGGAGATGGCTCCCTGCCTGAGGACGGCATCTACGTCCTGCTCAAAGAGGTGCTCGACAACTGCATCGACGAGCACGTCATGGGCTTCGGCAACACCATCGACATCACCATAGCCGAGGATCAAACCGTCACTGTGCGCGACTACGGACGCGGCATCCCGCTTGGGAAGCTGATGGAATGCGCCGCACAGATCAACACCGGCGCCAAATATGACAGCGAGGTCTTCAAGCGCTCCGTTGGTCTCAATGGTGTCGGCATCAAGGCCGTCAACGCCCTCTCCGAATTCTTCGAGATCCAGGCTGTGCGTGAGAAACAGACCCGCTCCATCGAGTTCAGCCAGGGCATCGTCAAATACGACATGGGCAAGCCCAAGCCCTGCGACGAGCCCGACGGCACCCGCATAGCCTTCCGTGCCGACGCGGAGAGCTTCGCGGACGACACTCATTACCGGCTCGACTTCGTGCGTGAGATGCTGCGCTTCTATGCCTGGCTCAATCCCGGTCTCACCATCGTCCTCAATGGCGAGAAATTTAAGTCCAAGGACGGCCTCATGGACCTCATCCGTGCCAAGCTCACTGAGGAGCCGCAATACCCGATCATCCACCTCGAAGGCAAGGACGTGGAGGTCGCCTTCACGCACGGCACCGGTTACGGCGAGGAGTATTACAGCTTCGTCAACGGCCAGCACACCACCCAGGGCGGCACGCACCTCGCCGCCTTCCGCGAGGCCATCGTGCAGGAATGCCGCGAGTTCTTCAAAAAGCAGTTCGATCCCGCCGACGTGCGCGGCAGTCTCATCGCCGCCGTCAGTGTGAAGGTGCAGGAGCCGGTCTTCGAGTCGCAGACGAAAACCAAGCTCGGCTCCAGCCATATGGAGCCGAACGGGCGCAACCTGCGCGGCCACATCACCAGCGTCATCACCGCGCAGCTCGACAATTTCCTCCACAAGCACGGAGACATCGCCAAGTCGCTCCAGGAAAAGATCAACGCCAACGAGAAGGAACGCAAAGAGATCAGCGGCATCCAGAAGGCCGCCCGCGAAAACGCGCGCAAGGCCAAGGTTCACAACAAAAAGCTCCGCGACTGTCGCGTCCACTTCGACACCAAAGACAAGCGCCGCGACGACAGCACCCTGTTCATCACCGAGGGCGACAGCGCCTCCGGCAGCATCACCAAGAGCCGCGATGTCGAAACGCAGGCCGTGTTCAGTCTGCGTGGCAAGCCGCTCAACTGCTTCGGTCTCACGCGCAAGATCGTCTATGAAAACGAGGAGTTCTACCTCCTCGCCAACGCCTTGCAGATCGAGGAAGACCTCGAAGAGCTCCGTTTCAATCGCGTCGTGCTCGCCACCGATGCCGACGTCGATGGCATGCACATCCGCCTGCTGATGATCACCTTCTTCCTGCAGTTCTTCCCCGAACTCGTGCGCAAAGGCCATCTCTACATCCTGCAAACACCGCTGTTCCGTGTGCGGAACAAAAAAGAGACCTTCTACTGCTACAGTGACGACGAACGCCAGCGCGCCATCCACCGCTGCGGCAAAACCGCCGAGATCACCCGTTTCAAAGGCCTCGGTGAAATCAGCCCCGACGAGTTCAAGCACTTCATCGGCCCCCACATGCGCCTGGAGCCCGTCAAGATCCGCGATCACGAGCTTGATGCCGAAGGCAACGCCATCCCCTCCGAGCACAAAAGCGTGAAGGAGATGCTCTCCTTCTACATGGGCAAAAACACCCCCGAACGCCAGACCTACATCGTCGAAAACCTCCGCATCGAGGAAGAACTCGAATTCAAGGACGCTGCGGAGCCAGCGGAACTGCCAGTGGCGGCCTAGACGTCGAAATTCAATTCTCAAGAAAAACGCCCGCCACACCTCTCGGCATGACGGGCGTTGATGAAACTGAATCAGCGCAGAGCTACTTCTGCTTCACGCGGAAGCTGCGGAACACCACCGGATCGCTGTGACCAGCGAAGCCGATGTAGCCTTTGGTGTGGTCGAGGCCTTTCGGCGGATGGGCGATCTGGCTGCGGTCGAAGGTGCTGATGTCCACGTCGAGGATCTTGGTGCCGTTGAGCGTGACCTTGATCTTCTGGCCCTCGACTTCGATCTCCTGGAAGTTCCACTCGCCCACCGGACGCAGGTAGCCGTGCTTGGCACCGACGCAGTGGTAGAGCGAGCCGTGATACTGCTCAGGCTTGAGGCCCGGCTTGCCAGCAGCGGCCTGCTTCTCGTTGTAGCCGTCGCTGTCGATCACCTGGAGTTCCAGACCGTCCGAGGCGGAGTGGCCACCGAGCGGCGTGCGCAGCGCGATGCCGTTGTTGCCGGCCTTCGGCAGCTTGAACTCGACGCGGATGATGCCGTTCTCGAATTCATCCTTGGTCAGCAGGTCACCCCCCTTGCCCTGCTTGCAGACGATGGCACCGTCTTTGACCTCGTAGTTTTCCACCGCGCCCTGCCAGTTGCTGAGATCCTTGCCGTTGACGTATTCGGTGAAGCCTTCTTCTCCGCGCTTCGCGAGTTCCTGATTGGCTTCATCCGCAGGGATTTCGCGGATGAACACATTCTTCCAGCGGATCTCGCTGCCATGCGTCTGAAGCTGGATCGGGCCCTTGGCAAAGGCGGGATCCACCATCCAACCATTGGGAGCCTTGGTGTCCTCCGCCTTCGGCGCAACCTTGCCATAGGCCTGATAGCCCGCCTTGCGGTTGGCGAAGAAGTTTTCCAGCACCGCGTTCTTCACGACGACCTCACCATTGAACGTGATAGTCGCACGCTCGCCGATCATCTTGATGTGGAAGCTGTTCCACTCGCCCAGGGGCTTGTCCATGAGCTTGAGGGGATTCTTGCCCTCTGGATTCTTGTTGTTCCAAAGTCCGCCGGAACCGAAGGGCTTGCCCAGCGCGACGGCTTTTTCGTCCTTCTCCGTGAAATCCCAGATCTGCACCTGCGGGATGCCGCGCAGGTAGATGCCGCTGTCGCCCAACGGGAGCATCTTGTAGTCCACCATCAGTTCGAAGTCGCCGTAGTCCTTGTCAGTGGTGAGGTACAAGCCTTTGCCGTCATTGACGAGCTGGCCATCCTCCACCTTCCAGTGCGCGTTGAGGTGATCGCCCTTGTCGTTGCCCTTGGCATCGGTGAGACCGCCATCAATGGATTTCTTCTTGTAGGCGGTCTGTTCCTCCGGAGTCATTTTCCACAGGTCGGTGGGATCCTGCGTGCCCCAGCCATACCAGCCGGAGAGATCTTTGCCGTTGAAGAGTGCCGTGAAGCCTTCCGGAGGGGTGTTGTCCGCAGCTCCGGCGAGCGTGGCCGCCGCGAGCATCCAAGTCAGGGTGAGTGTGTGTTTCATGGTTGAGAGAGGCACAGGAGTCGCCCGCCGCGCCGGGCATCTTTCATTCATCACGATGAAGCTGACTTTCTGCTCGACACCCGCGATGAAAACGAGACGATCCATTTGTCATGAAATCATTCATCTGCGTTCTGATCCTCTGTCTCGGTCAAATCTCCCTGCATGCCCAGGCCACACCCGCTGAGGAAGCCGCCGCTGGCGCCAAGGCGCTGCTACAACGACTCTTTGCCCAGGAAACGAGCGCAGATGAATTGCTGTCTCTAGCCAAAGAGGCCAACAAGGCCGGCGTGCCGCGCCAGCAGGTCATCGAGGCCAAGCTCGTGTGGGGCCTGCGCCACCAGGACACGAAATTCCTCGTGAAAATCCTGCCCGAGGTCGAAATTCTCGCCGCCAGCTTTGATTCCGCCAACGCCGCCGCCCTTCCCAATGTCGAAACCGTCCAGGCATTTGCCGCTTACATCAAGGCACTAAAAGCCGGTGAGGCGAAGGATGAAGCCGGATTCAAACAGAACATCCTCGAAGCCATCTGGCTCACCCCGCAGCAAGCCCAGGTCTTCATCCAGTCCATCGAAAAATACCGCCGTGAATCCAAGATGGGCAGCCTCATCGTCGATCTGAAAATCCCGCTCACCACCTCCATGGGAGAGGCCACCACGCTGCACGACCAGCTCGGCGGCAAGAAGGCCCTGCTGCTCGACTTCTGGGCCTCGTGGTGCGGCCCGTGCATGAACCTCATGCCCGCGCTCAAGAAGAAGGCCGAAAAACTCGCCGCCCACGGCGTCATCGTCGCTGCGATGAACAAGGACGATGAAAACGCCGAATCCATCGCCGAACGCATCCGCAAGGAACAGAACGCCACCCTGCCCTGGCTCGTCGAACCCATTGAGCGCCCATACACCAAAGCTTTCGAGATCGATTCCATCCCGCGCATGATCCTGCTTTCACCCGAAGGCAAAGTCCTCTTCAACGGCCACCCCGAAGACCCGGCGCTCTGGGCCGCTCTCAAAAAGATCGATCCCGCCATCGAAGCGCCAGCGAATTGAAGTCCGCTCATCCTCCTACTGTAAATAGAAGAACTCATTCGAGTTCAGCAGCGCGTGGCACAGGTCGGTGAGCGCTTCGCGGTTTGGATCAATCCCACCGCTGGCTTTCGTCGGCGCGGCGCTGGATTCCCAGCTCCAGCGGGATTCTTTCGGCGCTTTCAGCATGGTGGCGGCCTGGTCGGCGGAAATGTCGGCAATGCAGGTGGGATCGCTGTTCACGGTCCAGCTCATGAGCTTGCCAGCGTCGAGCTGTCCGGCTCGAAGAGCCACGCGGGCGATGGCACCGTCCCACACGCTGCGTTTGTCGATCTCGCGACCGCCGACATACAACGCGCGTTCTTTGCTGACGTAACCGCCGACGATTTGATGCGGAACGGTGACCGTTTGCATCGTCGCGGCTGGATCGCTCAAATCGCGGGCGTAGAAGGTGATGGTGCCACCGAAGTTCTGGCCGGGCGCGGGATGGTTGTCGAGGCTGGCGGCGACGTAATACGGTTTGCCGACTGGAATGCGGATGGCGGAAGCGACGACCTCATACGCAGGACTGCCTTGAAAATCGAAGCCGTTGAGCTGCACGATGAGATTGTTCGGCTTGTGGGCGGATTTTTCGCTCGTGACGCCCAGTGACCAGCCGGGCTTCGTTTTGTCGTTGTCCCAACGCGCCGCGATGGTGCGCACGCTGGCGTCGGCATAAAGCGAGTTGAGTTTCACGACGGCCTCGATGGCGAATTGATCGCTCTCGGTCTTGCCTTCGAGATTCACGCGGAGCTTTTCATTCGGTGTGCCGGGTTGGAGCAGGAAGGTCTTCGTGGTGCGTGCGGCGGGATTCGGGCCGAAGAACTTCTGCGCGTCCGCGAGCGGTGTGGCGACGGGTGGAGGCGGTGGAGCTTCGCGTTGAAGCACGGTGCGTTGGGATTTGAGGAAGCCGAGTGCTGCCGTACTCTCTTGTTTTGTCGGCTGGCGTGAAAAAGCGAGTGCGTAGGCGCTGGCGACGCGTTTGGCATCGTCTTTGGGGATTTCCTTCACCAAACGGGCCGACATGGCGCGCGCGCGATCAAGCGGCCAGTCGCCATTGACCATGAGAAGGCTTTGCGTGGCGGTGGTGGTGCTCTGCCGCTCCGGTGTGCTCTGAAATCCGGGCGGCGCGTCGAGGCTGGCGAGGAATTCCTCCGGCGTGTTGCGCATTTTGCGCAGGTAGAGGCTGCGGCGTGGCTTGGATTTCTCCACGCCCTCGCCACCGATGGTGAGATCGAGTTCGCCGCTGGCTGTGAGCATGGCATCGCGAGCCTGCTCCGCATCGAGACGACGTGGGCTGTAGCGCCAGAGGAGGCGGTTTTCGGGATCTTTGAGCAGCGCGTCTTTGTCGCTCGCGGTGCTCTGCTGATAGGTGGCGCTGGCCATGATGAGCCTGTGCAGCGTCTTCAATTTCCAGCCGCTCTTGATGAACTCGCTGGTGAGCCAGTCGAGCAGTTCAGGATGCGAAGGTTTGTCGCCGAGTCGGCCGAAGTCACTGGCCGTGGTGCTGAGACCTTTGCCGAAATGATACTGCCACACGCGGTTCACGATGACACGGGCGGTGAGCGGGTTCTGCGGGCTGGCGAGCCAGTTCGCCAGCACGGTGCGGCGTCCGCTGGTGAGCGCGTCAGGCTTGGGCGCGGGGATTTTCGCATCCTTGGGGTCGAGAATGGTCAGGAAGCCGGGCGTGGTGACGACTTCGCCTACTTTGCGCGTCACAAACTTCGTCGTTGGAGCCTGCGGGCCGGTTTCACCCACGGCGAGCGTGGGAATGAGCTTTTTGGGCTTCAAGTGAGCGAATTCATCCAGCTTCGCCTTGGCTTCGCGATACTTCGTGGCCTCGGGGTCCTTCAACTTGTCCGCCTTGTAGCGCTCACGCTCATAATAGACCTGACGACCGGCGAGCTGAACAATCTGCTCCTCATACGGCGTGCGTTGTTCACGCGGCTTCGCAAACATGGCCTGAATTTCCTCAGGGAACTTGGTGATGGCGCTCTTTTGCGATCCAATGATCTTCGGCTCGACGATGGCGTCGATCACGGCGCGCGGCTCTTTCGTGGCTTCTTCCCAGATCTTGAGCTGCGCGTTGAATTCGTCGATCTGCGCCTGTGTGGCGAAGGGCTTGTCCTCGGCCCAGGTGATGTTCGAGAGGAAGGCCTGGAGACGGTAATAATCCTTTTGCAGGATGGGGTCGAACTTGTGGTCGTGACACTGCGCGCACTGCACGCTCATGCCCATGAAGACATCGGCGGTGACGTCGGTGACTTCGTTCATAATGAGCTTCCACTGGCCCTCGGAATCGCGTTGGTTGTATTCGTAGATCGTGTGGCGCAGGAAGCCGGTGGCGGTGAGCAAGTCGAGATCTTCAGCCGTTTGCGGCACCGTTTTGCCTTGAGCGTAAAGAAGCTCGTCACCCGCGATCTGCTCGCGCACGAACTGGTCGTACGGCTTGTCGTTGTTCAGCGAACGCTCGACGTAATCACGATACGGCCACACATTGGGACGATAGGCATCGAGGCGGTAGCCTTCGCTTTCCGCGTAGCGCACGAGGTCCAGCCAATGCTGCGCCCAGCGTTCGCCGTAGCGAGGCGATTCGAGCAAGCGGTCGATCAGCTTTGCATAGGCCTCCTTCGATGCATACGCCTCATGCGCAAAGGCTTCGACTTCCTCCGGCTTCGGCGGCAGACCGGTGAGATCAAAAGTGGCACGGCGGATGAAGGCCACGGGATCGGCTGGTGGTGAAGGCTTGAGGCCGTTTTCGGCGAGCTTGGCCTGCACGAAGGCATCAATCGGCGATGCGGCATTTGATTTCGGCACTGGCGGCGCTTTCACCGGCACGAAGGACCACCACTTCTTGTCTTCCTCGGTGATGTCGCCGGGTTTGCGCGAAGGTTTGGCCGCCGCGACTTCCGCCTCGGGCCAGGGAGCGCCCATGGCGATCCACTTCTTGAGAATCTCAATCTTCGCCGAGCTGAGCTTGCCGTCCGGCGGCATTTCCATGTCCGGATCGTCGTAATTGACCAGCTTGATCAGCAACGACGCATCCGGCTTGTGCGGCACGATGGCCGGGCCGCTTTCGCCTCCCTGGAGGATGTAAGGCAGGTTGTCGAGGCGCAAGCCGCCTTTGTGTTTCTGCGGGCCATGGCACTCCTGGCAGGCTTCGACCAGCAACGGTCGCACGTCCTTCTCAAAAAACTTGAGCGACTCCGCATTCGGGGCGGCGACGGCGGCGGTGGCGGTGAGGATGAAAAGGGCTCGAATCATGATGCGGGCAGTAGAGTGCGCCGTCTGGGGCACTTTGGACATGATTTTTTCTGTCCAAAGCCCCGCCGCAGCGACCTCTTGAGTACGACTGCCGCTTCCGCGATGTTTCCACGCCATGCCTGACACCGACCGCACCCAGGAATTCCTCGAACTGCTCACGCACCACGACCGTGCGCTGGGTGTGTATGTCTATAGCATGGTGCCGCAGCCGCATGACGCGGACGACATCCTGCAGCAGACGAAAATGATTCTCTGGCGCTGCTTCGATCAATTCGAGACTGGCACGAACTTCCTGGCTTGGGCGCGGAAGACGGCCTTTCATCAGGTGCTGACGCATCGCCGCCAGAAAAAGCGCGAGGCGACGCCGCTGAGCGATGAAATCCTGGAACTGCTGCACGACGAAGTCTCCAAGCTCAGCGACAGCGGCGACCGCCGTCGCGATGCCCTGCGCACTTGCGTGAGGAAGCTGCCTGCCGCGCATCGCCAGCTAGTCACGCTGCGCTATTTCGAAGACCTAGAGATCGACGGCGTGGCCGAGCGCATCCGCAGCACGGCGGGGGCGGTTTATCGTGCGCTGAGCCGCATTCGCATGAGTCTCATGAGCTGCGTGGAGAAAGAACTCAAACTGGAAGGAGCCTGAGCATGAAACCTGCCGATCAATTTCGACTGCTGGAGCTGTCCGAGCGATATGCGGACGAAAAACTGAGTGCGGACGAAATTTCCGCACTGGAAGCCGAACTGCGCGACAACACGGAAGCCCGCGCCTTTTTCGCCAAAGCGCTGCACCAGCGCGCCGAGCTGTGTTTTGATGATTCGTGGCACACGCAGGCCGTTGCGGAGGCCAAACCGAGTGCGAAGCCGGTTTGGTGGCGTCATGCCATCACAGCGGCGGCGGCAGCGTGCATCACCTTTGGCATCTTCTGGCTGCAAAACAGCCGCGACGGCACGGTGGCGACGTTGATCCGCTCCCAGCAATGCCAGTGGGCCGGCAGCAGCCTACCGACGGTGGAAGGCGCGCGTTTAAAGCCTGGCGTGCTCGATTTGATCGAAGGTCTGGCCGTGCTGCGCTTCGATAGCGGCGCGGAACTCGTTCTTGAAGCGCCTGCGACGGTGGAAGTGCTCGACGCCATGAACTGCAAGCTGAGCCGTGGCACGCTCATCGCCGAGGTGCCGCCACAAGCGAAGGGATTCAGCATCGACACGAAAGACGCCAAGGTCATCGACTGGGGCACGAAATTCGGCCTCAGCGCCGACGAGCACGGCAAGTACATGGTGCGCGTGCTCGAAGGTCTCGTCGAAGTGGAGGACAAGAACGTCGCAGGATCGAAGAAGCTCGAAAAAGGCCAGGGCATGGACCGTGGCTGGTCCAAAAGCCAGCTCAACCCCAGCAGCGGCGATGGTGCCGAACCGAGCCGCTGGCAGCCAACGAGCGTGATCGACGCGGGTGACGGCTGGCAGGCCATCACCACCGCGTTTGGCCGTGGCAAGGACAGCTACATCCAGGCCACCGCCAAACCGACGCCCGATTTCGGCAAGCACCCGTTCATCCGCGTGAAACGCAGCGACGGGAAACCGGAACTGAACCGCAAGAGCTACCTCGCCTTCGATTTGAGCAAATTCACTGGTCGCCAGATCGAAGACGCTGAGCTGGTGCTCACGATCGACCCCAGCGAACTCGGCTTCGCCAGCTTCGTGCCGGACAGCACCTTCGCCGTGTATGGTGTGATCGACGAAGCCGAGGATGCGTGGGAAGAAAACGGGCTGAGCTGGCAACACGCGCCCGCGCACGATCCGGCGCAGCCTGATCATCACCTGCCTGCGACTGCGAAGGTGAAACTGCTCGGCAAATTCGAGATCGCGCAAGGCATCAACCGCGGCACGCGCAAGCTGCGAGGCAAAGAACTCGCCGATTTCCTCTCCGCCGACACGAATCAGATCGCCACGCTGATCATCTGCCGTGAAACGGACGAAACAGCCGACAGCGGCCTGGTGCATGCATTCGCCACCAAAGAAAACGACACGCGCTCCGCGCCGATGCTGCGGGTGAAGGCGCGGTGATCAGCCGATCTCGATGGGTTTCGCCAGCGAGAAGCGCTTCTGAATCCACACAAGGCCGAAGAAGAAACGCAGGCGCCACCAGGTGGCGAAGGTCATCTCGGGACGACCGGCGAGGACGCAGTTGATGGCGCAGACCATGCGGAACTTGTTGCTCGGCTGGAAGAAGAGCTGCGCGAAGTGCTTGGTGTAGAATTTTTCGATGAACTGCCAGAAGCGGCTCACATGCTTCCGTGTGGACCATTCGTAACGCCGCATGGCAAAGGTCATCACTTTACCAGCGGCAAGCGCGGCATGCACCACCTGCGCGCCGCGCTGGCCACTGTGCATGGCGAGCATGACGCCGCTGGAGAAGATGGGATCGATGAAGCCTGCGGCATCGCCCACACGCACGACGCAGTCGGAGACGAGCTTGCGATTGGTGTAGGAGAAGTCGCTGAGCACATGCCCCTGCGTAATCGGTTTGGCGTTGATCATGCGATCATGCACGGCCTTGGTGTTGAGCACGGCGTCATCGAACACAGCCTGCGGTTCCTGCTGGAGGGCTTTGAAATCGCTCACATCGAGCACGAGGCCGACGCTGACCTTGTCACCCGCCAGCGGGATCATCCAGAACCATGAGTTCTCACGGCGCACGATGAGGATGTCTCCTTTTTCCTCGCCCTCGGTCATCTGCACGCCGCTGTAGTGGCCGAAGATGGCGATTTTTTTGTGACCGGGATAGTACTCGCGCAGCTTATCGCGGTTGGCAGTGAAGTTGTTCAAGCCGCTGGCATCCATGAGAAAAGCGGCCTGCGCCTCGTGCTCGCTGCCGTCCTTGCTGCGGAATTTGACCGTCACACGCTCTTTTTCGATGCGATGCTCGGTAACGAGCGCCTCCTCACGCACCTCGGCCCCGAGTTCTTCGGCATGGCGGAGCAGGATGTCGTCAAATTTGGCCCGTTCAACCTGGATGGACTCGGGAAACTCCGTGAAGGAGCCTTTGGAGAAATTCAGTCTCGTGTGCAGCGAGCCGTCGCCCATCCAGAACTGGGCACCGCGTTTCACCATGAAACCCGCAGCCTGAATTTTCGACCACACGCCGAGCTCGTCGAAGATGGGGCGGTTGTAGGGCAGCAGCGATTCGCCGATGTGGAAACGCGGAAATTTTTCCTTCTCCAGCACGAGCACGCGTCGCCCAGCCTGACGCAACGCGATCGCAGCGGTCGAACCAGCCGGTCCGCCGCCGATGATGATGACATCCCAGGTTGTGTTCATGAGGGTAGGGAAAAGTTAGGGGTTAAGAGTTATGAGTTGGATTTGAACTCATAATCCATAACTCTTAACTCATCACCCGCATCCTCCACTACGCGCGAATCTTGGTGTACGGATTGCCCTCGTTCATGTCGATGCGCTCGGGGCGGCCTTTGTGGGTGTAAACAAGGCGGGTGTGGTCGATGCCCATGAGATGGAGGATCGTGGCGTGCAAGTCGTGAACGTGGAGCTTGTCCTCGACGGCGCGGAGGCCGAGGTCGTCGGTATTGCCGATGGTGGTGCCGGCTTTGACGCCGCCGCCTGCCATCCACATCGTGAAGCCGGTGGGGTTGTGGTCGCGACCGTCGCCTTTTTCGCTCATCGGTGTGCGACCGAACTCGCCGCCCCAGATGACGAGCGTTTCATCGAGCAGGCCGCGGGATTTGAGATCGCGCAGCAGACCGGCAACGGGCTTGTCCTGTTCGCCGCAGTATTTGGTGTGATTGGCCTCGATCTTGTCATGTGCGTCCCATTTGCTGCCGGAGCCGTGGTAGAGCTGCACGAAGCGCACACCGCGCTCGACGAGGCGACGGGCCAACAAGCAGTTGCGGCCCATGACCTCGGTCTGTGGATCGTCGATGCCGTAGAGTTTTTTGATCGCCTCGGATTCACCCTTGAGATCGACGGCCTCGGGTGCCTCCGCCTGCATGCGGAAGGCCAGTTCGTAAGCGCGGATGCGGGCGTCGAGTTCGGTGTTGTCGGTGCGATTGGCACCAAAATCACGGTTCAACTTGTTGAGGAAACCGAGTTTGCCTTTTTGACGTGCCTCAGAGATGCCTTTGGGCGTGGCGAGGTTCGAGATCGGCGTGGTTCCGCCCTCGAACTCGACGCCTTGATACGTGGCAGGCATGAAGCCGCTGCCCCAGTTGCGCACGCCGTTCACGACCTGCGTTTCGGTGTCCTTGATGACGACAAAGGCCGGCAGGTTGCGGTTTTCGGTGCCGAGACCGTAGTTCACCCAGGAGCCGAGCGATGGACGACCGCCAAAGATGCTGCCGGTGTTCATCTGGCACACGCCACCGGCATGATTGATGCCATTGGAGACGCAGGAGCGGACGACGCAGAGGTCGTCGGCCAGTTGCGCGGTGTGCGGCAGCCAGTCGGAGATCCACAGGCCGCTCTGGCCGTGCTGTTTCCACTCGCGCTTGTCCGCGAGCAGCGGCGCGCGGCTTTCGCCCATCGCCGTGATGACGGTGCCGAAACTGTCTGGCAACGACTGCCCGGCGAGTTCGCGGAGCAGGGGTTTCGGGTCAAAGAGGTCGATGTGGCTAGGCCCGCCTTCCATAAACAGAAAGATCACGCTCTTCGCCTTGCCGGCCTTGTGCGCGAGCTTGGAGGACTGTGGCGTGCCCGGTTTGCCACCAGTATCGCCGAGTGCGCCCATGAGCGGCGATTCGCCCATCAGAGCTGACAGTGCGAGCGCACCAAAACCCGCGCCGCCACGGCGGAGGATGTCACGGCGGTTGGTGAGAAGTTCGTGGTGAGGGATGGGGCTCATGGAGGAAATGGGCATGTTTGATCTATGAGTGCGGCGGCGGGGTGATTTTGGACACTGATTTTACGGCCGATCAGACCATCTTCATGCGGAAGCCCGGTCAAACCTCATTGATGACTCATGGCTGCGAACTGACACTCCCCATTCAACAACTCAGCATGCATACTCCAGCAGCGCCTTGATCACCTTTCGCTCGCTCACGGCCTTGAATGCATCGGTGATGCGGTCCAGAGGGAAGCGGTGGGTGATGAAGTCGGCAGAGGTGAGCTTGCCTTCGCGAATCCACTGGCAGAGCGCGGTTTGGGATTCCTTCTCGTAACGCCGCGTGGGCCACTGGTGGACGAAGAGGTTGAAGTTGAAGTCGGCCTTCGACTTGTCGATGTGCAGGACGCCGTGCGTCAGCACGCCGTAGATGCAGTGCGATCCGCCGCGACGCAGAAGCGGCAAACCCTGCTGCACGATGTCGGGATGGCCGACGGCGTCGATGACGGCATCGAGTTTTTTGCCGCGAATCTTCGCCAGTTCACCGATTTCCAGATCACCAGGCTTGAAGGCCGCGTCGGCTCCGAAGGCGAGCGCCTTGGCCTGTTTGTCGGCGTGGCGGTCCACGATGCCGATCCAGCCGAGTCCGAACAAGCGACCGAGCTTCACGAAGCTCAAACCGACCGGGCCGGCACCGAAGATGAGCACGTCATCGCCGGGTTGGAGGTGGAAATCGCGAAATGAGCCCAAGACTTCACGCCAAGTGCAGAGCAGCACGGCCTGCTCGGGCGGAATGTCGGCATCCACACGGGATTGAATCTCAAACACCTCGACCCAGCCATGCGCCTCGTCCGCTACGCCTTCGGCGACCATCGCGTCGTGGTCATTCGCCAATGTGAACTCGCCAAACCCGCCCCAGCCTGAATCGACGCCTTCTTTTTGCAGATCAAACACGAGGCCGCCCACGGCGCGATCTCCCACTTGGAAGTTTTTCACCTTCTCCCCTACCTCGACCACGATGCCGACGCTTTCATGGCCGAGGGCAAAGGGAAATTTGTCCTCCATGCCGGGAAATTTGCCGCCGAGCAGCTCGGAGTCGGTGCGGTTGCACAGGCAGGCGCATTCCGTGCGCACCAGCGCCTGATACGGCCCCGGTTTCGGCTGCGGCGTGTCGAGGATGGCGAGTTCTCCGGGTGAAATGGCGATGACAGACTTCATGGGCGGCGCATCGAACACTTGGGCTGCGGGAGTGCAAGCAATGAGATATGTTTCGCCATATCTGCGCTGGAATCCCGCACGTTTCTTGCTTTGAAAAAGCCTGCCCATGCTCCGTACACTGCTCGACTACCTGCTCTGGCCCCTGATTCTCATCGCCGCCCTGATTCCGACCGGAATTGGCATCGCCAACGGCCAGGGACCGCTGGCCTTCAACCTCACTTACTTCAGCCTCGCGGCGTTGCTATTCGTGCTGGAGAAGGTTTACCCGCATGAGAAGCAGTGGCTGCACTCGGACGGACAGGAACTTCCCGATCTGGCGCACACGGCCTTCACCAAATCGTTCGTGCAATTGCTCATCATCTCGATGACCTGGCTCGGACTGGCCAGCGTGGTCGGGGGTGATCAAGGCACCGGCTTCTGGCCGAATCACTGGCCGATGTTCTTCCAAGTGGTGCTGGGCCTTGTGATCGCCGAGTTTGGCCTCTACTGGGCGCACCGCATCGCGCATGAGTGGATGCCGCTGTGGTGGTTCCACGCGGTGCATCACAGCTCGAAAAAGCTGTGGTTCTTCAACACCGGACGCTTCCACATCATCGACACGCTCAAAAGCGCGGCTTTCTCCGCCCCGCTGCTGGCGCTGGCCGGCGCGCCGAAGGATGTCGTGCTCTGGTTCGGGGCCATCACGGCTTACATTGGCTTCCTGACGCACGCGAACATCCAGATGCGCTTTGGCTGGCTGAATTACATCTTCAACACACCCGCGCTGCATCGCTGGCACCACTCCATGGACCTGCGTGAGGGGAACAAGAACTACGGCGAGAACCTCATGATCTGGGATTTGATCTTCGGCACCTTCTACGACGACGTGAACCGCCGCCCACCCGTCGAGATCGGCATCCACTCCGCGATGCCGAAGTCGTTCTGGGGCCAGATCGTGGAGCCCTTCCGCTGGAACAAGTTCCAAGCCGCCGCCAAGGCGGGCGAGGTAAAACACGAGCTGCTTTGAGCCTGACGCAGAGGTGCCTTGCGCTTGTGTGACGGATTCGTCACATTCGGCCTCGTGCAAGCCTGCGGCCTTGAGCGAGCATTTTCTCGTCAAACAATCTATGAGCCAAACACAATGGACGCCTGAGGTTCAGGCGATGTGGGCGAAGCTGGAAAGTCTCCAGCTCGATAACAACAACGCGGTGTTCGATTTCTCGGCACGGCTAAGCAAAGAAAACGGCTGGATCCGGGCCTTCACCGCCCGCGCGATCCAGGAATACAAACGCTTCCTCCTGCTGGCGATGCACGCCGGTCATCCGGTGACGCCTTCGGAAGCGGTCGATCAGGTCTGGCACCTGCACCTCGTTTACACGCGGTCTTACTGGCAGGATCTCTGCACCAATGTGCTCGGACACCCGCTGCATCACGAGCCAACGGCTGGTGGACTCGATGAAGGGGTGAAATTTCACCTGCAATACGAGCGCACACTGGCCAGCTACCGCCGCCTTTTCTGCGAGGAACCTCCGGCCGACATCTGGCCCACCGCCGAGGAGTGCTTCAAGCCCAAGCTCAACCGCTGGGTGGATGTCTCGCGCCACTGGACTTTGCCAAAGCCAGCATGGTTAATACGCCTGCGTCCACATCACGTCATTCCCGCCGCTGCGGCCGCCGTCATCGCTTTGATGCTGCCTGGCTGCGATGATCTGAACGTCTTCGACTATCGCGGGGAGGAGTTTCTGAAGTTCTACATCGCTGCATTCGGCCTCGCCTTCCTATTCTCCTTGCTGTTGATGCACAACGCGCGCGCCGACCGGCAGGAGCGCCTGAGCGATGTGACGCTGAGCGATCCGTATGAGATCGCCTTTCTCGGCGGCGGTGGACGACGCATGGTCGATGCCGCGCTGGCGGCTCTTTTCACCCGAGGATTGCTCAAACTGGACACGCCGAAAAATGGCCGTGCCACCCTGGGTGCCTCGCATCTGGGTGATGACACCGGGATGAATCCTGTGGAGCATCAGGTATGGCGGGCGCTGCCGACAGGCTCGAGGACTGAGGTGCGACATGTGCGGAAAGCGCTCATCCCGGTGACGCAGGCCATGCAGGAGTCCCTGGCGGAGCGCGGCTATGTTTTCCATCCATCAAAGCTCACGCGCCTGAGCTGGTGCGCGGCGCTGCCGATGTTGTTCATGCTCATCATCGGCGCTTACAAGGTCTGGGTCGGCATCAGTCGCGAGAAGCCGGTGATTTTGCTGATTGTCTGCCTCTTCATCAGTGTGCTCGTGCTTTGCCTGCGCATGTCCTTGATGCGCAAACGTACCGCCGCAGGCCAGGCGCTTTGGAACAGGCTCAGCCGTCGCAAGCACATCAACCCGCTGGTCGAGCGAGAGGGCACTCACGTTTTCGATCCGACGCTCGCGGCGATGGCGGTGGCCCTAGGCGGCTCGGCCGCACTTGCCACACCCAGCTTTCAGCCCTTGCACAGCGCCATTCATCACCAGACTCCCGGCTCAGGCGGCGGTTGTGGATCTGGCGGCTGTGGCAGCAGCAGCAGCAGCGGGGGTGGCGGATGCGGAGGAGGTTGCGGCGGTGGCGGGTGCGGGGGCTGCGGAGGAGACTGACCTCCACGCATCGACATCGCCCTGAAAACGACTTGCCGCCTTCCACCACGCATGCGAAGCATCGGCCCGAATCAAGCGCCCGTAGTTCAACGGATAGAATGGTGGTCTCCGAAGCCGCATATCCAGGTTCGATTCCTGGCGGGCGCACCAGCATCGCAAGAACAGCCATGCCAGTCCGGGCGCGATTGATCTCATGCGCATTCACTCCCGGAGTGGCGCTTTGATGATTCCTTTGCCTAAGGCATGAAACACGGAACCATGCACCTGCATGGCGCGTATCCCGTGGCATCCGATTCATGGACATTTCCTCCAAAACATTCTCAGCCAAGCACTTCGTTCTGCCATGCACGCTGCCCATGATCATGCTGGAGGACTGCTACCACTTCCCCGGCTGCCATCTGCCGCTGTTCATCTTTGAAGAGCGCTACCGGCTCATGCTTGATCACGCTCTGCGCACAGACCGCATGTTCTGCGTGGGCGTACGCTTGGGCCGGGATGATGTGCTGCCCGTCACCACTGCAGGCTTGATCCGTTCCTCCATCAAAAACCCGGACGGCACCTCGCAAGTCATGCTCTATGGCGTCAGTCGCGTGCGCATCACCGGATGGGAACAGATGATCCCATTCCGCATCGCCCAGGTGGATCCGGTTCTCACTCATGCGGCTCCCTCGGAGACTCTGCGCACCTTGAAATTCAGAGCGCTGGAATTGCTGCCGCATCCCACGAACGACAGTTGTGCCAGCATGCGGTTGTTGCGTCAAGAATTGGAGCAGATGCATGAGACGGAAGAAGTCTGCGACATCATCGCCTTCCATTTCGTGCGCCACAAAGCCGCGCTGCGCGAGTTGCTCGAAGAATGCTGCCCGCAACGACGCTACGAGCGGTTGATTGCCGAGTTGGAAAAGGCCCAGGACTGATGCTCACGCCTCATCCCGCACCGGATTGGTCAGCGTGCCGATCTTTTCGATTTCCACGCTCACCACATCGCCATCCTTCATGAACACCGGCGGCGTGCGGGCCATGCCCACGCCATGCGGCGTGCCGGTGAGGATCACCGTGCCGGGCATCAGTGTCGTGCTGCCGCTGAGGAACTCGATGAGCGTCGGCACATCGAAGATCATGTCGTTTGTGTTCCAGTCCTGCATCGTCTCGCCGTTGAGCACCGTCTTGATCGCGAGATTGTTTGGGTTCGGAATCTCATCCGCTGTCACCAGCACCGGACCGAGTGGACAAAAGGTGTCAAAACTCTTTCCTCGGCACCACTGACCACCCCCGCCCTGCTTCTGCCAGTCGCGGGCGCTGACGTCATTCGCGCAGGTGTAGCCCAGCACATGCTTCAAGGCGTCCGCACGGCTGACATTCTTCGCCGTCTTGCCAATGATGACCGCCAGCTCGCATTCGTAGTCCACTCGATCGCTTTTCAAATGCGTCGGCAGCAGGATCGGGTCGCCGGGGCGCTGGATCACATTCGGCAGCTTCATAAACACCACCGGATGCTGAGGAATCACCGCCTTAGTCTCCTCCGCATGGCGTTTGTAGTTCAGCCCGATGCAAATGATCGCGAAGGGCTGAATCGGTGCCAGAAGCTTCTGCACGTCCGCTTTTCGGTCCGTCACGCGATGCTCACCAAAGATGTCACCCTCGATGACGAGCACCGTGCCATCGGCCTGTTGCGCGGCGTGCGCGGTGTTTCCCTGAGAGTCGGAGTAGCGGATGATTTTCATGATTCAGGCAGTACGGCGGTTCCAGGCCACCAATTCGTCGTATTTGGCTCCCGTTCCTCCGAAAAGGTCCAATGCGCTTCCTACCGTGCCATCCACGCGGCCGTGGCTCAGCTCGTCAATGCGCCTCAAGTCATCGAGGTGGCGAATCCCACCCGCGTAGGTCATTGGAATCGGCGAATGCTCGCCGAGGAAGCTGACGAGCGCCTCGTCGATGCCCTCGCACTTGCCCTCCAC
>CAMCWM010000101.1 GCA_945882215.1 Akkermansia muciniphila | reverse complement strand
GCGTGGTCGAGCCTCGGCGAGGCCACGAATGCCAGATTGCGATAATGGATTGCTGAATTCATTTCATGTGATTCAAAGCAGCCCCAAACGTCGGCGGGACCACCATTCGAAGGCGAGGAGGAGCACCAGGGGCACGAGAAGCCATGCCTGCGGCCACAACGCCTGCCAGGTGGCTTTTTCGAAATTTGCGGCCAGATCGGGCGGCGGGGCGAGCAGGTGTTTCGCCAGATCAGCGGCATTGGTGGCATTCCACACACGACCACCGGTGGCGGTGGCCAGCTCCGTGAGAAACGCAGGATCGGCTGCCAGAGACTCCTGCTCGGTCGGAGGTGCGAGCACGTTCAGCACGGCTTCGGGGCCGGGTTTGCCGTCGTTGAAAGCCTGGATGCGATACGTGCCCGGCGTTTCCATCTGCAACAGTGCGGTCCAGGAGCGCCGGCCTTCGGCATCACCTTCCGCTTCGCTGGCAGCAATATCTTTGATGGCCTTCCCGTCGCGAAACACGCGCACCATCGGCTTGGGCACGTCCTTGCCACCACGCCAGCCGATGCTGGCACGCACGCCGCGACCAAGCTTGGCGTTCGTCTCGCTCAAACGCAGCGAAAGCTCCTGACCGGGCAGGAATTCGGCATAGCTCGCGGTCCATTGCAGCAATTGCGTCCAGAACTCCTCATACATGTTGCCCAGCTTGCGTGCCTGTGGATCGAAATCCCACTTCCACAAGCCATCAGCATTCAAGGCGACGACCACACCACGTCCAAAATGTTTCGCGGCAAGCAGCGGCACGCGTTCCTCACGACCCACGGCAGGCTTCACACCCATCACCATCACCTGCGTGAAGGGTTTGAGTTTTGCAATGGTGGCGACGTCGCGCAGCGGCGGGAGCTGACGCCAAAGCGGATCCTGCGCCTCAGGCAGCGCCTGACCGAACAAACCCGCGGCCTCACCAACACTGCCGGGTTCAAAGCGGAACTCGCCCTCCATCGCCACGCCCCACTCCACCGGCTCCAGCGCTTCGAGCTCCGGCAATTTGCCAGAGTAGGACTTGCCACGCGCGAGCAACAACGCGCCACCTCGATCCCGCACGAAGCTCTTCAGCGCCTCGATGCGCTTCGCATCGAGAAAACCTTCCGCGCCTTTGCCAAGCACGATGAGATCGAGCTTGGCAAAATCCTCGGCGGTTTCGGGGAAGGTCGATTCACCGCTCACAATCGGCTCGCTGCTGCCCGCATCGACGCGGAAGTAGCGCTCGTCATTGAGACGGTAAATCGCACGCACGTCCATGAAGCCCTGTTCGCGCAGGAGTTGCGCGAGAAACTTGCTGTCCCAATACGGCGCGCCCTCCGCGATGAAGACACGCGTGCGGCTGGTCAGCTCCTGCACACGAAGACGGTCCTCGTTGTTGCGCGTGATGTCCTCGCCCTCCTGCGTCGCGCAAACCACGCGGTAGTCGCCACCGGCGAGCTTCGGCACTTCAATGACCACGGTTTTCTTGCTGCCACTGTCGAGTTCGACATCGCGCTCCGCCTGCGTCTTACCGGCGGCATCGACGAGTTGCACACGCGGCTTGATGAGGCCGAGACCGCGATTTTCGAGGCTCACGCTGACTGACACCGGCTTTCCCGGCAGCGCCATGACCAGACGGCGCGTGGCATGCAGGATGAGATCGCGTCCGCCCCAGTCGCCACCGAGCGGAACGACATGCAGCGGCACCTGCGCGGCCCGCGCTCGCAAAATCAGCTCTGCGGCGGCATCTTCGCGAGTTTGACGGCCATCGCTGATGATCGTGATGCTGGCGAGTTTGCGACCGAGTCCTGACGCGCCGCTGAAAAGACCGATGCCGCTGTGGACGATGGCGCTGGCCTGTCCATCAGGCTTCAAACCCGTTTTCAGCGCATCGCCTTCGAGCGTGTCGCTGAAGGAGAAGGCTTTCACCTTGTCGCCGCCTTCTTTCGCGATGGTTTGAGCCACTCCGAGTCCACCAGACCAGCGTGTGGCATCTCCAACATCCCGCACGGCCATCGAAGCACTGCGATCCAGCAGCACCGCGTGCAGTTTCTCCTCCTTTTGCTCCGGCTGCTTCCACTCGCCGGGATTAAGCAGCAAAACTGCGAGCCCAATGAAAACGGTGCCACGCAACGAGGCGAATAAAATCCGCGTGCCGGTGCCAAGGGTGTGACTGGAGCGCCATGCCAGCCACAAACCAAGCAGTGGAAGCGCCACGAGGGCGATCCACGGCCAGGGTTCGGGAATGGCGGGAGAAAAAGTCATGCGGCAGAAGTTTGGATGGAACTGCGTGCGATGAGGCTTTCCAGCATCAGGGCTAGGACGGCGAAACCGACGCACCAGGGCCAAAGCAGCAGACCATCACGTTGCGCGGCGAGCGCAGCAGCGGCGCTGAGTGTGAGAGAGCTGCCGACGCCGAGGGTGGCGGGATCAAGTGTGCGTAGATCGCTCTCGGCATCGGCGGGGAAGTTCACGCTGGCGCGTTCGGCGGGCTGTCCATCAAGCAGCCATTTGTAGTTGCCGGAGGGAAGCGGCTCACGGGCGGTGAAAACGGGCGGCGAGTGCGCAGCATCGTGGGCGGAAGGCATTTCTTTGCCTGCGTCATCATGCAGGAACACTTGATCCACGGCGACGGGCTGCTGTGGCTGCCAGAAGACGTTTTGCGGTGGAATAAACTGCCGTAACGCGGAAGAGCCGCCGGTCTCGCCGTGATGCAGCAGCAGTTCGCCAAGGAGCACGAGAAACGACGGCTGTTGCACGCGGTCGCTGGCGGTCTCATCGAGTTCGATGTTCCAAAGCAGCAACCAGCCTTTGCCCACACGTTGCGCGGCCAGCGCTGGAACGCCGTCGGCGTAACGGAGCAGCGTTTGTTCGTCGCCAAGCTTGAGATGAAGTCGTTTCCACACGCTGCCAGCCGCAGGATCACCAAACTCACCGCTGCGGAAGACCTGCCAGAGCGGATGATCATCCCGCACCGTCTGCAAGATCCACGGCTTGTCCTTGTCGCGATTGAGCTGCTCTCCGCGCAACGCGGCATCTTTGGAGCCTGCGTTCCAGAAGGCCATCCAGGCACTGCCGTTCCAATCCTCGCCCGGCTGACAAATCACGGTGGCACCGCGTTCGGCGGCGGCACGCAAATCGGCGGCACGATCCGGCGCGGCATGCACGGCGAGGCGGATCTCAGGATCCGGCGTGGTGCTTTTCATATCGAGCCAGCCCAAAGAACCAAACGCACGCCGCCAGAGTTGAAGCGAAGCATCTTGTGCAGGGCCATCGAGGACAACGCGCCAGTTTTCGCGAATCTCCACGGTGGCAAACCGGCGGTCATCGGCAGGAAAGGCATCCTCCGGCAAAGATGCGGCGATGCTTTGCAGCCCCGCTGCGCCGCAGGGCACACGGAACTCCGCCACGCCCTCGCCCCACGGCGGCAGAGTGACGCCGCGCGTTTGCCGCACCTCGGCGAAGGCAAGCTGCACACTCGTTTTGGCCTCTGAACCGGAAAAATTGCGAACGCGGCAAAGGATGCGTGCCTCGGTGCCGCTCACCGGCCTCTCCGGCTGCACGACGAGGCTGGTGAGAGCGGCGTTCGCAGCCTCGGTGGTGGCGACTGGCAGCGTGAGCAGTTTCACATTCGGCGGAATGCTCAGCGCGGCCTGCTTCCAAGCGCTGCTTTGAAAATCGCTGATGACATAGAGCTCCTTCGCGCCTTCACCACGACCGAGCTGCTCCAGGGCGATGCGCATGGACTCATTCACCTCACCGGGCTCCAGGGTGACTTGCGCACGGCGCAATGAATCACGCAGTGCGTTCACATTGATGGCTGGATCGGGAAACTCGGCATCGGGCGCGGCATCGAGCCAGATAACATTGGCGAGCGTCTGTGAACCCGCGCCTTTGAGCACATCCTCCGCCTGCGCGGTGGCGCGCACAAAGCGCGACCGGCCCTGCTCGACGTAACCCATCGACGCGGAGCGATCCACGACGAGCACGAGGGTCTTGCGCGCATTCGCCGCTGTGAGTTGCGCGCCGCTGAAGAGCAAGGGCTGCAAAAACGCCGCGATGATGGCCGCGACAGCAAGCGTGCGCAGCAGGAGCAGCAGCCAGTCCTTCGGCTTGCGCAGATTGGTGGTTTTGCGCTCGACCTGTCTCAGCCATTGCAGCGACGGGAATGGAAACTCACGCGGCCTTGCCTTCGCAAACAAATGCGCCAGCACCGGCACGGCGATGAGAGCCGTGAAAGCGAGGAGCGAGGCGTTGAGCAGGCTGAAGGTCATTGCGTGAGGCGGTCGAGCAGCGCGAAGTAGCTTTCATCGGTGCGTGCGAGCATCCAATCGACACGACGTCCGGCGGCGAGAGTGCGGAGCGTCTGAATGCGCTGGCGCACGGCCTCGCGGTAGCTCTCGCGCACCTGCTGGCTGTGAATGGTGAGTTTCTCGCCAGTTTCGAGATCGGTGAACCGCGCGAGGCCGACCTCGCCGAGATCGAGTTCCATCGGCGTGAGCACTTGAAACAAATGAATGCGGAAGCCGCGATGGATGTACGGATTGAGCGCTTTGAAGACGGCGGCGGGGTCTTCGTAGAAGTCGCTGAGGATGACAAGCGTGCCGCGACGGTTCAAAACAGGCAGCGAACGCTCCAAAGCGGCAGCGAGGGAGGTTTTGTTGCCCGGCTTGTTGTTCTCCAGCGCATTGAGGCACTGGTGCAGGTGCGTGCGCGTGCTGCCGAGCGGCAGCGCGGTGCGGATGCGGTCGTCGAAGAGGTGCAGGCTGACCTTGTCCGTCTGCCGCACAACGAGCCATGCCATGCAGGCGGCGAAAAAAGAGGCGTGATCGAGCTTCGTGACGCCATCACTGAGCGGGAAGCCCATGCTCGCGCTGCTATCGACGAAGAGATGCATCTCCATGTTCGTCTCCTGCTCGAAGGTTTTCAGGAAGACGCGATCCGTGCGCGCGAAGACACGCCAATCGACGAGTTTCGGGTCATCTCCCGGCGTGTAACCCCGATACTCGTGGAATTCGATGGAGGAGCCACGCTGCCGCGAGCGATGCCGTCCACTGAGCCAGCCCTCGACCATGAGGCGGGCGGAAAGCTCGTAGTTCTTGAGCTTCCTGACGTCCTCAGGCTTGAGGTGCTTGAAGGTGGCGGGCATCGTGATTTAAAATCAAATCTTCGCGAGAAGATGATTGATGATCTGCTCTACGGTGATGTTGTCGCCAGTTGCGTTGTAGTTGGGGAGAATGCGATGACGCAGCACGGGGGCGGCGACGGCTTTGACTTCCTCCAACGAAGCGGCGGCCTGACCGCGGAGCAAAGCGAGGGCACGTGCGGCACGAACGAGTGATTGTGACGCACGCGGCCCGGCGCCCCAGGCCACGTAGTTTTTGATGAAGTCATCGGCAAGCTCACCACCGGGACGTGAGCGATGAGTTATCTGCAAAATCGCCTGCGTGACGTGATCCGGCACAGGAACCTCCACCACCGCGTCTTGCAGCGCGAGCAGGCTGGCGGCATCGAGCACGGCTTCGGCGCTCGCTGCGGTTTTGCCGGTCGTGCGGGCGAGAACTTCTGTCTCCTCGGCCATGGAAGGATAATCGAGGCGGATCTCGAAGAAGAAGCGGTCGAGCTGCGCTTCCGGCAGCGGATAGGTGCCCTCGTGTTCGATGGGATTCTGAGTGGCGAAGACGAGGAAAGGTTCTTCGAGGCTGCGGGTCTTGCCAGCGACTGTGACTTGCTTTTCCTGCATGGCCTCCAGCAGCGCGGCCTGCGTTTTCGGCGGCGTGCGGTTGATTTCGTCGGCCAGGATGAGATTCGCAAAGATGGGACCGGGCACGAAGTTGAAGCTGCGTCCACCGCCGGGTGTTTCTTGAAGCACCTCGCTGCCAAGGATGTCCGTGGGCATCAAATCGGGCGTGAACTGGATGCGTTGGAATTTGAGACCGAGAATTTTGCCCAGCGTCGAAACGAGCAACGTCTTCGCCAGACCGGGAACGCCGACGAGCAGACAGTGACCGCGACACAGCAGCGCGGTGAGCATCTGCTCGACGACTGCATTCTGCCCCACGATGACACGGGCGGTTTCTTCACGTATGCGGGCGGCCTGCTTGAGCACGTGCTCCCAGGAAGGTTGTGGTACGGGTGGTGGCATAAGTGGGTGGGTGTTAGTCTTTCTTGGTGAGTTCGGAAGTGCTGACGCTGATGAAAAACAGATTCACGGGGAATGATTTGGAATCACCGACGGCCTTGGACATGACCTCCCATGCCTCCTGTTCCTCCTGGCGGAGTTCCTCCATTTGCTCGGCTGCTTCGTCGTCGGAGTTTGCCACTTTGGGCTCCTCCTTGGGTTTTTCTGTCACGGGAGCATCCAGCCACGTCCACTGCGCGTTCGCGCGCGCCTGCTGGAAGAAACCCACGCTGATGCGTTTGCCGAGCTTTGGCAGGTTTTCGCCCAACTCTTGGGCCGCGTTCTGCAAAAACTGCGTCTGCCAGTTTGAGCCGGGCTTTTTGACCTCGGTGACGAGAAGCTTGAAGCCAAAAAGAGGCGCGCCGCGCTGAATCTGCATCGTCAGCATGCCGCCAGTGTGCGCCGAGACTTGTTTGGCGAGAGAGACCAGCGTGTCTTTGTTCCAGGACTTGCCACGCCAGGCCTGCCACGGAGCGGGATCGGCCACATCTTTGATTTTCACCTCATGAATGAGCGCGATGTGAGTTTTGAAGTTGTCCGGGATGTCAGAGCCGCGCGCGAGCGTTTCATTGAGCGCGAGCAGCTTGTCCACCGCGAGCGTTTCGAGATCGCGAGTGATGTCTACGGATGTTTTTTGGCTCCAATCGGCAAGGAGCTGCCTGCGTTCATCAGATTTGATCGTAGCGGCACGTGGCAACGGTTCGGGCTTTTGTCCGGCGAGCAGGGCGGTCGCGCGCTCTTTCAGGATTTTCGCCCCACGATCACCCAGAGCGGCGAACTGGCCGAGCGCATCCTCCTCCACCTTCCCCTGGACCAGTCTTTCCAAACCAGCCACGATTTGAATGAGCAAGGCGAGCGGTTCCTCCTCCGACTCACCTTGCGGCGCATCCAGCAACTTCTGCCAGTACGGTTTGGTGCGTTCCAACAATGCCGCGCGTTCCTCCGGCTTTGCATTATCGGACTTTTCTTCATCCTCACCCTGCAGCGCTAAACTCAGCATGTTCGCGGCGAGGCTGGGCGATTTGAAATCGGGAAGCGCTTTCAGAATCAACTCGAGTCGTTCGGCGGATGACAGTTTGCGGGCCAGCTTCGGAAACTCGTCAAACGCCTCACGGGCGACCATCTGATCCGCATCATCCGCCGCCGGGTCAAAGGCAGCCAGCACGACCAGCAGAGCAGCCATGTCAGGCTTCTTCTTTTCACCCTTCGCGGCGGCTTCGAGGCGTTTGAGTCCTGTCTCCATCTGCTTGCGCTGATTGTCCTGGTCGTTGGAGCCGAAGCGGCTGAGCTCTCCTTCGAGTTTTTGCCGCACTTTGGCGACGAACGCTGGAGCCTTCGTGGGGCCAAGTTTTTCGACGAAGGTTTCGAGCTTGTTCAAATCCCAAAGATCGGCCTGCTCGATCATGCCGCTCTCCAGGCGGGCCAGCTTCTTGGGATCGGTCACGGTCAGTGCATGTGCGACGATTTCCTCATCGTCATCTCCAGACTCGAGATAGGCGAGAGCGAGATCGCCAGGTGTGGCGTTCTTGACGCTGGCATGCCAGGCGAGCACTTCAGGCGCCAGTTCCGCGATGTTCTCCGAACCTGAACTGCGAAGATCGTCAGGCAGCACGCGTTCGAGAAGGTTCCAGGCCAGTTGAGCGCGGGTGGGCGGTTTTTGCAGGCTGGTGTAGGCGTTGCGTAGTTTCGACGCGGCGTCCTCGTTGCCGCCAGAGTAAGAATGCCTGTTGTAGCCCTGATTCATGCCCACGCCGACGAGCGTCAGCGTGTCATCCGCGAGCAGGGCTGCGAGCAGCGGCACGGCGGCAAGACCGTGGCTGCGAGGAAAGGCGGTCTGGCCGGAAATTCTTCGTTCCCGCACCTCACCATCATCTTCGTCCGGCAAAGGCGGCAGCGTCCAGCGTGAGTAATCGAGCTGTTTGCCGGATTCGAGCTCCTTCAACCATTCGACCAGCACCTTCTGCTCCGCCTCCGGCAGCGGACGCACGGTTTTGAGCGGCGGCACGGCTGGCAGTTTGGCGCGCTCGGTGACATGGTGATGAAACACACGCACGGCATCACGCCGATTCCAGCCGAGCGTGTATTTCTTCACCAATGCGCCCAGATCGTCACGCAACTGATTCCAGTCACGATGCTTGCCAAGCTTCTGCATCGTTTCTTGAAATGCCTGGCTGGCCGTGCGGTCAAAGAAACCGTCGAGCAATTGCTTGCGGCGCTTTTCATCGGCACTGGCGAGCGCGGCCCTGGCAAGCGTCATCGCCTCCGGCTCATGTCCGGTGTGTAGCAGCACGGCGGACCACAGCAACGCAGTTTGCTGATGCATCGCGATTTGATTCGCCGGATTGTCTCTGTTGCCGCCAAACGGATCGGCAGGAGCTGATTCCTGACTTGCTCCGGCTTTCTTCACCTCTTTCGCCAGCCATGCGGCCGCGACGGCCACATCGTTGGTGACGTTCGCGTCCTTCCAAGTGGCGCGATACTCACGTTGCCTGCTTTCAACATTGCCGCCATTTTCAGACTCGGTTTTGACGGTAAAAACGCTGCCGGAGGACAAAATCAGCATGCGCGCTTCGACACCGGGTTTTTCATCGAACAGGAAGGTGTTTCCTTCCGAGTGAAACACGCCCTCCTCACGCGTGAAGATGCCAAATCGTTGTCCCTGGCTCTCAGCCAGCACCCAGCGGGCATTTTTCGGCACCTCGGATGCCATCAGTGCCGACAGCTTGGTCAAACCATCGCGAAGCTGTGACTCGGTGAGGTCAGCACCAGACACCGGCACGCGAAGAGCCAGACAAGCAAGTATCCCAAGATGAAGCAGTGCTTTCCCGACTCGCATGATTTTTCCCGATCATGAACAAATCGGGAAAAATTGTCGATACAAAGCTGTGTGAATTTCCGAGAAGCCTGCGGTGATTATACTCGATTAACCAAACAGATTCGTGAGCGGCTGGCCTTTGTCGGTGACGGTGAAGGGACGCTTCGAGCTGCTGTAGAGCACCATGTCGAGCGGCAAGCCGAGGCCATAAGCAATGGTGGCGTTGAAGTCGGGCACGCTGACTTTGTTTTCGGTGACTTCGATGCCTTTGTCGGTCTTGCCATAGACCTGACCTCCGGCGATGCCGCCGCCCCAAAGGACAGAGCTGAAGGCCTTCGGATAATGGTCGCGGCCGTCGTTTTGATTGATCTTCGGTGTGCGGCCGAATTCGGAGGTGAGCACAACGAGCGTGTCGTCGAGCAGACCACGGCGATCTAGATCGGTGAGCAATGTGCCGAGGGCTTTGTCGAGGTCGGCGGCGCGTTCGGGCAGCCGGGCGTAGATGTCCTGATGCATGTCCCAGCCGCCGAGATTGACCTCGACGAATTTCACACCGTGCTCGATGAGGCGACGTGCGAGGAGGCAGCCTTGGGAGAAGCTGCCTTCGCCATACGCCGCATGCGTTTCGGCGGATTCTTTGCTGAGGTCGAAGGCAGCGAGATCCTCGCTCTTCATGACCTTGATGGCGTCCTTATAGACCTCGGCATAAGCTTTGACGCCGTTGTAGTTGTAGGTCTGGCGGAAGCCTTGATCGAGCTTGGCGGAGAGGCCGAGGCGATAGTCGAAATCGCTCTCGCTGAGGCTGGCGGGCATGTGGCTGTTTTGCAGGCCTTTGGCGGGATCGTTGAGGACGAGCGGCTGAAACGCGGCCTCGAAGAAGCCGCCGCCGGGATGTTTGCTGTCGCTCGTGATGATGACGGAGCCGGGGAGGTCGGTGTTGCCCTTGCCCTGGAATTTTTGCAGCCAGGCACCCATAGTGGGATGCCGTGTGGCACCGCGCATGGTGTAACTGGTGTGCTGGAAGTAGTTCCCCTGCGCATGTGCGCCCTGCGTGGAACTGAGGGAATTGATGACGGCACCGCGGTGCATCATCTTCGCGGTGGTCGGCAGGTATTCGCTGATCTGCACGCCATCAGCAGAAGTGGAGATGGCTTTGGTCGATCCCATCGTGTCCGCGCCGGGCACAACGCCGAAGGTGTCGAGATGCGTCATGCCGCCGGACATGTACAAATAGATGACGCGCTTGGCGGTGGCGGCCTGTTTGGCCTTCGAGGCACCTTCAAACGGCGCAGCGAAGCCACGCGGAGCGAGGGCGCTCATGACGGAAACGCCAAGGCAGGTCTTGGCGATGTTTTTGGCGAAGTCGCGGCGGCTTTGTTCATCGCAGGTGTTGAGGAGGTCTTTCATGGCGGTGGAAGTGTGGGTTTTGGCTTACTGGACGAAAAGGAACTGCGATCCGGTGATCAGCGCGTGGGTGACATCGGCGACGGCCTTGTCGCCGCGTTCACGGGAGACGCTTTCGAGGACGCCTTTTTCATCGGCGCTGGGTTTGCGGCCGAGGAGGGCGAGATAGAGCGTTTCGAGCTTCTGCGGCGTGTTCGGAGCTTTTTCGAGGTCTTGATTGAGCTTCGAGGCCGGACTGCTGAGGATGTCGGCGACAGGACCGTTGAGCAGGGTGAGCGCCTGCGGCACGGAAGCGTCGTCGCTGGCGTTTTGGATCTGCTCGCGGTCGCTCTGGCCAAAGGTGCGCAGGAAGGTGCCGGGGCGCGCGGGGCTGGGCTGCTCGCTGGCGCGGGTGGCGAGGCTCACGTCCTTGTTGTTGGCTCCTTTTTGGTAGTTCTTCAGGAACTCTTTCCGCTGCTCCTTGGTCATGCTGGAGAGCTGTTTGGGGTCGATCTGCGGACGCTTGGTTTTTTCCGGCTGCTTGGCGTTGTAGCCCTGGCGCAGATCATTGGCACGATCTTCGCCGACGAGGGCAACGAGGAAGTCGCGCTCGGTTTCCTTGCGGAGTTGCTGGGACTCGCGGGCAAGCGCCCTTGTCTCGGCAGTGGTGTCTCCGCCTTTTTCCTTCGCGGCGGCGAGCTTCGCTTTCATCTCTTCGACCTTCTTCTGGTTGGCGGCGAGCTTGTCGGCATTGGCGCGGGCGATTTCCACCAAGCCTTGAGCGCCCTTCGCTTTGATGGTGCCGAGGAACATGGAGAGATCGTCGAGATACTGGTGCAGGTGGGTGTTGTCGGCATCCACGGCATCATCGACGTTGCCTTTGCTCAGCGTGACGAGCGAATCCCAGATCTGCTCCGCGCTCATGCGGCGAAGGATGGGGCCGGTGAAGTGGTAGATCTCGCCGAGCGGCACTTCCTGCGTGGTGGCGGCGCGCTGGTACGTGTCCGTGTTGTAAAGTACGCGGAGGAAGGATTTGAGCGAGTATTGCTTCTCGATCATGAGCTGGCTGAGGTAATCCATCAGCGCGGGATTGCTCGCGACGGTGCTGTCGGTCATTTCATCGACCGGTTCGATCAAACCGATGCCGAAGGCCTTTTTCCACATGCGGTTGGCGATGACAGTGGTAAAGCGAGGGTTCTCTGGGCTGGACATCCAGTCGGCAAAGGACTGCAACGTGGTCTGGCCTTCTTTTTGCACCGCCTCGGGGCCGAACATGGCCTTCGCCGTGACCTTCTCGCCGGGCTTGCCATCTTTATACTGATAATCATGCGGCAGCGTGGGCAGCTTGCCTTCCTGCCACTCGGCGCTGGTGTAGCGCAGCGGTTTCGTCACGTCCTGCATGGCCTGCTTGACCTTCTGCATGTCTTCTTTGCTGACGCCTTCCGGGACGGGGTTTCTAGCTTCCGCCTGCATTTTCTTCATGTAGGCACGGCGCTCCTTCGGGTTCATGGACTCGAGCAGTTTTTTGTCGAGCTGCTGCTTGGCTTTGTCAGGCTTGAAGCTGACGCCATTACTCTTTGTGTCCATGCCGTTGGTGAAGGCGGCCATGTGGTAGTAGTCCATCTGCGTCCATTTATCGAAGGGATGATTGTGGCACTGTGCGCAGACGATGTTGGTGCCGAGGAAGACCTGCACGGTGTAGGCCAGGTGGTCGAGCTTGTTCTCATCCCGCTGCCAGAAGCCGATGCTGCCGCTGTCCCACACGCCGCCGTCGGTGGTGAGCAGGTTTTTCACGAACTGGTCATACGGCGTGTTGGCCTTGATCTGCTTTTTGAGCCACTCCTCATACGCCTCGGCGGTGAGGCGGCCTTTGACGTTGTCAGAGAGGCGCAGGATGTCCGCCCAGTAGTTGAACATGTGGCTCGTGTAGCCATCGGAAGCCAGCAGCGTGTCGATCAGCTTCGCGCGCTTCTGCGGATCGCTCGACTTCGTGTAAGCCGCAGCTTCCTCCACGGTGGGAATGCGGCCCGCGATGTCGAGATAGAGCCGACGGACGAGAACGTCATCGCTGGCGGGCGGATTCGGCTTCACGCCAGCTTTTTCCCAGCCTTTGGCCAGGAGTTCGTCGATTTTCTGGCTCTCTGGCAGCATCGCCGCGTGAAGCGTGGCTGTGGTCAAAGTCAGGCACGCAAGAAGGAGATGTTTGGCTTTCATAGGGGGCGGATGAGGTGGTTCCAGGCGCGGAAACGCAAGGCTTGCACAATTCTTGCCATCAAATGTGTGCAAGCCCGGTTCGGTGACGTTAAACTGGCGATCAACCCATTCGCTCCCGCCATGCTGAACCGCACATTCCTTGTCTGCCTCACATTCGCTTTCACCCTCACGAACCTTTACGCGGCAGCGGAACCCAAGCCCCAGCCGAAACCGGAGCCTACGAAGCCGGAACCGGCCAAACCTGAGCCGAAACGCGATCCGGCGAAGCCTGAGCCGAAACCTGAGCCTGCCAAACCGGAGCCAAAGCCTGAACCGGTGCCCGTTCCTGGCAAACCCACGCCGCCTGCGCCGACCCCTGCTCCAGCCAAGCCGTCAACACCCGTTCAAACCCCGCCATCCCCTGCCCCGGCGCCTGCCACGACCGCAAAACCTGCCGAGGACAACAAACCCAAGAAAAAGTCAGTCGCAGACTTCACCAAGGACTTCAAACGAGTGGACGGCCTGTTCCGCATGTATCTCGACGCCGAGAAAGGCGCGCCGTGGCTCTACATCTCCAAGGCGCAGCTCGGCCCCGAGTTCATCTACTTCAATCACAGCGTCGATGGACCCGTGGCAGCCGGTCACAACCGCGGACGCTACGGCCAGGAGACGATCTTCACCCTGCGGAAGATTTTTGACCGCGTGGAATTCGTCGAGCAGAACACCTCGATCCATTTTGATCCGCAAAACCCCCTCTCCAAGGCCCGCAACGCCAACATCAGCCAGGCCATCCTCGCCAGCGAGAGCATCGTGGCCGAGGACGCGGATGGTGTGCTTGTGGCCGCCACCAATCTCTTCCTGCGCGAGACGCTGACGATGGTGAAATTCGGCGGAGGCGAAAAGTCGATGCTGGGCCGCCTTTCGGAGCCGAAGACGAAGATCATGCGCATCAACGGCTACCCAAAGAACACCGCCGTGATCGCCGAGTACGTCTTTGAAAACCCCACACCCTCCGGGAAGCACGATGAGGACATCACCGACGCGCGCTACATCACCGTGCAGGTGCAGCACACGCTCATCGCCATGCCGGAGAGCGACTTCAAACCGCGCGGTGACGATCCCCGCATCGGCTACTTCACCCACCAGATCACCGACATGACCAGCACCGACGTCGCGCCCTATCGTGACGTCATCCATCGCTGGAACCTCGTGAAACAAAAGCCTGGCACGCCGCTCAGCGAACCCGTGGAGCCCATCGTCTTCTGGATTGAAAACACCACGCCCGTCGAGTTCCGCGACACCATCCGCACCGCCGTCCTCAAGTGGAACGAAGCCTTTGAAACCGCCGGCTTCAAAGACGCCGTGGTCGTCAAACAGCAGCCTGATGACGCGAAGTGGGACGCGGGCGACATCGAGCACAACGTGCTGCGCTGGACGAGCAGTGTGAACCCGCCCTTCGGTGGTTACGGCCCCAGTTTTGCCAATCCGCGCACCGGCCAGATCCTCGGCGCGGACATCATGCTGGAGTACAGCTACATCACGAAGCGTCTGCTCACGAAGAAGCTCTACGACGACCTCGGACTCGCCACTGAGCAAAACGAAGGCGCCACAGCGTCGAATCCGCACGCCTGCCTCGCGTGCAACTGCGCCCGCCAGGGCATCCAGCTCGGCCAGACGATGCTGCGCCTGCAAAAGAGCGACCGCATCGAGGTGGACCGCCTCATCAAAGAATCGCTTTACTACCTCGCGCTGCACGAGGTCGGCCACACGCTCGGTTTGAACCACAATTTCCGCTCCAGCCACCTCCACGACGCCGTGAATGTGCATAATGCCGAGATCACCGAAAAAACCGGCCTCACCGGCTCCGTCATGGATTACCCGCCGGTCAACATCGCGCCCAAAGGCGTGAAGCAGGGCCAGTATTTCACCACAAAGCCCGGCCCGTATGACCACTGGGCCATCAACTTCGGTTACAGCGAGTCCTTGGAAGATCCGCTCGAGGAACAGAAGCGCCTCGAAGCCATCGCCAGCCAGTCGCACAAGCCGGAGCTGGCCTTCGCCAACGACGCCGACGACATGCGCACCATCGGCAAGGCCATCGACCCGCGTGCGATGCTCTTCGACATGAGCAGTGATCCCATCGCCTACGGCGAGCAGCGCTGCGAGATGGTGAAAGCCGAACTGCCCAGCATCCTCAAAGATGTGGCTGATCCCGGCAAGAGCTGGCAGGAGGTCGCGCAGGCTTACGGCACGCTGACCAAGGACGCCAGCGGCTCGCTCACCGCGATCTCACGCTATGTCGGCGGCGTGTATGTCGAACGCGCCGTGCAGGGTCAGACGCAGGGTGTCGCCCCCTTCAAACCTGTCGAGGCCGAGAAGCAGCGCCGGGCGCTGCTGGCGATCTCCAAATACGCCTTCGCGCCCGATGCGATGGCCGCCCCGCCGGAACTCTACGCGCACCTCCAGCAGCAGCGCCGCGGTTTCGATCATGGTGACGAGACGGAAGATCCAAAACTCCACGACATGGTCTTCCGCACGCAGACTTCACTGCTCGCGCATCTGCTGCACTCTCAGACGCTCCAGCGACTCCAAGACAGCGCCCTCTATGGCAACGAAGTCACCGTGGATGAAGTCCTTTCCACGCTGACCACTGCCATCTGCACCGGCGACGATCCTGCGAAGCCCGTCAGCACCATGCGGCAGAATCTCCAGCTCGATTACATCACCCGCCTGCTCGCCATCGCGCACACCGGCAGCCACTTCCATGCCACCCAGAGCAGCGCTCTGCTTCAAATCGAGCGCATCAAGGCCCTGACCTTCGCCAACTCCCCTGCGCACCAGCTTGCGATCAAGTATCGCATCCGACGCGGATTGGATGAGCAGTGAAAGCGGTAGCAACTATCCGCTGTGAAGTTTCACGCTAGTACAAGCTGCGTGACGTCTGTCAATTAGTGCCCTCCCCAGTTCACCGACTGCTGGACAAGGTCTGCTGTCGTCGCATTCCGCTTGGCACAGTCATGGCCTCGCCCAGAATCTCGGCCCCGCTCAGGTTCGCGTCGCTCAGATCCGCGCCAACCAGTTGCGACCACAGCAACCTGCAGCCAGCAAGGTCCGCCCCGCGCAGATCCGCGTCCGTGAAATTCGTCCGGCGCAGATCCATGCCGTGAAAATTGCAGCCTCGCAGGTCTGCTCCCGTCAGCTTCAGCCCGTTGCAGCGTGCCCCGCGAAAGTCCGCTCCCTTCAGGCGCGCTTCGCATGCCTCCGCGCCGTCCAGGTTTGCCCCGCGCAGATCCGCGCCGCTCAGGTTTGCCCGTGTCAGTTGCGCCAGGCTCAGTTCAGCATCGCTCAGGTTCGCCTCCTGCAGATCCGCGTCCGTCAGGTTCACACGGCGCAGCACCCGCCCTGGCAAATCCGCACGGCGCAGGTCAGGGCTCGTCAGTCCCTCATCAAGACGAAACGCATTCCAGGCAAACGGCCCTTCTTCCAGGAGTTCGGCAAAGGCTTGGCTAATCATGTCCGTACGCTCCGACAGACCACCCCTCCGGCAAGCCTCTCGTTGTAAGGCTTTTGTCCCGCTTTTGGAAGGATCGCGATGACAGGCGCCGCATGCACGCCTGTCAGCAAGCCCTGAGCCATCGAAGGCCCTCCGCCTGCGTCCGCTCTCCTTTAGGCCGGTTCAGCGCAGCGAAGCCGTTGGCTTGAGAAAAGACTTCCGTGTCGGTCATCGTTTACTCGTCATGAAACCCGTCATTCTGTTCCTGGCCCTGCTGGCCACCGTCTCACGCGCCGCTTTGACCGAAGACTGGTCGGTGTGGTCGCCGCGTGACGAGGCGAAACCGGACGCCGATGTCAGCAAGACCGGCGGCCACGACGGCAAAGCCTCTCTCATCCTCGAAACCGGCCCCGGCGAGCACTGGATCGGCTGCTGGACGCGCACCCTGCCCGTCGAGGGCGGCAAGCATCACCAGTTCAGCGCGTGGAAAAAAGCCAGCGCCATGCCCACGGCACGCCGCAGCGTCTATGCGCGCGTCATCTGGCAGGATGAGAAGGGCAATCCCGTCACCTGGGAGGAACCGGCGAAGCAAGGCTACGCCAAAGGCACCGTCCCACGCGCCGAGCCTGAGTATCCGCACATCCCCGACAGCGGGGCCAACCAGTGGGTGCATTGCGAGAGCATCCTGCGCGCGCCCGTGAAGGCCAGACAGGCGAAGATCGAGCTCTACTTGCAGTGGGCCGCCAACGCCCGCGTTGAGTGGAGCGACGTTTCGCTCACCGCCGTCGCCGCGCCCGCGCCGCGCAAGGTCAAGCTCGCCACCATCCATCTCCAGCCGAAGGACGGCAAGAACCCGTCCGACAAACCGCCGCAGTTCGCGCCGCTCATCGCCGAGGCGGCGAAGCAGAGGGCCGACCTCGTCGTGCTCCCCGAAACCCTCACCTATTATGGTACCGGCAAGAAGATGGATGAGTGCACCGAGACCATCCCCGGCCCCAGCACCGAGTATTTTGGCCAGCTCGCGCAGAAGCACGATCTCTACATTGTCGCCGGCCTCGTCGAACGCGAGGGCAAGACCCTCTACAACACCGCCGCCCTCCTCGGCCCCGATGGCCGCCTCATCGGCAAGTATCGCAAAGTCACCCTCCCGCGCAGCGAGATCGAGGCCGGCATCACCCCCGGCAGCGACTATCCCGTGTTCGACACCCGTTTTGGCAAAGTCGGCATGATGATCTGCTACGACGGCTTCTTCCCCGAAGTCGCCCGCGCCCTCGCCATCCAAGGTGCCGAAGTCATCGCATGGCCCGTCTGGGGCTGCAATCCCATGCTCGCCGCCGCCCGTGCCTGTGAAAACCACGTCTATGTCGTCAGCAGTACCTACACCGACTCCAGCAAGCACGCCTGGATGATCTCCGGCATCTACGATCACTACGGCGACGTCCTCGCCCAAGCCACCACCTGGGGCTCCCTCGCCATCTCCGAGGTTGATTTGAATGAACCCACCCACTGGAACAGCCTCGGTGACTTCAAAGCACAGATTCAGAGCCATCGTCCGCCGCCGTTGAAGGAGTAGCCCTTTGCGCGTGTCAGGCATGACTCGCGATCCAACGAACTCATGGTCATTCTCGCCTCCGACTACACGGGCCTCGTTGAACTCCTGCTCTGGTGGGGCGTGAACGGCTTCTACTTCGTCATGCTGTTGATCACCTCCATTGGCTGCATCGGACACAGACACAGCAGGGCGGCGGATGATCGCACGCGCTCACTGGCCCTCGGCGGCATCGCACTGCTCTTCAGCCTCGCACTCGTCGGATGGTGCCTTCTCGGCAGGAGCCATCCCGAGTGGCGGGAATTCCGCTTCTACGCAGTTACTTCCACAGCCCTCTGGGTTGCCGCACTGCTCCTTCGCCGGTATCAGCAGCGGCTTTCACGTTGATCCGTTCCCGGGAGCGCGGCTTTCCCTGACTGGGCTTTCGCAGCCGAAGCCGCAGCCCTCACGCCCCCACCCCGGCGCTCTCAGTTCACCGCCGTGGCGTTCAGATGACGGGACAGCCCGTCTTCGGTGATCGTCACGCTGGTGCCCACGGGAACCTGATCGAAGACGTTGATCACGTCCTCCATGCCCATGCGCACGCAGCCGTAGCTGGCAGGACGGCCCAGATTGCGCTCCTCCGGCGTGCCGTGGATGTAGATCAGCCGGTTCTGCGTGTTACGGTTGCCTGCTTCCTTGCCATTCAGCCACAGCACGCGGGACACCACCGGGTCACGACCTGGAGCGTTCGGCGTGAGGACTTCACCGTTCCATGAGCGGCCCTTCAGCACCGCACCGGCAGGCAGTCCCTCCCCGATCTTGCTGGTGACCTCCAACTGGCCCAGCGGCGTCTTGTTACTGCCAGGATCGCTGCCCAGACCGAACTTCGAAGTCGAAACCACATACTGCCCTTTCAACCGGCCGTTTTTGTACAGACCCAGTTTTTGATCTTTCACACTCACGACCACCTTGTCCGGCTTCGTCTTGGTGGAGGTGCAATGACTGAGCATGGCAGCCATCGTGAGGAAGGAAGAGACGCGGACCAGGGGGCGGAACAGAGGCATCGTTTTTTTCATGGAGGGGGCCGGGGAAAGGGTTCCCCGGATCATTGGCGGCAACAGCAGACCCCTGCCGCCCCCCACCGTTCAAAAATGCTCAGCCTCAGCCGCGTGTCGGGATGCACCTTCCTCAGCACACGCTGTTGAAGGGCCAGCAGACGCCACGGAGGCATCCCGTGCCCGCCCATCCGTCCCCATTTGATTCACTTCGTTCACGCCTCAGAGTTCGGGGCAGCTTCGCTGTCTGTCTTGCTTCGATCGGCTGTAATTCTGCATTCGACATTTGTCATTCGCCCCCGCCTCAGCGCTCACGCCATCTCCGGCGGTGGCGTCACCATTGCCGGAAAATCCTGCGCGATCTGCTTCATCTCCGCGAGCAATTGCGAGTGCCATGCTT
>CAMCWM010000100.1 GCA_945882215.1 Akkermansia muciniphila | reverse complement strand
ATCGGCCACGAAGACGCCTTACACCTTCAAATCACCCGTCTCGACCGAGACCTTCGACTATGTGGCCCCCATGACCAAGGCCAAGATCACCTTCACCCGCTTCCCCGCCGGTTATGTGGCCGACATCGCCATCCCGTGGAGCGAACTGGGCTACACCTCGGCCAGCAAGACCATCCCCTTCGATGTCCAGGTCATTTCCTCCAGCGGTGCAGGGAACACCAACGCCTCCTGTGCCTGGTGGCGCAGCGTCTGTGCCGAAGCCCACGCCAACAATGACATCCCCACCGAAGCCCGGCTTTATCCCGAGCAGTGGGGCCGTTTGGTGCTGGAAGCCAGATAACGCGATCACTCATCACGATGTCTCCCGACGAACAGCCCACCATCCCGACCGCGCGGCCGAACAGCTCGCACCCATCGTCATCCGGCATGTGGCAGGCGCCTGAGGTGGAGGAATTGCAGGCCATGCTGCCGCAGTATGAGATCATCGAGATTCTCGGCCGTGGCGGCATGGGCGCGGTGTACAAGGCACGGCAGAAGTCGCTGAAGCGGCTGGTGGCGATCAAGATTCTGCCCCTCGGCGCGGCGGATGATGAGATGCAGTTCATCGAGCGCTTCCAGAACGAGGCGCAGACGATGGCGGCCATGAACCACCCGGCCATCGTGAGCGTGTATGACTTTGGCGAGACGCCGGACGGCCTGCTCTACTTCATCATGGAGTTCGTCGATGGCACGGACGTGCAGAAGATGATCCGCGCCAGCGGGAAGCTCTCCGGTGACTATGCGCTGGCCATCACCGCGCACGTTTGCGATGCGCTGCACTACGCGCACTCGCGTGGTGTCATCCACCGCGACATCAAACCCGCGAACATCCTCATCGATCAGGAGGGGCACGTCAAAGTGGCGGACTTTGGCCTCGCGAAGATGCATGACCCCTCGCAGACCAGCGGCCTCACGCGCACCAACATGGCGATGGGCACGCCCGATTACATCGCGCCCGAGGTGCTTTCGCCCGGCACTGTAGTGGATCATCGCGCGGACATTTATGCGGTCGGCGTGATGCTCTATCAAATGCTCACCGGCGAGGTGCCGCGCGGCATGTTCAAGCTGCCCTCCAAAAAAGGCATCGATAGTGATCCGCGCTTTGACGCGATCATCGGCAAGGCGATGGAGACCGATCGCGAGGAGCGCTACCAGAGTGCGATGGACGTGCGCCGCGCGCTCGATGTGATCCTGACGGCGCCACAGCCAAAGGACGAGGGCACCGGCGCGGTGCCGATGCAGGCGCTTCCGTCCCGCCCTGCGAAGCCGGTGGCCAGAGGGCCGGGACAACCGGGCACAGGGAGCCGCTCGGTGGCGGCGCAGCCAGTCGGCGCTCACGCCAAAGTCGTGCGTGCAAAGAAACCCGCCAGCCCGTGGCTGATCATTGGCGGTATCGTCGCAGTGATCGCCGTCGCGGCCGTGATCATGTCGGGGATGCGCGGCAAATCGCCCGCGACGGCAAATGCAGCATCTCAGCCACCGAGCCAGTCATCGTCCACCAAGGGCCGCACCATTGACCTTCTCCCGCTGGTGGAGGTGAAGCGAGACGCCCTCGTGGGTGAGTGGTCGCGTACCGCCAGCACTATCTCGGTCGCGCGTCCGACAGGCGCGTCGGTGCTGCAACTGCCTTATCAACCACCGGAGGAATACGACTTCGAGATGGAATTCACGCCCGACGATGCCGGAGCAAACGTGAACCAGTATCTCTCCGCAGCAGGACACTCGTTTGCCTGGAAACTCAATGCTCACAGCCGGACTCCACCGCTTTACGGTCTCGATTTGCTCGATGGCAAGTTATGCAGCCAGTTCGACGAGGCCGCCGTGCGCACCAGCACCGCCATCGAGCCCGGCCGCCGTTATCGTTCGACCGTCGAAGTGCGCCGCGACGGCCTGCGCGCTTTGCTGGATGGCAAGGAGCTGCTGAAATGGTCCGGCGACTTCAAGCGCCTGAGCATGGAGGCCATCATGCGTCTGCGCGACGACCAGCATCTCGGCATTGGCTCGTGGAATCGCGCCGTCACCTTCCACAAGATCGAGGTGCGCGAAGTCACCGGCACGGGAAAGATCGAAGGCAGCGCAACGGTCGCCGCGACAGATGCTTTGTTCGACGGCCGCACGTTCACCGGCTGGAAGACCACCAACGACACCGCGCCCGAGGCGAGCTGGCGTGTGGAAGCGGGCGTGCTGATGAGTTCCACCAAGTCCGTCCTGCGCACCATCGAAGAATTCGGCGACTGCGAACTCGACTTCGAATGGCGTGTCGGACCAGGCGGCAATGGCGGTGTGTTTTATCATGTGGTCGGCGACCCCTGGCCGCGCCCGAACTGCAACTGTGCGACCCGGCATTTTCGGGAAGCACCCCCTCGGGAGGCCTCTTCGCAGTCGTACAACCCCAGAGTGATGCCTCCAAGCCGCTCGGTGAATGGAACACCGCGCGCCTCGTGATCAGCGGTTCACACCGCGAACACTGGATCAACGGCCAGAAAGTCTGCACCTACGATGTCGCCGCCGCCGACTACCGCGCCGCGCTGGATGCCTCCAAGTTTGCCGGAAAGCCGCAGTTTGGCGCCGGCGTCCGTGGCGCGCTCGCCCTGCAAAACAACGGCGGCGAACTCTCCTACCGCAATCTGCGCATCCAGAGGCGCTGACACCAGGACGACGTGTTTCGCAGAGTTTGCGCTCAAGCCAACACCCGCCATCATCCCGGCCGGAGAATACGCCAGCCCTTGATGAGTCATTCTGAACCAACCACGATCACAAAACCCGTCGGCATCATCGGCATGGGCCTCATGGGCTCCGCGTTGATGCGGATGACCGGTGCTTCACGCGGCTGGGACATCGACTCGAGCCGCTGCGTGAATGCCACAACAGCGGATGAGCTCTTCGAGCAATGCGATGTCGTTTTCCTCTGCCTGCCAAACTCCGACATCGTCCGCTCCGTGCTTCATGGGGCGAATTTGAAGCCCGGCCTCATCCTCATCGACACCACGACCGGCGATCCAACCGAAATGGCCGCGCTCGGAGTCGAACTGGCCGCAAAAGGCGTGCATTACCTTGATGCGACCGTTTCCGGCAGCAGTGCGCAGCTTTTGCAGCGCGACGTGCTCGTCATGGTCGGCGGTGAAGCGGCGGTTTTCGAGCAGTGCCGTGATTTGTTCGCGAAATTCGCCCGCGAGGCAGTTCACATCGGTCCCTGCGGCAGCGGCGCAAAGATGAAGCTCGTCACGAATCTCGTCCTCGGCCTCAATCGCGCCGCGTTGGCCGAAGGATTGGCCTTTGCGTGGGATTTGGACCTCAATCCGGTGCAGACGCTCGATGTCATGCGCCGCAGCATGGCCTACTCGCGCATCATGGACACCAAGGGTGAGAAAATGATCACGCAGGACTTCACGCCGCAAGCGAAGCTCTCGCAGCATCTGAAGGACGTGCGCCTCATGCTCGCCGCCAGCTCGATCCCGCTGCCCTTGAGCGAAACGCACCGCCAACTGCTCGAAAAGGCCGAATCGCTCGGTTTCGGCAACGCGGATAACAGCGCCGTGATTAAAGCCATTCTGGAGCCATGACTGCCTCGCAACGCTATCTGGTGCTCGTCACTGCTTTTCTGGCCCTCGTCTTTGACGGCGTCGAACTCGGCCTCATGCCCGTCGCATCGCTGTCCGTGTCGAAAAGCCTTCTCGGAGCAGGATTTACGGCCGAACTCGGCGGTGAGTGGTTCGCACGTTTCACAGCCGCGCTCATGCTCGGCGCGGCCATCGGCGGCATCGCGCTCGGCAATATGGGCGATCGCATTGGCCGCACGCGGGCGATGGGCGTGTGCATTCTCTTTTACTCCATCTTCGCCGCGCTCGGCGCGTATGCGCAGGATCAGTGGCAGATGCTCGCGCTGCGCTTCCTCGTCGGCCTTGGAGTCGGCGGTTTGTGGCCGAATGGCATCGCGCTCGTCTCCGAGTGCTGGTCCAGCGCCTCACGCCCGCTCGTCTCCGGCGCGATGATGGCCGGACTCAATGCGGGCATCCTTCTCCTCTCCCAACTCGCCCGCGCATGGCCCATAACGCCGGATTCGTGGCGCTGGCTGTTTCAATTCGCCGGCGCACCGGCGTTGCTCGGCATCTTCGTGCTCATCGCGCTGCCTGAATCGCCGAAGTGGCTCGCGAATCGTGGTGTGAAGCAAAAAGTCGCTCCACTGCGCGAGCTGTTCCAGCCATCACTTCTCCGTTTCACCATCATCGGCGTCCTCCTCAGCTCGATTCCGATGATCGGCGCATGGTCGGCCAGCAAGTGGATGATTCCATGGGCCGACAAGGTTGCCGGAACCGCCAACATCGGCTACAAAGCCGCCACGCAGGGCTGGTGGGCACTCGGAGCCACGCTCGGCAGCTTCGCGGGGGCTCAGCTCGCAAGCTGGCTCGGTCGCCGCCTCAGTTACGCGCTCATCAGTCTCGCCACGGTGTCGATCACCTTAGCGATGTTCCAATTCACCGCGCCGTTGCAGCCATCATTTCATCCCATCGTCTTCGCGCAGGGTTTCGTCGCCACGTTGTTCTTTGGCTGGCTGGCGCTCTATCTGCCAGAGCTGTTTCCCACACGCGTCCGCGCCACCGGCAGCGGCCTCGCCTACAATTCAGGCCGTTTTGCCACCGCATTTGGCGTTTTGGCCGCTGGATTCCTCTTCACCGCTCTCGGTGGCGATTATCCGCGCGTCGGCACGATCTGCGCCTCCATCTACGCTTTCGGTTTGATCGTCATCTGGTGGGCTCCTGATACAACCAAGGAGCTGCGTGACTGAGGGGCCATCCTTTGTCTTTTGTGAAAGGATGAAACACTTCCATGCCCGATGCGCATACACGGGCAGCCATGAATATGATCACCTGCCAGACTTGTAGCCAGCCACTGCCAGAGGACGCCCCTCAGGGCATCTGCCCGGCATGTCTCCTCCAACATGCCATGCAGGACAGGGAGGTTGTGCCGCCGCCGCTGGAACTCGAGCAGCTAGCCGCCGCGTTTCCTCAGCTCATCATTGAGGAGATGATCGGCCAAGGCGGCATGGGGCGCGTTTTTTGTGCGCAGCAGCCGCACCTGAACCGCACGGTGGCCCTCAAAGTACTGTCGGCTGAGCGGGCGGGAGATCCCGAGTGGCTGGAGCGCTTCAGCCGCGAGGCGCGCGCGCTCGCCCGCCTCAGCCATCCGCACATCGTGCAGGTCTATGACTTCGGTGAGAAGCCCGTGCCCTATCTGCTGATGGAGCATGTGGAGGGGGTGAACCTCCGCCAGGCCATGCAGCATGGCGGTCTCACGGCGCGCGAGGCGCTGGCCATCGTGCCGAAGCTCTGTGACGCGCTGCACTATGCCCACGAGCACGGCGTGCTGCATCGTGACATCAAGCCGGAAAACATCCTCATCGATACCGAGGGCCGTGTGAAGCTTGTCGATTTCGGCCTGGCGAAACTGCGAGATGACGGGGAGATGCCCTTCACCCTCACGCAAAGCGGCGCGAAGCTAGGCACCCTGGCCTACATGGCACCCGAGCAGGTGGAAAAGCCCGCAGAAGTCGATCACCGCGCAGACATTTACAGCCTCGGCGTCGTCTTTTATGAGATGCTCACAGGCGAGCTGCCGCTGGGGCGCTTCCCAACTCCCAGCGAGGCCAGCGGTGTGGATGCACGGCTGGATGACGTGGTGATGCGCACGCTGGATAAGCAGCCGGGCAAACGCTTCCAAAGCGCCGAGCAAATGAGGTCCGACATCGAAGACGCCACGAGTGCCAAAGCACCGCGCCCAGGCTCTCCTCGGCGGAAAAAGCGAGTCCGCTATGGCATCACCGCAGCCATCTTGGCGATGGTCGCCGTGCCCTGGTATCTGACGATCTGGCAGTGGGCAGACACGGCGAGCAAACAGCAGACGGCCGAAAAACAAATCAGGGAGAGAGATGCGAAGCAGGCCGAAATGCAGCGTCAGCGCGAAAGGAAGCAGTCGATCCAGGACAAGGCGACTGCATGGACGGAACGCGCCACCCAGACCGACTCGAAGCTGGCCCAGGAGGCGGTTTTGAAAGAGATCATGACGACGCTAAAATCGGATGAGGGCGACTCGATCCAGTCCGCCCTCTTGGCCGTGAGCAGACTGTCTCAGCTCAACTATGAGCGCGCGCCGTTTCGCGATCAGGCACGCCTTTACCTCCAGTCTAAAGCCCCCGAGATACGAGTCTGTGCGATCTATGCACTGATGACCTGCCAGCCGGATGATTCAGACCGGCAGCGTGTGCTCGCACTCCTCCCGCTCAGCACGGACTTAGAACTCAGCCCCCTGGCCTATGCCATGCGCCAAGTATCGAAAAGCGACTTCACCGCTGAATTTGCCAAGCCGATGCTGGAACTGCTGGAAAGAGCCATGGTGGTGGCTCAGGAGCATTCGGATAGCCGAACGCGCTTCGAGGCCAAGGGAGCGCTCGGAGCCGTCTGGGGCTCCAAGGTCTCTCCCCAGATCGAGGCGCGTCTGATCGAGTGGACCCACATCGGCGATAGCAAAGCGGGGGTCATGGGCGGAGGTATCGGCTACGATGTGTTTTACCATGCGCTCAGCGTGCAGTCGAACAAGTCACTCGCAGCTGTGAAGCGCATCCTCGAACTCGCCTACCACCCCGACACGACGAACATCGCAGGACGTTGTCTCTGGGGGCTGAATGACACGGTGCCTGACAAGAATGACCAGACCTATGTCGCCAGTGAAGTGATCAAGCTGCTCGGCATGCGCCGCGACGACAACCTCTGGCGGAAAGGGCTGCCGCTGGTGGAGAAATACGCTCAACCGGAACACATCTCGGCACTCGAGTCGCTCTCCACTCGTGAGGCGCTGCCTCAAGCCCGCAAAGAGTCCCTGAACAAGATCATCACCACTCTCCGCGCCAAGCCATGACCGCCGCCACCTCAAACACCCGCTGGTCACTCGTACAGGAGGCACAGGGTGACACGCCAGAAGCGCGCACCGCCTTGTCAGAGCTTTGCGCCGCGTATTACGCGCCCGTCTTTGGGCAGATGCGCCGTTGGTTGGGCAGTGAAGAGGCCGGGCGTGAGGTCACGCAGGCCTTCTTCGCCCATCTGCTGGCGGGGAATCACCTCCAGGGAGCCGATGCTAGGCGGGGGCGCTTCCGCTCCTATCTCCACACGGCTGCACGGCACTTCATGATCCGCCACCAGAGGGCGCACACGGCGGAGAAGCGCGGGGCTGGCATCACAGACAGCTTTGCTGGACTGGCGGAGTTCGTAACGGATGAAACCCAGCTCACACCGGAGGCAGAGTATGATCGGGCGTGGGCCTGTGCCGTGATCGCACGCACGCTGGAGATGCTTCAGGTGGAGATGGCAGCGGCGGGTCGCAGCGAGACTTTTGCCATTCTGAAACCCTGGCTCGCGGGGGAAGCAGACCATGGCGCCACGCAGGAAGCCGCACTGCGACTCGGCATCTCCGAGACTGCCGTGCGCGTGCAGCTTTCCCGCCTGCGGAAGCGCTGCCGAGCCATCTTGGAGCAAACGCTGGGAGACACGCTCGCACCAGGTGCCGATGTGCAGCAGGAGATGCGCGAGTTGATGGCGGCGCTGAGATCGTGATCTGCGCTTCCATCTACGCCCTCGGACTCATCGTCATCTGGTGGGCACCCGTCACAAAGGCGGAGGACCTGTCATAGCAGCCGAAAGAAAGCAGACGCGAGTTCCATACTTGTTTGGCGTCCATCGCCGCACCTGCCATGCTCAAGATTCTCGCTCCCGCCGAAAAACGCAGCGCCTTCTGTGATGGTGTGTCGCGCCGTAACTTTATCAAAGTCGGGGGGCTGGGCTCCCTCGGCCTGTCTTTGCCGAAGCTGCTGGCGCTGGAAAACCAGGCGGGCATCCGCAACTCGCACAAGTCAGTCATCCTGATCTATCTCGTCGGTGGTCCGCCGCATCAGGACATGTTTGACCTGAAGCCAGATGCGCCGCGCGAGATCGCCGGACCGCACAAGCCCATCGGCACCAATGTGGATGGCATTCAGATCTGTGAACTCTTCCCGCGCATGGCGAAGATGATGGACAAGTTCACCATCATCCGCTCGCTCGTCGGCGCGCAGGCCGGACACGACGCGATCCAGTGCTACACCGGCTTCCCCAATCGTACAGGCACCGTCCCACCCGGCGGCTGGCCTCAGTTCGGCAGCGTGGTTGGCAAATTGAAGGGTGCCTTTGATCCTGCGGTGCCACCGTTCGTCAGCATGTGCTACGACTGCACGCACGGCCCCTACAACGAACCCGGCCCTGGCCTGCTCGGCTCCGCCAACGATGCTTTCCGTCACACCGGGCCAAGTCGTGGCGACCTCACGCTGCAAGGCATCACCTATGACCGGCTTTCCGATCGCGCGAAGCTGCTCACGAGCTTCGACAACTTCCGCCGCGATGTCGATTCGAGCGGAAAGATGGAAGCGATGGACACCTTCACCCAGCAGGCCATGGGCGTGCTCACTTCGTCGAAGCTGGCTGACGCGCTCGACCTTTCCAAAGAAGACCCACGCCTCGTCGAGCGCTACGGCACTGGGGATACCGTGAAGCGCATCGACGAAAACGGCGCGCCACGCGTGCCGCAGAGCTTCCTCACCGCCCGCCGACTCGTCGAAGCTGGTGCGCGTGTCGTCACGGTCAACTACAGCAAGTGGGACTGGCACGGCGGAGCCAATAACGACATTTTCTCCCGCGAACGTGAGGACTTCCCCATCTTCGACAAAGGCATCACCGCGCTCGTCGAGGACCTGCATCAGCGTGGCCTCGACAAAGACGTCACCGTGCTCGTATGGGGCGAATTCGGCCGCACGCCGATCATCAGCAAGCAAGTCGGCCGCGATCACTGGCCGCGTGTCGCCATGGCGCTGCTCGCCGGCGGCGGCATGCCGATGGGCCAGGTCATCGGCTCCACGGATCGCCTCGGTGGTGAAGCCGACAGCCGTCCCGTGACCTTCGCGGAGGTCTTTGCCACGCTTTATCGCAATCTCGGCATCGACGTGGCCACCACCACCGTCACCGACACCAAAGGCCGCCCTCATTACCTTGTCGAAAACGGTGCCTTGCCGATCCGTGAGCTGATTTGATCAAGTTCGCGCGTTTCATGCCGTAAGACTCGCATGAAACTCCGCTTCATCGCCGCACTGCTCTTCTCTGTCTCGGTTCACGCCGCTGAATTCCGCGCCGGAGCCGCCACCAGCAACATCACGCCGGAACTCGGCAGCTCGATCAATGGCGGCTTTCAGGACGGCAAAGCGCTCGCCATTCATGATGAACTCAACGCCCGCTGTCTCGCACTCGATGATGGCCAAACGAAGCTCGTTTTCGTCGTCGCGGATAGCTGCGTGATTGGTCGCGGCATCTTTGATGAGGCGAAGAAGATGGTGAACGCGGCCACCGGCCTGCCGATGGAGAACATGATGATGTCCGCCACGCACTCGCATTCGTGCGGCACGCTGCAGGCCGTCGGCCAGAGTGAGCCGAACCCGATTTATCAGCGCTTCGTTGCCCGGCGCATCGCCGATGGTGTGCGGCGCGCGTTGAACAACCTCGCCCCGGCGAAAATCGGCCACGGCAGCGCCTCGGTTCCGCAGCAGGTCTTCAATCGCCGCTGGAAAATGAAGCCCGGCAGCATTCTCCCGACACCGCTGGGCATCACCACCGATCAGGTGAAGACGAATCCCGGCATCAACAACCCGAACCTCGTCGAACCCGCCGGTCCCACCGATCCCGAGGTGGGCTTCATCAGTGTGCAAAGTGCGGACGGGAAGCCGCTCGCCTTGCTGGCGAACTACTCGCTGCACTACGTCGGTGGTGTCGGCCCTGGTCACATCTCGGCGGACTACTTTGGCGCTTTCGCGGTGAAGATCGGGCAGTTGCTCGGCGCTGGGCCGGAGTTCGTCGGCATCATGTCGAACGGCACCAGCGGCGACATCAACAACATCGACTTTCGCGGCGGTCAGGCCAAAGAAGCGCCGTATGGCCGCATCCAGATTGTCTCCAACGATGTCGCGCAAGCCGTCGCGGCAGCGGTGAAGACCGTGAAGCATGCCGACTCGCTGCCGCTGAGTGTCGCGCAGAAGGAGATCGAGCTCGGTTTGCGCATCCCGACCAAAGAAGAGGTCGAAAAGGCCGCCGAAGTGATGAAGACCTCCAAACTCGCTCCGCGCATGGAAACGATGGAACAGGTCTATGCGCGTGAAACCGTGTTATTGGCCGATTTTCCCGCCAAAGTCTCCGCGCCGCTCCAAATCATGAAAATCGGCGATCTTCACGTCTCGGCCATTCCCGCCGAGGTCTTCGTCGAGATCGGGCTGGAACTCAAAAAGCGTTATTCGCCTACTTTCACCGTCTCGCTGGCGAATGCCTACCACGGCTACCTGCCCACGCCGGAGCATCACGCGCTCGGCGGCTACGAAACGTGGCGTGCGAGGTCGAGCTGCCTCGAAGTCGATGCCTCGACCAAGATCGTCGCGGGCTTGGAGGAGTTGTTTGCGAAGCTCAAATGACGTTCATCACCTCCGACTCGGTGCCTCATGAGTCGCGTGAACTGATCTGTGGCTTCCTGGCCGCGCACTTGAAACCGGAGACTGAAACGAAAACACGGCTGCTGCCACCGTAGTGGTCTGCCATGAAATCGTGCCGCTGTCTTTTACTCGCCGCCCTCGGCATCGCTTTTCCGTCTGTCATTGTCGCCCAAGGCCTGTCGCTTTACAGCAGCGTGAGTCAGGAGGCGCAGGAAGTCTCAGGTGCTTCGCTGGCGCAGCCGCTTTCGCCGGAAACGTGGAAGGCCACGCTCGCCGAACGACGTGAGAAGTGGCTGGAGATGCTGGGGCTTTCGCCGCTGCCGAAGCGCACGCCGCTTCAGGCCACGGTGACCGGCGTGCTGGAGCGCGGCGACTATGTGGTGGAAAAGATTCACTTCCAAAGCCTGCCTGGCGCGCATGTGGCGGGGAATCTTTATCGCCCGGCGAAGAGCACCGGCAAGCTGCCTGCGGTGCTCTATCTCTGCGGCCACTCGAAGGGGAAAGTGAACGCGCCTTATCAGGCGAATCCACGCTGGTTTGCTCAGCATGGTTATGTGGCTTTCGTGCTTGATCCGGTGCAGCTCGGCGAGTGCCAGGGTCTGCATCACGGAACCTATCGCGAAGGCCGTTTTGACTGGCCGAGCCGTGGCTACACGCCTGCGGGAACGGAGGTGTGGAATGCGATGCGCGCGCTCGATTACCTGCAAGGCCGCGACGATGTGGATGGCGACAAGATGGGCGTCACCGGCCTCAGCGGTGGCGGCGCGATGTCGTGGTTTCTCGGTGCGGCGGATGAACGCGTGAAGGTGGTCGTGCCCGTGTGCCAGAGCGGCAGCATCGAGCGCATGGCGGTGGATCGCGCGACGGACGGCCACTGCGACTGCGCCTTCTGGGTCAATTACCATCGCTGGTGCTGGTCGGACATCGGCGCGCTTATCGCTCCGCGTGCCTTTTTGATCGCCTCCGGCAGCGAGGATGTGCTGTGGCGGCCTGCGGGCTATCGCGATGTCGCGCATCGCATCCGCCATCAATACACCACGCTTGGCGAACCCAAGAAGTTTGAGCTAACCGAAGATCTCGCGCCGCATGGCTACACACCGAAGCTGAGACAGGCCATCTTCACCTTTTTCAACACGCATCTGAAAGGCGACCCCACACCGGTGAAGGACGACGTGACCGACTTCGTCGAGCCGGAGGAGAACCTGCTCGTCTTCGGCGGCAAGCTGCCCAAGGACGACACCATGATGCAGATGGACGCACTGCTGGTGAAGGCGGCGGACGTGTCGATGCCCGACAGCGAAACGCAGTGGCAGTCGCATCAAAAAGACGCGCTCGCGAAGCTGCGCCAAACCACCTTCCGCAACATCCCGTCCGATCCCACGCCGCGCCTGCGCGACAAACTGGCCGATGGCGGCACCAAGGATGGAACCTTCTACGGCACCCGTGTCTTTGACACCACTGACGGTCTCACCCTCGCCGTGAAAACTCAGCACGCGCCGCAGAACACCGGCCCCGTTGTCTTGTTCGCCGTGCAACCCGACGCGCGCAGCACGTTCACCGGCGGCGGTGCCTCCAAACCGGGTCTCGCACCCGAGTTTGCCAGCGCTGGCGTGGAAGTGCGCAACACCGGCGCGACCTCCGTCGGCCCTGGCTACCTGTGGACGCTGCGCCGCATGTATCCACTGCTCGGTCACACGTTGCCTGAGCGCCAGGTTCACGATCTGCTCTCCGGAGCCGCGCTGATGCGCCAGGAATCCGCCACCAGCTCCACGGTGTTGTTTGGTCAGGGAGAAACTGCCGCGCTCGCCATCTACGCCGCAGTTCTTGATCCAAAGATCAGCGAACTCATTCTCGACACGCCACCCGAAACGCACTCCAAGCCTGAGACCGCCGAGTTCCTCGGAATCCTGCGTGTCGGCGATCTGCCGCAAAACCTCGCCCTGATCTATCCCCGCCCGATCGCCTTCATCGGCAAGATGCCGCCCGCTTATGAATGGACGAAGCAAGTGTATGAAAAGCTCGGTGCTGGTGATTGCATCCGCGTGGTCCGCAGTGCGCGGGATTGGAAGCCCATCGCCAAGTAAAGCCTGCCATTCATTCCTTTATCCATGAAACGTCTTTCCATTCTCACCCTTCTCTCACTCGGAGCTTCCGTCAGCCTTGTGGCGCAAACCGCTGCGTCACAAGCCATCGGTGATGGCAAAGCGGATGACACGGCGGCGGTGCAGAAGGCCGTGGATGAGGGCGGAGCGGTGCGGTTTGCACGCGGCGCCTACCGGCTTACCCGCACCGTGACGGTGGATCTCGACAAAACCGGCTTCATCTCGCTCAATGGCGATGGCGTGGCGCGCTTCGTGATGGAGGGCGCGGGACCGGCGTTTCATTTCAAAGGCACGCACGGTGGCACCGCCGATCCCACGAGCCTGAAGCCGGAGATCTTTGAGCGGCAGCGCACGCCGATGGTGGACGGCATCGAGATCGTCGGCGCACATCCCGAAGCGGATGGCATCGAAGCCACTGGCACGATGCAGATCACCATCACGCGTGTGGCGGTGCATGAGGCGCGACACGGCATCCACCTCACGGTGCGGAATCGCAATGTGATCATCAGCGACTGCCATTTGTATCACAACACCGGCATCGGCGTGTTTTACGACCATGTCGATCTCCATCAGTCGAACATCATCGGCAGCCACATCAGCTACAACGCCGGTGGTGGTGTGGTCACGCGCGGCGGCGGCGTGCGCAACCTCCACATCGGCACCTGCGACATCGAAAGCAACATGACCCCGGAGGCACCGCCGACGGCGAACGTGCTCATCGACTGCACCGACGGCTCCACGGCAGAGGTCAGCATCACCGGCTGCACCATCCAGCACAATCCCTCGCCCGGCGCGGCGAACGTTCGCTTCATCGGCAAAGGCAAGCCGCGTGGCGACGACGACACCACACAATGGGGCCACCTCAGCATCTCCGACAACGTGCTCAGCGACGTGGAGGTGAACATCGACCTTCAGCATGTGCGCGGCGCGGTGATCACCGGCAACACCTTCGGCGGCGGCTACGAGCACGACTTGCTCGTCACCCATTGCAGCAACATCGCCGTCGGCAGCAACACCTTCGACCGCAACCCGCCCTACTATCGTGGCAAAGCCGAAGCGGCGAAAGGAGGCCTCGTCTTCCGTGACTCACGCGACATCACGCTGACCGGCCTGCACATCGACGGCATCCGCAGCCATCCCGCCGCCGTGCAGATCGAGAACGGCGACACCTTCAACATCTCCGGCTCCACCATCCTCGACAGCGATGGAGCCGGCCTGATGCTCAAGAACGTGACCAACAGCCTCGTGACCGGCTGCCTCATCTCCGACCGCCGCCCTGATCGAAAACCCTTTGCCTCCATCCGCATCGAAGGCGGCAAGGACAACACGCTAGTTGGCAACAAGCTCGCGCATGGGCAGGAGTGAACCTGCTTTTCTCTCGATGAAAACAGCGTGGGTATGACGTAATCTTCGCCCAATGTCCACCCAGTCACCTCTTCCCGAAAAGCAGGCCGGCCTGCACCAGCTTTACTCTGAAGATCCGCAGCGTGCGGACGAGATCGTATGGGGCCGCAAAGCGAACCCACTTTCGCGTCGTGGCTTCTTTGAGCGGCTCGGACTCGCGTCGATGACCGCAGCGGTTGGATCGGAGATCGTGTTTGCGGACAAGATGCCTTCGGGATTGATCCCGGCGGCGCTGGCTCAGAGCACGGTGGCGTTTCAAATCCCCGGCAAGGAAGGCCTGAGCGTGATGAACGACCGTCCGCTCGTCGCTGAGACTCCCGCGCATCTGCTCGATGATGCGATCACTCCCGCGAAGCATCTTTTCATCCGCAACAACGGCCTCGCGCCTGCGCCGGAGCTGCTCGATGCGGACAAATGGACGCTAGAGATCGCGGGCGAGAGCTGCGAGAAGCCCACGACCTTTACACTGAAAGAGCTGAAGGAGAAGTTCACGCATCACACGCTGCAAATGGTGCTTGAATGCGCAGGCAATGGACGCAGCGAGTTCAACCCACCAGCGACGGGCAATCAGTGGACCACGGGTGGCGTTGGTTGCGCGAAATGGACCGGCATCCGGCTGGCGGATGTGCTGAAGCATTGCGGCATCAAAAAGGATGCGGTTTACATCGGCTACTACGGCGCGGACGCGCACTTGTCCGGCGATCCAAAGAAGTCGGCCATCTCGCGTGGTGTGCCGATTGCCAAAGCGCTCGAAGATGAGTCCCTGCTGGTCTTTGCGATGAATGGCGAGGACATCCCGGTGCAGAACGGCCATCCGCTGCGTCTCATGTTTGGTGGCTGGGCGGCGTCCACCTGCGGCAAGTGGGTGAAGAAGATCGTCATCCGCGACCGCGAGCACGATGGCGAAAAGATGACCGGCCACTCCTACCGCATGCCGCGTTATCCCGTGGCACCCGGCACGAAAGTGCCGCCGGAGGACATGGTGGTCATCGCCGAGATGCCGGTGAAATCGCTCATCACTTTCCCGAAGTCGGGCATCACGCATCCGACAGGGGATAAGCTCGCCGTGCGAGGTCAGGCCTGGGTCGGTGAAGGCGCGGTGACATCAGTAGAGGTCTCCATCGACTTCGGCATCACCTGGCAGAAAGCGCAGCTCGATAAACCGGCGAATCGTTATGCATGGCAACAGTGGCGCACTGAGCTGAGCTTCCCAAAAAAGGGCTACTACGAGATCTGGGCGCGTGCCACGGACGATCAGGGCCGCTCGCAGCCAATGGTGCTGCCCGGCTGGAATCCAGAGGGCTACCTGAACAACTCCTGCCACCGTCTCGCCCTTCAAGCCGCCTGATCATGCGCCCGCTTCTCATCGCATTCCTGGCATTTAGCTCGATCGCTTTCGCGGCTGAGGAAAAGGTGCCTGTCGATCCCACGACCGGCATGAAGATCGCGCCCGATTGGGAGATCGTGCGCAATCACTGCATCGTCTGTCACTCCCCGGCGACCTTCCTGCGCCAGCGCGCCACCGAGGCGAACTGGACCTCCACGCTCGAGTGGATGCAGACGTATGGCGGCCTGTGGAAGCTCGATCCCGCCGTGCAAAAGACCATCGTCAAATACCTCGCCACGAACTACGGCCCCGGCGATGCCACGAACTATCGCCGAGCCCCGATCCCGGCCACGCTGATGCCTTTGAACCCCTACGCCACCGAGGCACGTCTCGAAGTGGAGAAGAAGAAAAAGGAAGGTCTGATTCCGACCGCCGCGCCTGTGGTGAAGTGAGTTTCAGGTTCCAAGTTTCATGCTGGAGTATTTCAGGAACTTGGAAGTGTGAAATGGACAGTCAGAGCCGCACAGTGGCGGCGTTTCAGACGGCATGACGCGTCTTGTTTTCATCCTCTTTGCTCTTTGTCCTTCGCTCTTCGCGGCGGAGACGCCGAACATCGTCCTCATCCTCGCCGATGATCTTGGTTACGGCGATCTCGGGTGCTACGGGGCCACGAAGGTGAAGACGCCGAACATCGATCAACTCGCCAGCGAGGGGAGGCGGTTCACGGATGCGCATTCTGCTTCGGCGGTATGCACGCCGTCGCGCTATGCGCTGCTCACGGGCGAGTATCCGTTTCGCAAGAACCTCTGGGGACCGGTCATGAATCCGAGCCCGCTCGTCGTCGATGTGTCAAAGCCGACCGTCGCGAGCCTGTTGAAGCGCCAGGGCTATGCGACGGCTTGTTTTGGCAAGTGGCACCTCGGTTTCGGCGACAAGCCAAAGCCTGACTGGAACGCAGACTTGAAGCCCGGGCCGCTGGAATGCGGCTTTGATCACTACTTCGGCATTCCCGTCGTGAACAGCCATCCGCCTTTCGTTTGGGTGGAGGATCATCGCGTCGTCGGGCTCGATCCGGCCGATCCGCTGAAGTATGGCGGCAAGGCACAGACGCGGATGTTTCCCGAAAAGATGCTCGCCCCCGCCATGTCCGGCGCGAAGGCCGCGCACGCGCTCTACGACGAGGAAGAGCACGGTACCACGCTCACCGAGAAAGCGGTGAAATGGATGCGCGGCCATGCGGGCGGGCCCTTCTTCCTCTACTTCGCCACGCCGCACATTCATCATCCCTTCACGCCGGGCGCGAGGTTCAAAGGCAGCAGCCAGGCCGACGCGTATGGCGACTGCATCCAGGAGCTCGACTGGATGGTAGGCGAGGTCATGCGCACGCTTGATGAACTCAAGCTGCGCGACAACACGCTCGTCATCCTCACCAGCGACAACGGTGGCATGTTGAATCAAGGCGGCCAGGCAGCGTGGAAAGCCGGTCATCGGCTCAATGGCGATCTGCTCGGCTTCAAGTTCGACGCCTGGGAAGGCGGCCACCGCGTGCCCTTCATCGCCCGCTGGCCCGGCAAGATCGAAGCCAGCAGCGTCTCCGAGCAACTCCTCTGCCACATCGACTTGCTGGCTACTTTGGCCGCCATGACCGGCTCCGATGTGAAGTCTCCCGACAGCATCAACATCCTGCCCGCCCTCACCGGCAATCCCGAGAAGCCTTTGCGCACCGAACTCGTGCTCGCACCCCACAAAGCGACGAACCTTGCCCTTCGTGACGGCGATTGGATCTACATCGGTGCTCGCGGCGGCGGTGGGTTCGGCGGTGCGAAGCCAGGAGATCATGCCCTCGGTGGCGGCGGAGCGCTGAAGTTCACCGGCGAGGTCAACAGCGACTTCGCCAACGGCAAACTCAAGTCCGATGCCCCCGAGCAGCAGCTCTACAACATCGCAGATGATCCGCGTCAGACGAAGAACGTCATCCGCCAGCATCCCGAGGTCGCGCAGCGAATGGCGGAGAAGCTGGCGAATATTAGGCAGGCATCTGTTGAGCGCTGAACTAACTGGTTGGTTGGCTACGCTTTCACGATCAGATGCTCAGAAGACACTCGCCAGCGGCGTATGATGGAGTCTTCGCCCATGAAACCGCGCTTCCTTTGCCTCACGCTGGCTCTTTTGAGCACCGCCGCCTTCGCCAAAGTCGAGCGCATCTGGATGACACACCAGTCGCCGGACAACTCGAAGATTGTCATCTCGTGGGAAACCACGAATCCGGGGGATTCGGTGGTCGAGTTCGGCACTTCGTCGCAGCTCGGTGAGACGGCGAAGGTGGATGGCAGCCGCACACTGCATCATGTGGAGATCCCGATCCCGCAAAAGGATGTCGTTTATCACTACCGCCTGAAGAGCGGTGGCCAAGTCTCGGAGATCAACACCTTCAAAGCTTATCCGTCGAAGCTGCTACGCATCGCCGTCGTGGCGAACATCCGTGCGGACGCGAACCTGAACTTCGCCGCGATCAAAAAAGACGATCCGCATCTGCTCATCTCCGCAGGTGACACGGCCATGCAGTATCAGTTTGCCACTGAAGCCGACAAGGAGGCCACGAAGTCCCACAGCACGGCCATCGACACGCAGGCGGACCTTTTCAAAAGCACACTCTTCATGGTCTCGCTGGGCAATCTGGACCGCAAGATCCGCCCGAACGGCCTCAGCCTGGAGGAGCCGGGCTATGACATCGCGGCCACGGGCTACCGGAAGTTCTTTGCGCTGCCGGGCAAGGAGTGGATCTGGGCCTGGGACGTGCCGGACTTCGATCTGCGCCTCATCAGCGTGGACATGAGTCACACCGGCGACTTCGGCAAACCTAACCAGGCATGCAACGCCTTCGACAAGGATTCCGAGCAGTTCAAATGGTTCGAGGAGACGATGCACAACACCAAGGCGGGTTTTGTGATCTCGATTTACGGTGAGACGAACAGCACGGTGCGCCGTCATGCTGAGGGTGGCTGGAAGCGCGTCCTTGAAAAGGGCAGCATTGCCATTTCCGGCGAGTGCTACCACGCCGAGCGCACCGAGGTGGACGGCATGACCTACTACAACAGCTCCGTGCGGGGCAATGGCACCTTCGGCCACGATCCGCAGGCCGCCTTCTCCGACAAGGCCGCGAGCTACAAGCTCATCACCCTCGACCGAGATGCCGGCACCATGACCGTCGCCCTCAAGGCGTTCGACGATGGCCGCCTGCTCGACAGCAAGACCTTCACCAAACGTTCGAAATGAGATTCACTGTCTTTGCCATCTACCTTATAGCCCTTGTTGCTCACGCCGGGGAAAAACCCGCGCCAGCGAAGGCGGTGTTCGTCGTCTCCGGACTCGAATGTGGAAGCTGCGTTTACATGGTGCAGCACCAGTTGTCGCAAACACCGGGCATAGCCGAGGTCGAGGTGCTGCAAGGCTTGGAAGGCTTCGCGTGCGTGAACTATGACCCGAAGCTCGTCAGCGAGCACCAGATCGCCCAGGCCGTGCGCGAGGCTCCGGGTCTGCACGGCATGCCCTACACCGCCACGATGAAACTGCGTGTGCCAGGCTTCTCGCAAAACATCGCCAAATTGAAGGCGCTCTTTGAGACGTGGAAGCCGTCCATCGAGCTGGTGGTCTGGGACGAGCATGCGGGCGAGATCATCGTGAACTTCAACGAGCTGAAAAAGGACGCCAAAGGTGCCTTCCCACGCGGCTGGAGCCTCGCACAGCTCACGAAGGGCCTTCAAGAGCTCGGATTGAAGTTTGAAATCCTGTCTCCAGGCGAGCTATGAAGACGCCCAAGCCACTTTGCATGAAAACCATTCTCGTTCTCTCCTTGCTGCTGATTTGCAGCACGTTGGTGTCTGCTGCGGAACCGGCCGTGGCCCATTTCGGTGCCATCGCGTGCGAGGGATCTTATCCGCGTCATCTCCAAGGCATCTGCACCAACGGCCAAGGCGCCATTTACTGGTGCTGGACCGATGCGCTG
>CAMCWM010000099.1 GCA_945882215.1 Akkermansia muciniphila | reverse complement strand
TGCTCGCTCACATCGAAGCCTTCATCGACGTCCCGGATGAGGACATCTCGCCCGAAACCGGCACCGCTTTGATGCAGCGCATCGACGCCGTGCTCGAACGCGCGCAAAAACTCATCGCCACCTCCGAGCAGGGCCGCATCCTGCGTCACGGTGCCCGCACGGTCATTTCCGGCGCGCCGAACGTCGGCAAAAGCAGTCTGCTCAACGTCCTTCTCGGCTTCGAACGTGCCATCGTCAGCCCCACCGCAGGCACGACACGCGATACCATCGAAGAAATCATCCAGGTGCATGGCATCCCACTCCGCCTCGTCGATACCGCCGGTCTGCGCGAAGCTGGCGACGACATCGAGCGCGTGGGCATCCAGCGCACCGAACGCGAACTCGACCGTGCCGACCTCGTCATCGAAGTCGTCGATGCCAGCCAGCCCGCAGCCGCTGCTTCGCGCCTCACGTTGCCCGATTCCATCGCCAATCGTCGCATCCTCATCCTCAACAAGTGTGACCTCGGCATCCATGCGGATTGGAGCACTGTAGTCCCGTCTTTAGGCGGTTCTGGAAGTGTCAAAGCCATCCCGCTCTCCTGTCTCACCGGCACTGGCATCGAACAACTGCGCGATGCCATCCGCGACGTCATCGCCACCGCCGGACCGCTCGCCGCCGATCATCCCATCGCCATCAATGCCCGTCACAAAGCCGCCTTCGAGCGTGCCGCCGAGCGCCTTCTCGCCGCCAAGACCGCCCTCGAACGCAGCGAAGCCCCCGAATTCATCGCCCTCGAAATCCGCGAAGCCCTCCAGGCCATCGGCGACGTCATCGGCCAGGTTGATGTCGAGCGCATCCTCGACTTCATCTTCTCCACCTTCTGCATAGGAAAGTGACATCGGCACCGTTTGACTCCCACCTCTGCCCTCTAACTCATAACCTCTAACTTTCCCTCCCATGAACCGCCGCCACTTCTTTACCACCGCGCTCGCCGCCACGGCAGCTTCCCGCCTCAGCGCCCAAACCATCGCCAAAGCCGCCGCTGATCCCGCCTACGTCATCAAAAACAAAGGCATCAAACACACCCTCATGGGCTGGTGCTGGAAACCCATGGACATGCTGGAACTGGCGAAACACGCCAAGGCCATCGGTCTCGTCGGCATGGAGGGCATCGATTCAAAGCTCTACCCCGACGTAAAGAAGCTCGGGCTCGACATCTCCCTCGTCGGCAGCCATGGCTTCGCCAAAGGCCCGTGCAATCCCGCCTTCCACGACGAGGTCGTCACGAAACTGACGGATTCCATCAATCTCGCCGCAGATGTCGGCTGCAAGAAGGTCATTACCTTCACCGGCATGAAGTTCGAGGGCATGGACCGCGACAAGGCCATCAAAGATTGCCTCTCCACCTGGAAGGAAGTGCTGCCGCTCGCCGAGAAGAAAGGCATCACACTCGTCCTGGAGCACCTGAACTCCCGCGACAGCTCCCACCCGATGAAGGGCCACCCCGGCTACTTCGGTGACGATGTGGACTTCTGCGTCGATCTCATTAAGCAGATCGGCAGTCCCAACTTCAAGCTCCTGTTCGACATCTACCACGTCAGCATCATGAACGGCGACATCGTCCGCCGCCTGCGCCTCCACAAGGACTACATCGGTCACATCCACACCGCCGGCAATCCCGGCCGCTGTGAGCTGGACGAGCACCAGGAGATCAACTACCCCGCCGTCATGCAGGCCCTCCTCGAAATCGGCTACCACGACTTCGTCGCCCACGAATTCATCCCCACCTGGGACGATCCCATCCTCGCGCTGCGGCATGCCGCGATGGTGTGTGATGTGTAAACTGTATTTTAAGTCAGCAGTGTTTCACAATGTTCGATGACAGCGGTAAGAATGTCATCTGGACATGCCGGATCGCAGACAGAAAACCAGAAGTCGCCAAATTGATTGTTGACGGTGAACGCATGGCCCTGAAAAGAAAAATCGAGCCACATTTCAGTTATATCGTCGGTGAGGTAATCTGTAACTCTCGCGCCAGGCAGAAGTTCGATGTGCTGTCGAAAGGCATTCCATGAACAATTCTCAGGAAGCTCGGCGAACTGACGTGAACCTGAATGTAACCGACAATTGAGAAGATTGGCTTTCATGGGCAGCTTGCTGACGAATGAATAGCGAGCGTTTGCATTTTTTGACAATACTAAATCGAACATCCCCTCCTCCTTGCCCCACTCCCGAAGCTCGTTAGCGTCTCCGCCAATGTCCCTCGACACCATCCAATCCCTCCTCAACTCCGCCTCGCCTCGCTCCGACATCATCGCACGCGGCTGGGTGCGCACGAAGCGTGACTCAAAGGCCTGTTCCTTCCTCGAAATCACCGATGGTTCCTGTTTCAAAGGCCTGCAAGTCGTCGTCGATGCCAATCTACCTTCTGCGGAGTTGCTGCCGCGCATTTTGACCGGTGCTTCGGTTGAAGTGACGGGTGATTTGATCGCTTCACCCGCCGCCGGGCAGAAGTGGGAGATGCAGGCGAAGGAACTGCGCCTCGTCGGCGAAGCGGATGCGACGTATCCGCTGCAAAAGAAGGGGCATACGCCGGAATTCCTTCGCACCATCGCGCATCTGCGTCCGCGCACGAATCTGTTCGGCAGTGTGTTCCGTGTGCGCAGCAAGATGGCCTATGCGGTGCATCGCTTCTTCCAGGAGCGCGGCTTTTTCTATGTGCAGACGCCGATCATTACCAGCAGTGACTGCGAAGGGGCGGGGGAGATGTTCCAGGTCACGACGCTGAAGCCCAATACGCCGACGAAGCCCGAGCAGGACTTCTTTGGCCGCCCCACCTACCTCACTGTCAGCGGCCAGCTCCAGGGCGAGGCCTTCGCCTGCGCCCTCGGCAACATCTACACCTTCGGGCCCACGTTCCGTGCCGAGAACAGCAACACCACGCGCCACGCCGCCGAGTTCTGGATGATTGAGCCCGAGATGGCCTTCTACGATCTCACCGCCGACATGACGCTCGCTGAAGAACAGGTGCGCTACCTCGTCCAGGCCATGTTTGACGAATGCCCGGACGAACTCGAGTTCTTCAACAAGTTCATCGACAAAGGCCTCATCGAACGCCTCAAACAAACGCTCGCCAAACCCTTCGAGCGCATCAGCTACACCGACGCCGTCGAGATCCTGCTCAAATCCGGCCGCAGCTTCGAAAATCCCGTCGTCTGGGGCGAAGGATTGCAAACCGAGCACGAACGCTTCCTCGCCGAGGAGCACGTCAAAGGCCCCGTGACGATCTACAACTATCCGAAGGACATCAAACCCTTCTACATGCGCCAGAACGACGACGGTAAAACCGCCGCGGCCATGGACCTGCTCGTCCCCGGCATCGGCGAAATCGTCGGCGGCAGCCAGCGTGAGGAGCGTCTCGATGTTCTCGAAGGACTGATGGCCAAGCAGAACCTCGATCCCGCCAATTACTCCTGGTACGCCGACCTCCGCCGTTACGGCACGGTCCCGCACGCCGGTTACGGCCTCGGCTTCGAGCGCCTGCTCATGTTTGTCACAGGAGTTCCCAACATCCGCGATGTCATTCCCTTTGCCCGCACGCCGGGGCATGCTGCATACTAAAAAATGACGAACGCAGAATGCAGAATGACGAATGGTCCGAGCCGCCACTGGTTGCTCTGTTTGCTGCTGGTTTCGTCATTCGTCATTCGTCATTCGTCATTTGGACAAACGGGGCTCCAGATCCAGCTCGTCTCCGAGCAAACCGCCATCATCCCCGACAAACCCTTCACCGTCGGCCTCTGGCTCGATCACGATCGCGGCTGGCACACCTACTGGCGGTTTCCGGGCATCGTCGGCGTGCCCACGCAGTTGAAGTGGAATCTGCCCAAAGGCTGGAAGGCCGGCGAACTCGTTTATCCCGAGCCCGAGCGCACTCTCATGTTCAAGATCAAGGCCCAGGGTTTTGATCGCGATGTGATGCTGCGTACTGAGGTCACCCCGCCGGCGAATCTGAAAGTCGGCGATCAGATCACGCTTACTGGCACCGCATCCTGGATGTGCTGCGGGAACTCCTGCCATCCCGGTTCGATGGAGATCAGCCTCACGCTCCCCGTCGCCGAAACGGCCGAGTTGAACAGCAAGTGGCACAAGCTGCTCAATGAAGAACGTGCGCGTGTCGAACAGACCAGCGATGCATGGACTGCCACTGCCAGCGAGACAGGCCAAACGATCACGCTGATGCTCAAGCCAGCCACCGCCGAAGCCCGCCTCAGCAAAAACCAGCGTGAAGCCGACAGGATCATCGTCTTCACCGAAGACGGCTGGTTCGACACAGACAAGCCGCAAATCATCCAGCGTCATGACGACGGCAGTCTTACGATCACGCTGACGAAGGCTGATGCCTATCTCGGTAGCAAGCCACCCAAGACCCTGCGTGTCATTGTGCGCAACGACAGCGGTTGGCTCCAAGGCGGATCACTGCGCTGCCTGCAGATCGCGCCGAAGATCGTGCGTTGACCGTAGAACGAGTTTTCCAACTCGTTCCGAACGAACTGGAAAGTTCGTTTTACTTCGCCTTCAAATTCCGATACACGCCGAAGTCGTTGAAGAAAAACTTCTTCGCGAGCCAGTACATCCAGTGCTTCTCGGGGATCTCCTCGCCTTCGCGCCATTGGCTGGTGCGCGGGGTCATGCTTTCGATTTCGGCCATGGCGGTCTGGCGGATGGTGCTGTCCTTGGCGGTGTGTTTGGTGACGACGGCTTTGACGAGGTCGGGGCGCTCCAAGACGATGCAGCCGCGAGTGTTGGCTGAGGCGATGTTGCGGAAGTCGCGGAGGAATTCGCTTTTGGTGAAGACATCGAAGAGATCATCATTCGTGCGGACGCTTTCTTTGGCGAACTGGATGATGGGGCAGGGCTCGATGGCACCGGTGGGGCTGATGTGGTGGCTGATGCCGTTGGCCATGGGGCAGAGGGCCTGGCCGTTGTGGTCGTAGTAGGCATCGACGATGGCGATGGGCATCTTGGCGCGCATGTTGACGACGAATTTGCGCACCTGCGTGATTTGATCGGGCGTGAGAGCGAGATCGGCGCTGATTTTCGGGCCGACGGGGCGGTAGGTGTGATACCAGGCGTAATGCACGCCCATGTCGATGAGTTTGCGCAACCAGGACTCGGTGAGGAGGTCGTCGATGTTCGTCTTGCAAAGGCTGGTGGCCACACCGGTGAGGACACGGGCGTCGATGCAGTTTTGCAGGCCGCGCAGGGTGCGGGTGAGCACGTCCTTGTTGCCACGACGCTCGTTGCTGACGATCTCGGTGCCCTCGATGCTGACCAGCGGCGTGATGTTGCCGAGCTTGCGCATGTTCGTGGCGGCCTTCTCGGTGATCATCTGGCCGTTGGTGAAGACCTGGAAGTAGGCATCTGGGTGCATCGAGAGAAAGTCGAACAGCTCGGGATGCATGAAGGGCTCGCCGCCGAGGATGCCGAAGAACGAATTGCCGCGCCGTTTGGCGTCATTCACGATCTTGTTCAGTTCGTCGAGATTGAGCGACTCGCGTGGCTTGTCCACATCCACCCAGCAGCCCTGGCAGCGGAGGTTGCAGGAATTCAGGATGGAGATGTAGAAGAAGGGCGGGAAATACTGCCCCTGCTTCATGCGCTGCTTGTGCAGCATGACCGAGCGCGCCCCCTTGTAGCCAAAATTCCAGCCGATCTTCGCCAGACAGAGAGGATCAACAGTGCGGAGGATGCGGGAGGTGAGGGAAAGGAGCATGGGCAACTAGAATACGTTCAAGAGGTCATGTTGTGGTCAAAGGTCAAGGTGGGAGGCCACAAAAAGCAGTCGGAGTATCGCAAGGCAGGCACGGCAGGTGTCATGAGCAGTTGTAGTCTGACTCAGGAGGTAATTTGATGAATCATCCTGCCCACCAACCCGATCTAGGCACGCACAACCACTGGCGCAGGGTGCTGTGGGTGGTTTTGATCATTCTGCTCGTCCTGCTGGCACGCCGCATGGCCGGAGCTGCGGATGCGTGGCAGACGGCGGACAGTCTGCTCATGGGTGGAAAGGCCAAGGAGGCGGCCGTTGCTTATGAAAAGCTGATCCGGCAGAAGCCGGGTGATGCGCGGGCCTACATGGGGCGTGGGCGGGCACGGTGGCGGCTGGGTGAATTTGACGGTGCGATTGCCGATTTCACGAAGGTGACCGAACTGACGCCGAAGGATGCGACCGCTTATAACAATCGCGCCTTGGCCTATGACAACAAGGGACAGCGTGATCTGGCCTTGGCGGATTTTGCCAGGGCGATTGAGCTGAATCCGAAGAACGCGCTACATTACTTCAACCGGGCGCTCACATGGAACGCGCTGAAAGAGCCTGACAAGGCGCTGACTGATTACACGAAGGCCATCGAACTGGATCCCAAGAACGGTAGCTTCTATGTGAACCGCGCGGAGTTGCTGACGATTCGTGGTGAGTATGAGAAGGCGGTGGAGGATTGTGACAAGGCCATCGAATTGAACGAGAAGGACGCAGCGGCCTATTTTTATCGTGCCATGGCTTACGATCAGATGGGTGAGAATGACCGGGTGCTGGAGGATTACGACAAGGCGGTGGAACTCGGGCCGAAGGTGGCGAAATTTCATAATAACCGCGGCTTCTTTCTGCTGAATCGTGGCGACAACGAGGCAGCCATCGAGAGTTTTGACAAGGCGCTTGAGCTGATCCCGACTGGCACGATCTATCTGAACAATCGCGGGCAGGCCTGGCTGAACTTGGGGCAGCAGGAGAAGGCGATGGCGGACTTCGACCAGGCGATCCAGCTCAATCCCGAGCATGCGAAGGCGTATCGCAATCGTGCGGGCGGCTGGCTGGCGATGGGTGAGTTTCAAAAAGCCATCGCGGATGCCACGAAGTGCCTTGAACTGCTGCCCACCGAGTCGCGGGCGTTGCTCATTCGTGCTGAGGCACGCGAGGCGGTAGGTGATGGTGACGGAGCGAAGGAGGACATGGAGCGTGCGACGATTTTGGGGCCACAACCACCGCTGGGTGTCGCGGCTTGGGTGCCAGTGGACATCAAGAATCGCGAAGAGCAGGCAATGAAGGCGCTGATGGAGGACGCTTCGCCGGAAAATCGCCAGCGGATGGCCGTGGTGCGACATGATCGAGCCTTTGCGATCCTCGATCATCCGCAGCGTGAGCCAGATCAAGCCGCGCTGGAGGAGGCAGTGGCGTATGCGCGTTCGGCGTGCGTGTTGGAGCCGGAAAATGCATCGCACTTGTTTCTGACAGGACTGTTGTATCAAGAGCTCGCCCAGTTCGATGAGCGCGCATTGGTGATGGCGGAAAAGATGTTCAACCAGGCCGTGGATGTGGATGCCGAGCATGCGGCGGCGTGGCTGGAGCTGGGTTTGATGATGGCGGAGCAGGATCGCGGCATGGAGGCGATCTCCGCGCTGGAGAATGCGCTGGAGAACGATCCTGCGGCCTCGGCGGCACATGCAGTGGGACCGCTGTGCGCGGTCTATGCGGTGAATGATGAGGGATTTCGCGGCGTGGACTTCTTTGAGGCACAGTATGCGGCGAATCCGGAAGTTTCGGCGCTCGGTGTCGGCCGTGCGATCATGCTGAACTATCTTGGAGATCGCGAGGCGGCGCTCTCACAGGCGAGGGACATCATGCTCATCGAGGAGGCAGGCACGCGTGAGCATGATTACGCTGCCAAGCTGGCGGCTGAATGGGAGGGAGAGAAGCTATGAAGCGCATCGTGATGTTTTGGATGATGCTGGGCTGCACTGCGGTCCTGGCGCAGACGGGGGAGGTGATGGTGAACTTTGAATCCATCGAGGCGGCGCAGTTGGCGGAACGGCAGGCGTTTCAAGCGCGGAAGCAGGCACTTCAACAGCAACCGGCCAGTCCGCAGCGAGATGCGCAGTTGCGGGAGGAGATTTTGCGGCATCAGGCGGAGTCGAAGAAGCTTTCGGTCCAGCAGCAAGCGGCGCGCAAAGAAGTGATTTCCGATTTGAAGCAGAAGTGGACCAAGGTGGAGTCGGACTGGAAAAACGAGACCACAAGGCATGATGCGGCGAAAAAGCAGCTCGAAAAAATGCCGGACGGTCCGGCGAAAACCGCGCAGATCGAGGCGGAGAACGCGGCGCACCGCGCCACCAGCAAACAGATCGCCGCACAACGAAACGTGGTGCATGAGGGCGTGATCAATCAGGCGAACCGCGATGTGATGGGTGGAACAAGCAACGCCAGCAACAGCGCGAAGCAGACTGCGGGCACGACGATCACCGATCCGAACCATCGTGGCATGAACGGCGATTTTGACGCGGGCGGCGGCTACCGCACGACGGAGAAGGCGGGGAAGATTCTCAACGAGATCGGCGTGAAGGGGCCGAACGGAGGTCCGGTGAAAGTCACGGGAGGTGTTTTGGAAACAGCGCCAGACTTTGGCATGACGGTGAATGCCGCGCCGGGCACGGACCGCATCGGCAGCGCGGGACATCAGGCGCAGGTGAAGGTGGGCGCACAGCATGGCGAGACGTATGTTTCAGAGACAGGCGGCTCATTGAAGCAAGGGGCGTTGAAGGACCATGTGGCCACGATGGATCACGCAAAAAAGGCGATGCATGGGACCAGCGTGCCGCCGGAGAAGTTGGTGGGCGGAGCGCCGGAAGGACAGATGATGGCCAAAGGCGCGGTCAAAGCGGCAAATCAGGCCGGACTCGACCCGGAGATGGTCAAAACCATCGCCAAACAGAACGGCATCAAGAATCCCGATCAAATCCTCGACACACTGGGCGACATCAAAACCGGCCGTTCCACCATTCCAAACGCCGAGGAGGCGGCGAAGCTGCAAAAGACCACGCGGGACATCCTGAATGCCGCCGAGGCCAAAACCAAGGCGGCGGCAACGGCGGAAGTTACGAAGACACAATCGCAGATTGCCGACATGGAAGCCAAAGGCATGAAGGCGCAGGCACAGCAGGCCCGCAACGAACTGGCGGATTACAACGCCAAGGCCAAGGCAACCACCGAAGCCGTGCGCGGCCCGAACGAGCCGGTGACCAAGCCCGGTGGCACGAAAACCGTGGTGGGAGAGCCGGAGGTGAAAACGACTTCTGGCGGCAAGCTGATGAAGGGCGCAGGGCTGGCTTTGGGCGCGTACGGCATCTACGAAGGTTACAAGACGGCGAAGGAGGAGATGGAGGCGAAGAGGCAGGGGGAGCCCAAGGACATGGCCGGCTGGACCAAGGAGAAGGCTGAACTGGTGCACCGTACTCTCTGGCACGGGCTTGGCTTCGGCAGCATGAATGAGATTGGAACCAAGGCGGGCAAGGAGGCCTACGATCAGTACAGAAAAGACATCGAGTCTGGCAAAATCTCGGAAAAAGACTGGAAGCCGTACCTGGAGATGAAGACGAAGGCGGTTGCTGGGGCGCTGTTTGGAGGCGCGAAGGCGATCACCTACGACGCGGCGAAGCAGGCCGGCACGAACATCGGCAACGCCTTCGGCGAGGGGCTTGGTGCCGGGAAGGGCTTGTTCGATCAATTGAAAAGCGCCCGCAACGAAAAGGCCATCAATGAAGCGCGGTCGAAAGAGATCTATGACAAGCTGATCAAGAACGGCGCATCGCCGGTCGGGGCGAAGATCGCCGCCGACGGTGTGTTGAAGGGAGACTTCGCCGAGGCCAAACGGCTCAACAAGGTGCTGGAGGGCAAGAAGGCAGCCAAGCTGGCCGCAGCAGAACAGGAGGCCAAAACACGCACTTGGCGAGATCGCAAAAAGACCGAGATGCGCAAGGATGCCACCAAGCAAACCGCCCAGACCGCCAAAGCCGGAATGGAGGACGAGCAGAAGCTCCTCGACCTCGTCATCGCACGCCTGCGTGCCGCGAACTTGCCGGTGAACGACAATCTTGTGAACCGCTGCGTCACCGCGCTCAAGGATGGCGGTGAAAAAGCACTCGCCGAGGTCATTAAGGAATTCACTTCCATGGAAGGAACCTTCACCGGCCGTGTCACAATGCCGGACAAGACGGGTGCCACGCTGAGCATCACCATCAAAGGCGGTCGTGTGACCGGCACTTTCTCGCAAAGCACCTCGCAAAATCTCGGGGTGACCACGGTTTCTCGACGGGTAAACGCGACTGTGTCCGGAAAAATGGACATGGCCTCCGGCGCGATCGAAATGCAAGCCAACGGCAATGTTACTGCCACAGCCAGATCAAAGGGCACCCCCTCCAAGACCTCCAGCATGGAGGGAAGCTGGTTGTTCCGAGGCAGCTTCAATGGCAACGGCTACAAAGGCTCCACAGAATTGCCGTGGAGCGTCTCTCACTGAAATGGCGCGAAAATTTGTTCCACGCTTTTCTCTCTGCAAAGTTGTTGTGAGGACGGTGGAAGCTCTTGCTCAGGTGGGCACGTTCGCTAGCCTGACCTGGTGAGTTACCAAGTTTTTGCCCGCAAATATCGCCCCCAGACCTTCGAAGATGTGCTCGGACAGGATCATGTCGTGAGAACATTGCGGAATGCCATCGCGCAGCAGCGGCTGGCGCATGCTTATCTGTTTGTCGGGCCGCGTGGCACGGGGAAGACCTCGACGGCGCGTATTTTCGCCAAAGCACTGTGCTGCAAGGAAGGGCCGAGCATTGATTTTGATCCGAATGACGAACTGTGCATCGAAATCGCCGAAGGGCGCTGCATGGATGTGCTGGAGATCGACGGCGCGAGCAACAACGGTGTGGAGCAGGTGCGCGAACTACGGGACAACGTGAAGTATGCCCCGTCGCGCTGTCGCTACAAAATCTACTACATCGATGAGGTGCATATGCTCACGACCGGGGCCTTCAACGCGTTGCTCAAGACCCTGGAAGAGCCGCCACCGCATGTGAAGTTCATCTTTGCCACGACGGAGCCGAACAAGATCCTGCCGACGATCATCAGCCGTTGCCAGCGCTTTGACCTGCGCCGTATTCCGAATGCGGTGATCGCGAAGCACCTGCTGCACATCGCCAACCTGGAGAAGGTGAATCTGGATGAGAAGGCCGCGTATGCGATCGGCAAAGGCGCGGAAGGCGGGATGCGCGATGCGCAGTCGATGCTGGACCAGTTGGTGGCATTCTGTGGCGAACACATCACCGAGCAGGACGTGCTGGACGTGTTTGGCTTCACCTCCGGTGAGGCGGTGGCACAACTGGCGCGTCACATCCTGGAAAGCGACACCGTGGGCGCGCTGCGTGCGGTCTATGAGCAGAACGAGGCGGGCAAAGAGCTGGGCCGGTTTCTAGGAGACCTGATCCAGCATTTTCGCACGCTGCTGGTACAGCAGGCCGACCCCGAGGCTGCCGCGGAAGATTTGAGCCCGGAGGTTGCTGAAGAAGTCGTGGCACAGGCGCAGATGGCGAACACCGAGCAGTTGCTCCGGGTGGTCGATGGCCTCGCGGATGTGGATGCGCGCATGCGCTGGGCCAGCAACAAGCGTCTGCATTTTGAACTGGGGGTGATCGCCGCCGTGCAGAGCCTGAACGAAGTTTCGATCAGCGATGTGATCGAAGCCCTGGACTCAGGCAGCAGCGAGGGGCTTCCCAAACAGGCTCCACGGGTGCAGACCGCTCCGCCCCCGCTGCGCCGTGCGCCAGCCCCCGTGATGAAGGCTGCAGAGCCAGTGAAACCTGCCCCGGCGGTGGTGCGTGAGGAACGCCCTGCTCCAGTTCCCGCAGTCGAGCCGCCACCACCCGTCAAGGAGGTCGAGCCTGAAGTGAAGGAGCCGCTCAGCGAACAGGAGTTTTGGACAAAGTTCGTGGGCTTGGTGCAGGAGCGGCGGCCGCTGGCCGTGTCATGGCTGCAGGCGGCCTCGCTGCAGGGCATCACCCGCAATGTGATCAAGGTGGGATTCCCCACGAGCGAGAGTTTTGCGCGGGACAGTCTGATGCGACCTGCGCAGGTGAGTTTCCTTGAGAGCCTGGCGCAGGAGCTCACAGGACAGGCCATGAAGTTCGAGTTCGTGCTCGACCCCTCGCTCAAGGCGCCTGCTTTCTCGGAGATAGGACTGGGCTTGCTGGACGATCCAGCGCCCGCTGCCAAACCGGCGTCCGCGCCAAAGGTGGAGGCCAAAGCCGAACCGAAAAGGGAGGTGCCCAAAGCCGAGGAGCCGGAAGCTTCCGCCCAGTCCAAAACTGACAACGACTTTTACAACGATCCGCTGATTCAAAGCGCGATGGTGAAGTTCAAGGCGAAGCTGGTGACCGCAGGCTGAGGAACCACTGGCGTTTTGGGGAATGTCGTCTTGGATGGCGCACTTCCCACGCCATGACTTCCGAACCCACCGGCCATCCCCGCGGCATCTACACGCTGTTCTTCACGGAAATGTGGGAACGCTTCAGCTACTACGGCATGCGGGCGCTGCTGGTGCTCTACATGGTGGCGGAGGTGCAACGCGGCGGCATGGGACTGACGGATGAGATGGCCGCCGCGATCTACGGACTTTACACGGCGCTAGTGTACATGACTGCCTTGCCGGGTGGCTGGGTGGGGGACCGGCTGCTGGGAGCAAAGGGGGCGGTGTGGTGGGGCGGCGTCATCATTGCCTGCGGCCACCTGGTTCTGGGAATTCATCGCACCGAGGCATTCTTCATCGGTTTGATCCTGGTGGCGTTCGGTTCAGGACTTCTGAAATCGAACATGAGCGCTCTGGTGGGCCAGCTTTACCCCGAAGGCGGAGCACGTCGTGATGCAGGCTTCACGCTGTTTTACATGGGCATCAATCTCGGCGCGTTTCTCGGCCAGATGCTCTGCGGCTGGCTGGGTGAAGGAGTCGGCTGGCGCTGGGGGTTTTCTGCGGCGGCGGCGGGGATGTTTCTGGGGTTGGTGCAATTCAAAGTCACGAGCGGGCATGTGGCTCAGATCGGCGAGCGCGTCGAGCATGCGGGGCAGAACGTGAGGCGTGAATGGATCCTGCTGTGGCTGGCGCTCGTGGCGGTGCTCACGGTGGTCGTTCTGTGTGTGACCGGGGTGATTCAAATCGACGTGCTTGCGCTCGCCAAGAGCACCGCGTGGTTCATCGGTGGCGTGGCGGTGTTGTATTTTCTGTGGGCGTTCCTGTTTGCCGGGCTCGACACCGTGGAAAAGAAGCGGCTGGTGGTCATCGTCGTGCTGTTTCTGGCCTCCGCCATGTTCTGGGCGGGCTTTGAGCAGGTGGGATCTTCGTTCAGCATCTTCGCAGAGCGGTTCACCATCCGTCAGTTTGGTTCGTGGGAAGTGCCTGCGAGCTGGGTACAGGCGCTCAATCCTTTGTGCGTCATCGCGTTGGCACCCGTGATAGCTGGTCTGTGGGCGTGGCTGGCGAGACGCGGGACATCGCCTTCTCTGACGACGAAAGTGTCCTGGTCGCTGCTCATGCTGGCCATGGGTTTTGTGGTGGCGGCCATGGCGGCACGGCATGCGCTCAGCACGGGACCGGTATGGCCGACATGGCTGATGTCCGTCGTTGTGATTCACACGCTGGGTGAACTTTTCCTCAGTCCGGTTGGCCTGAGCGCGGTGACGAAGCTTTCGCCGCCACGGCTCACCGGTCAGATGATGGGCATCTGGTTTCTCGGCAGCGCCTTGGGCGACATTCTTGCCGGATTGCTTGCGGGCGAGGTCACGGGTGATGCCACGGCGCAAATGCCCGCGCGATTCATGGACGTGGCTGTTACGGCCGGAGTTTCCGGGTTGGTGCTCCTGCTGCTGGCACGCTGGATCACCAAGCTGATGCCGGGGATCAAGTGATGGAGAAGTGTCCCTCGGGCCTTTCGATCAAGCGTCGCTGTTTGTTGAAACGAAAAGGCGGGCGGCTGAGCCAAGCTCAACGCACCCGCCTTTGAGAGTCGAGGATCAATGGTTGAAGTAGAACTCCTTCGAGTTCAGCAGCGCCCAGAAGAGGTCTTCCAGCCCAGACTGGCGCGCGCCGGTGTCGCTGCTGATCGCTTGCTGCACGGAGGCCCATTCTTTGTCCTTCGGCATACGGCCGAAGACGCGGAGGAAGAGGTCTTCCACGATTTCGCGGTCGCTCTTCTTCTCCTGGATCATCTTGGCGACGACGCGGCCCTGCTTGATGCGGTCGTTGACGGCGTCACCGTTCATGAGGTGGAGAGCCTGGGAGAGCGTGGGCTCCATTTTGACCTCGCAGGAGCAGACTGACTCGCGTTTTGCACGACCGAAGGTGGTGAGGAAGTAGTTCGTCACGGCTCCGTCGGCGATCTGCACGGCACGGGCACCCAGCGGCAGCCCCTGGAACTTGTTCGGGGTCTCGGTGATCTGCGAGATGGCGTCGAGCAGCACTTCGGCACGCACGCGACGGACTTGGGCGTGGGAGAAGTTGCGTGTGTCGCCAGCGTTGGTTTCGTTGACCTTGGTGCTGCGCTGGTAAGTCTGCGAGTTGCAGATGTCGCGGACGAACTTGCGCATGTCGTAGTTGTACTCGGTCAACTTCGTTGCCAGCATGGCCATCAACTCAGGGTTGGAGGGCGGATTGGAGACTCGCACGTCATCGACGGGCTCCACGATGCCGGTTCCATTGAAGTGAGCCCAGGTAATGTTGGCGATGTTGCGTGCGAAGTAAGGATTGCGCGGCGAGGCCATCCAGTCGGCGAGCACTTTGCGACGGTCGTCGGTAGGCTTGAGCTCCGGTGTGTCGCCGCCGAGGAACTTCGGCTTCATCACCGCTTGGGTCAGGAAGTGGCGCGACTCGCCGCCCTTGCTGTTGTAAACGATGACTTCCGCCGGGTCATCGGTCTGCTTGCGGCCAATCTGCGAGAAGAACGCCTTGAAACCGTAGTAGTCGTCCATCGTCCAGCGGTCGAAGGGATGGTTGTGGCATTGGGCGCACTGGATGCGCATGCCCATGAACACCTGGGCGACGTTTTCCGTGAGCTTGAGTTGGTCGAGCTCGGTCTGGTAGAAATTCACAGCCGGGCTGCTGACGGTGCCGCCAGTGGCGGATAGGAGCTCGACCACGATTTCATTGATGGGGATGTTCTTGCCGATGCGCTCGGAGAGCCAGTTGTAGTAGAGCAGCGCGTTCTTGTAGAAAGGCGGCTGGTTGTTGTTGATGGAGGAGCGGATCTGCAGCAGCTCGGCCCACTTCATCACCCAGAGTTCGGTGAACTCCTTGCGCTCCAGCAGGGAATCGATCAAGGCGGCACGTTTGTTCGGATTGGCATCGGCGAGGAAGGCGCGCATCTCGGTGGCCTGGGGGTAGATGCCAGCGATGTCGATGTAGGCGCGGCGCACGAATTCTTCATCCGTGCAGATGCCGGAGGGAAGGATGCGCAGCTTGTGCAGATTCTCATTGACCAGGGTGTCGATGTAGTTGGTCTCAGCCAGTTTTGGACGTTCATACTGAAGCTGGGCGGGAATCACGAGCACCTGGGAGGTGACCGAATAAACATCGAACCGGGCCAGCATGAAGGCAGCGCCACGATCACCGGAGGTGACAAGGCCTTGCTTGTCGATGCTGGCGGTCGGGTCGTTGTTCGACATGAACAGAGCGAGATTGGTCACGTCGCGATCGGTGCCGTCGGAGTAGGTGGCGCGGACGGTGATCTGCTGCGTGGCGTTCTTGCCTTCCATCACGATCTGGTTCGGATAAACCTCAATGCCGGTGCACTTGGCCACGTCAGGCTTGTCATCCGGCGCGCCAGCGGTGATCCACTCAAGCAAGGCCTTGTTGTACACTGAATCCGGCTCGAAGCACTGGTTGCCGGAATGCGGCACGGCACCGACGGCTTTTTCGATGAGAGAGCTTTCTTCCGGGATGGCGAGGTTGATGCGGCGACCCGGCATTTCACGGGTGATGCGGATGAAGTCGCCCGCTGGGTCCATGCCGAAGAGGGAGGTGCGGAAGCCGTCCTTGCCACGTGCGGCACCGTGGCAGCCGCCCTGGTTGCAGCCACCGCGCATGAACACCGGCATGCAGTCGAGGCGGAAGGAGATCGCACGGTCCTTGGTGCCGTCTTTGACTGTCACAGCTGCTTTCGCGGTCTGCCCGCCGATGGAGGCGATGAGTTCGGTGCTTCCCGCATCCGCCACTGGCTTCAAGACGAGGCCGTCGAGCGTGGCGACCTTGCTGTCGGCAATTTTGAGGTCGCACAGGCTGGTCACATCCTTGGTGGTGGCGTCCTGGAACGTGGCCAGCACCACGACCTGATGAAAGTCGCGTTTCGTTTCGAGCGAGTAGCGCTCCGGCAGAATCTGGACGCGCTTCAGCGTGGGCAGCTTCTTTTGCAACTCGGCGATGGCCTTGCGCTGCTCGGGGGTCTTGTAGTTGAGTACCAAGCCTTGGGGCCACTTGGCACCTTCGGCGATCCAGCGCTTCAGCACATCCACTTCATTTGCTGCCAGAGGTCCGCCTTTGGGAGGCATGATGTCATCGTGATCTTTGGGGAGCACGACGCGTTTGATGATCTCGCTCTCATCGGGCTTGCCAGCGACGAGACCCGGACCGGTGTCACCGCCTTTGAGCAGAGCCACCGCCGTGTCCATGAGCAGCTTGCCTTTGATCTTGTTCGGATTGTGGCATTCGAGGCATTTGTTCTCGAAAATCGGCTGCACATCGCGGATGAAGTCCACCCCAGGAGCTGGAACCGGAGCGGGTGCCGCAACCACAACCGGAGTCGGCGCAGCCGCTACAGGTGCGGTGGCAGGCGCAACGGGAACTGCCGCAGGTGCGGCTGGAGATGCAGGCGCGGGATTGGCCAGTGCCAGGGCGCTGTAGGAGGTGAAAGCGAGTGTGAAGAGAGAAGCTCGCAGAGGGCTTTTCATGGGTATGTTTGGGGTGTTGTGAGAGGCTACGCCCCTGGGGTGGCAAATTTATCAAACGTGCGAAGAAACTACAGGGATGATGGCAATTCACCCCTCCAGCGCCGCCAGCCTCTGGCCGATGGGTGGGTGCGAGTAGTGCATCCACACCGTGAGCGCATGAGGGTTCGGGTGAGAGAGGTGATCGACCGAGAGTTTTTTCAGCCCCGCCATCAGCGGTTCGGCCCCGCAAGCCGCTTTGGCAAAGGCATCGGCTTGAAACTCATGTCTCCGGCTCAAGGCGCTGCTGACCAGGCCCAGCAGCAGACTGGCGGGAGAATAAAGAATGCTGAACAGCACCAGTCCGAGACCCAGCGGCATGCCGCTGACTCCAAACGCAGTAAAGAAACCCGGTGACTTCAACGCGGCATGCAGCAGGTAAAACATCAGCCCGCTTTCCAGCAGGCCCAGCACAAGCTGCTGCGGCACATGGCGGCATTTGTGATGGCCGATCTCGTGCGCCAAAATCGCCTCCAGCTCCGCCTGCGTGTGTTTTTCGATCAGCGTGTCGAATAGGGCGATGCGCTTGTTCTTGCCGAAGCCGGAGAGAAAGGCGTTCGCTTTGCTGGAGCGGCGTGAGCCGTCCACCACCGACACATCGACCACCGGGAACTTCAAGCGGGCCGCCAGCGCCAGCAGGGCCTCACGCAGCGGGCCATCGTTGAGCGGTTGGAACTTTAAAAACAACGGCATGAGCAAGCGTGGTGAAACCCAGGCCATGATGATGCTGAATCCTGCCACGGTGATCCATGTGTAGAGCACCGCATGCTCCTGCGTCTGAAAGAACCACAAGATCAGCGCCAGCAACGGCCCACCGAGCAAGGCCGTGAGCAGCAGTCCTTTGACACGATCCTTGATGAACGTGCCCGGCGTGGTGCGGTTGAAGCCATGCTCGGCCTCAATCTTGAACGTGTCCCAAGTATCGAAGGGCAGGGACATCACGTTTTGCACGAGCATGATGAGGCCGATCACGCCGACGCCGGTCTGAATCGGATTCCAGCCCCAGCCCTCACTCCAGCGCTCCAGCCAGCCGAAACCACCACTCCACCAAAACACGATCAGTACCGCCAGTGACGCCGTGCTGCGTAGCAGATCGAGCTTCGATGACGTGGCGGCATACTCACCCGCCTTCTGCACCGTTTCGTCTGAAAAGATCTCCTTCAACCGCTGCGGAAGCGCATGGCGGAACTGCGCGAGATTCAAAAAAGTGGCAATGATTTCGAGATGAAACAGACCGAGCACGCCAACAAGGGCGGCGATGAACCAGGGATTGGAAAACGTCATGCGAGGGTAGGGGAGTCTTGAGAAGCGTGTTCGAGGCTGTGCGCGGCCTGATGTTCGAGATACGAGGCAAAAATGTCCTCCAACTGCATCACGCTGCCGATCTGCGAGAAGTGCTGGCGCAGCCATTTGCCGCCGGGGATCGACTTCGTGTAGTTCATGAGACGATTGCGCATGGAGCGCATCGTTTGCTGCTCTTCCATGCGCACGTTGCGCTCAATGGCCAGCTTGCAGTGGCGGCGCATGAAGTTGAAGCGCTCTTCGACGCTGGCATGCGGCGCATGCGTACCGGTGGCGAGGTAATGCTTCGCTTCTTTGAAGACCCACGGGTTCGCCATCGCTGCACGGCCGATCATGATGCCTTTCACGTTGGTTTGGGCGCGGCGCACCTCCACATCGAGTCCGCTGGCGATGTCGCCATTGCCGATGACGGGAATCTTCACCGCATCGGCCACCTGGCCGATGACATCCCAGTCGGCGAGACCGGTGTAGCCCTGCGCTCGCGTGCGGCCATGCACGGCGATGGCCTGCATGCCGCAGTCTTCGAGAATCTTCGCGACTTCGACGGCATTCACATGATCTGCGTCCCAGCCGATGCGCATCTTGGCCGTGACGGGAATCGGCACCGCCTTGGCGACCTCTCGTGCCACGCTGGCCAGCAGCGGGCAGTCTTTGAGCAAAGATGAACCGCCGTTCTTCGCCACGACCTTGTTCACCGGGCAGCCGAAATTGATGTCGATGAAGTCCGGCTGCTTCCAGTCGATGATTTTTCGCGCCGCCTCGCCCATGCGCACGCCGTCGGAGCCGAAAAGCTGCACGCCGAGCGGGCGCTGCTCGTCATCGAAGTCCGTGTAGTGCCGCGTGCGGTCGTCGCGCTGGAGGATGCCCTCTGCGCTGACGAACTCCGTCACCATCACATCCGCGCCCTGTTCCTTGCACAAACGGCGGAAGACCACGTCCGTCACCCCGGCCATGGGGGCCAGATAGAGGGGAAAGTGGTCGTTGTTGAGCCAGGAAAGCATCTTCGATCATAGCCGCGCTGGCACAGTGCGGCAAGCCGTGTCACATTTCCAAATGGCAAGACGCCGCCGCTTCCGCAAACCGCTTCTCCCCGGCCTTTGGACCGTGATGGCCGCGTTTGCCCTGATCGGCTGCATCGGCGGCCTGTTCTGGCTGCTGGGCACCGCCACAAAGCTCACGCGCGTGCCACCGCCTGCTCCTGCGGTGGCGAAGGGGAAGTGAAGGAAATGACGAATGACGAATTTCGTCATTGAGGCGTCGACATTCCTAGACCGCCGGCCTCACCACCACAATATCACCCAGCAACTGCTCCTGCTCGACTTGCAGGTGGTTGAGTTTGATCAGCTCCAGCATCGCCAGGAAGGTCACGATCACCTCGCCACGGCTGGCGGCGCTGGTGAACAGGTCTTCAAACCGCACCTTGCTGCCCACGGCCACGATGTTGAGCAGATGCTCGATCTTGTCGGCCACCGTGTAGCGGTCATTGACGATCTCGCGGAAGTCGCTGGCGTTTTCGAAGCGCTTGAGGATGCGC
>CAMCWM010000098.1 GCA_945882215.1 Akkermansia muciniphila | reverse complement strand
CCGCGCCGCCTTGTCGAGACCCGTCATCTCCGCCTCGATCTTCACCCCGGACTTGTTGGTCCAGGTGCGAATTTCCGCATGGACGTGACTGAGGAACGTCAATCCAGCCAGCACGACGGTGATGAGGTGTGTTTTCATTGTTGGCAATTTGATTGCCAATATCACGACAGAATACCCGCCAATAGGCAAGGTATTACTTTGGGAATAACCTCCCCTGCATGAGTCCTGATGACTCACCACGGAGCAGGAAAGCATGCAACCTGACCAAGTTGCGAAACCAAGGTGACTTGATGCAAAACCTGCCCATCGACGCGCCACCCATCAAGCCCATGCCGATGGGGGCGGTTGAATGCGAATCATTCATGCATGCATCAGCCGTCGATGTTCCAGCCGTCGCGGTAGTCCTTCTTCATGAAGGCGTTGGCTTCAGGGGTGTCGGGGCTGGTTCCGGTCTTGCCGTCGTAGCTGATCTTTTTGCCAGTGCGATACGCAACGAGACCGAGGAGCATCATTTCGATCATGTTGGAGCTGTAGCCGAAGTCGCAGGCGGTCTTCTTGCTCGGGTCTTTGCAGGCGTCGAACCACTGCTTCTGGAAGTTGCCTTTGCCGACATCGGCGAACTGGTCCTCCTTTTTGCGTGGCTTGTAGTAGCTTAGGTCCGCGTCGTCACCGAAGGGAATGATCATGCGGGAGTCGAAGTCGGCAATGATGAAGCCCTTGGTGCCCTTGAACATCGCGCCGTGGCCGATCTTGGTGAGGTCGATGGAAGGCTTCGGCGAGCGCGGCATCGCGCCACCTTGATACCAACTGATGGTGATCGGCCCGCGCCAGTCGTTGGCGGGATGCTCGAAGTGCGACTCGCAGTTCACCGGTGTCACGTCGGAGTTGAAGGCCTCCCCCTTGGCCTCGGCGGAGGTCGGCAGCTTGGCGTCCACAGCATTCCAAAGCAGGTCCATCGTATGGCTGCCCATGTCGCCGATCTGTCCGGCACCGAAGTCCCAGAACATGTTCCAAGAGAGGCAGTTCGCACCGGCTCCACCGGAGAAGTAGGCCGGGTTGTAAGGGTGGAAGGGCGCAGGGCCAAGCCACAGGTCGTAATGGAAGCCTGGAGGCGGTGTGCCTTCCTCCGGGAAGTAGCCGGGCTTCGGAATCTGACGATTGCCCCATGCGTAAGCGGCTTTCAGCTCGCCGATGGCACCGTCGCGGATGAGTTCCTTCACGCGATTGAAATTCGGCTGCTCATGACGCTGCATGCCGACCTGCGTGGCGAGTTTGCCTTTCTTCGATTCCCACGTCGCACGCACGGTGCGGGCCTCGTTCACCGTGATGGCCAGCGGCTTCTCGCAGTAGCAGTGCAGATCGCGTTTCAGCGCCCAGTTGGCGATGAAGGCATGCGTGTGGTCCGGCGTGCAGACGACGACAGCGTCGAGGTCCTTGTGATCAAGGCATTTGCGCCAGTCGATGTAAGTCGTGGCTCCGGGGAAGCGCTTCAACGCGTCTGGAAAGCGCGCTTCATTGATGTCACACAGCGCGACGACGTTTTCCTCCGCGATGGAGTTGTAGTGCGCGAGCCCACGGCCCCACACGCCGATGAGGGCGACGTTGAGCTTGTTGCTGGCGGCGTTCTGGCCGAACAGCGGGCGAGTGATCATGCTGCCGGCGACAAGGCCGGCGGCACCGACGAAGCGGCGACGGGAGAGGGGCGTGGGTTGGGTGTTCATGGGTTGGATAGATCGGAGCGAGATGCAGTTCTCATTCGCTCAGGTCTGGCAATCTTGGGCTTCCCACGCCTTCGCGCACCTGCTTTTTCGCAGCTTGCGATGCCGGAGCCGCCACCTGGACTGGAAGACATCCGCGGCAAGATGCGGCTTGATTTACCCGTGGCGGTTATAGATCATCCATCAAACCCATTAAATGCCATGGAAATCACCACCGCAGCCAAATCTCTGTTGGAGCACAAAGGACGGGACCTGTGGACCATCGCACCGGGAGCCATGGTCTTGGATGCCATTCATCTCATGGACGAGAAAAATGTCGGGGCGCTGCCGGTGATGGATGGCAGCAAGCTGGTCGGGATCGTCTCGGAGCGAGACTACATGAGCAAGGTGATGCTCAAGGGGAAGTCGTCGAAGGAAACACCGGTGAGCGACATCATGACCCGTGATGTGGTGACGGTGAGCCCTGATCAAAACGTCTCGGAATGCATGCGAATTGTGTCTGAGCATCGCATCCGCCACCTGCCGGTGGTCGAAGACGGTCAACTGCTCGGCATTGTGTCCATCGGCGATCTGGTGAAGTGGACCATCGCGACGCAACGCATGACCATTGAGCAACTGGAAGCGTACATCAACGGCGGCTACTCCGGCTAGCTTCCGCGTTGACTTGTGGGTTTCAAACCAGCCCATTCGGCCTGCTCCAGCGAATCTTCCCCAGCACCAGATCGCCTTTGAAGCCGTGCTTCGGCGTCATCTCGCCATCCGTGACCCAGGATTCGTCTGGTGTGACGTTGAGCGTCTGGAAATTGCCCATCAGCGGCACTTCATCCGCCGCGTTCACGCCATCGCCAATCAGCGGCAACACCACGCGCTCCGTCTCGCGGATGAGGCGCAACGTTTTCAAATCGACCTGCGCCATGAACAGCGGTGAGCGCCAGCGGATGACCTTCGCGTTGCTGGCGTCCTTCCGCGTATAAACCAAGTGCAGCCCGTCACTGTGCGGCAGCCAGTGCTGCTGCGTCGTGCTCATGTCCAGTGGTGTGCCATCGTCCCAGCACCACGGCTGTTTCTCTTCGAAATCGAGGCCGTCATCACTCGCGGCGACGTAGCCGCGACTGTCTTCGGCACGCAGCGTCGCATAAAACTTGCCGCGATACCGCACGAGCGACGGCTCCAGCAGTCCACGACCGGCAGCGTGCCTGATCTCGCGTCCGACTTTCTGAATCGCGAGCGTCTCGCCATCAAACGAGCAGCGCACACCTGCCGCCGAGCGGCTAGTCGCCTTTGCACCAAACGACATCACGAAGGCAATGCTGCCGTCTTCCAGCACCTCACGCTGGCCACAGTTGTTCGTGTAGATCGTCCCACCGCGTGGATCATCCCACAGCAGCCGCTTTCGTTCCGACCACTTCCCGTCCTTGTAAACCGCATACACCGAACAGCGCGGCGGCTGCTTGCGGTCAAAGCCCTTGCCCTTGTAAAACACATTGTGCCCCAGTGCCAGCACGCTGCCGCTTTGCGGATGGAACTGCGGCACCACATCACACACGCTTTCATCCCCACGCTCATCCGTGGCCGGATTCCGGCCCAACGATGGCACAGGGCATGGTTCCGTCCATGTTTTGCCGAAGTCACGCGATTCCATCCAATGCACCGGCAGGAAGTAATCCGACCCGCGAATCTCCTGCATCGTCATGAACACCACCGGCCCATCCTTGCCTGGCACGAGGCAGGGCCGAGGATGAAACCACGACGGCCCGCTGCCATCACGACCACGCTTCAGTGTGATCTTCTCGATGGAGGCGATCAAGCCGCCTGCGGATTGGGCAGGGGCAAACGGTGCGACACAAAAGCCCGCCGCAGCTTGTTGGATGAAGTGGCGACGGTTCATGGCTTGGCAGAATGGGTAAAATAACGTGCGGATTCAGACTCAATCATCCGGCCATCATTCTACCCCTCATCATTTTACGAACTATCCGGCTCACTTCGCCTTCTTCGGCTTCTCTGGCAGCCCCTGGCCGGGCTTCAGATCCAGATTCGCCTTCATGTCTTCCTCCGTCACCGTCGAGGCCACACCATCGGCAGGAATCTTCGCCTTCGCCGTCCACAAAATCGCGTTCAGCACAAGTTTGCGCTGGTCGTTGTTCGCCCAACCTTGGTGGAAATGACCGCCGGTGAAGCCGAAGCCGCGACCGCCATCCGCACGCTCACAAGCCCAGGCGACGTGCTGCTTTTCCTTGTTCTTCACAGACTCGCGCACCGCTGGATTGCCGCTGTGATGGCCGTCCGGGCGGCTCATCGTCGAATCCGGGGCCACGTCGCTCAGGATCGGCGTCACGCCTTCCATGCCCTTGCGGAAGCGCATGTAGAAGTACCATTCGTCGTTCGTGCCGAAGGGCTTCACGCCCTCGCTGATCAGATGCACCGGAAATTCTTTGAAATTCGCGTCCCAATGCGGGTTCACGCTCCAGTTGATCTCAAACGCGCCGCCCATCCAGTCGATGAACTCCTTGTTGCCCTTCTCAATCGTCGGTTCCACCGCGTAATGCAGCGTCAGGAAGCCGCAACCGCGCTTCATTTCCTTGTCGAGCTGCGCGAGACGATCACCCTGCAGCGCCGGATGCCCGCCACCTCCATCGGAATAGATCACCACCGTGTCCGCCTTGGACAGCTCCTCCTGCTCCGGCCACTCACCATTCAGATGGAATTTGATGTCCACCTGATCCGCCGCGCCCTGTTCCAGACACTTCTTCAAAAGCTGAATGCCTGCATTGTGCTCATGCTGTCCCGGCCCATGCGACGGCTTCCCGGCGATCATGACGATGGATTTCTTGTCCGCCGAAAACGCGGAACCGACGAGTGACAGGGCAAACAGGAACGAGACGAGGTGCTTCATGGTGGGTGGCAGAGTGCATCAAACGCACACCTTTGAGAAGCCTTTTCATCGCTTCACGCTCCGCCACGCCAAAATCCCGCACAGCCCGAAGCCGAACACATTCAGCGTCCCGTGGATCGCCCACATCTGCGGCATCGTCAGCGCGAAGTTCGGGATCACATAGCGCAGGCCGAATCCCAGCGCCAAAAGCATCGCGGTGAGCAATGAAACGCCCGATACAACAAACCACAGCCGCGCCAGTGCGCCGCATTCCTTCTCCAACCCACGTTGAATCTGCGACACGGCCACTCCGAGCGCACCGAGAACCAAAACTGTCACCCCAAACGGTTCCACAAACTTCAACACCCCAAAATGCGTGCAGGTGATGCCAATCGCCACCAGCGGCACCCCGAGCAGGATCGCCACGCATGAAAATCGTGTCCAGCAGCCCGGTCGCGCCTTCGCGTTCAGTCCCGCCATCAACGGCAGGGTGAATCCCGCATGATGAAAATGCGCCGCTGTGAGCATCACGATCAGTGGATCAAAGCCAAACAAGGGCCAGTTCGTCTGATGCAACGTCAGCCACAAGGCCCCGATGACGGGAAACACTCCGGCGCTGGCCGCAGCAAGATCACCCGCTGTCCATTGGGCATGGCGAAGAGTTTGCACACTGCCCACGGCCCACCAAGCACGCCAGACCAGCCAGGGAAGGGTCAGCACCACGGCCCAAAGCACCTCATCCTGGGCAAACGACAGCACGAGCATGAAAGCGCAGAACACTTCGAGCTTCGTGTCTCTCGTCATGGTCACAGATGCGCCGCGCTGCAAGGCGTGGCTGAATGGCATGAGAAACAGCGCCGCAAAAAACAGCAGCGGCATGATCCATCCCGGTTCAGCGGGAGATGGCTGCCACCAAACAAGAGTGATGACGATCCAAGCTGCCAGACCACGGCCCGGATGAGTGAAAAAGAATGATTCCTTCATGTTTCGATACTCTGTTTCATCCTCGCCTGCGAATCCCTCACAAACCGGCACTGCCACCAACGTGCCAGCGGAAAGGCGAGCCATGCCATCCAGTGCCGTGGGTGTGAAAAGGCACGAATCACATACCACACGCTGCCATCCGGCCGCTTCTCGATCACAAACTGCTCCTCGCCGCATTCCGCGTGCTCCGGCAGCGTGCCATAGACGAAGCCGTGTGTGGTCGCTGAATCACAGCGCCGCAGAATCCGGCATGGATTGATCCACCACAACCCGCAGATGCGCACCATCATCGCCACGATCTGCCCGGCCTCTTGACATTTGACTGCTTGACGACTGACTTCCGCCCAAGCCGGGAACATCCGCCACGCATCCAAAGCCTCACAGGCCGCGCGATAGGCCGCCCCACCACTTCCCAGCCTCACCGCATGCTCATCGGCGATGAATCCGGCTCCGAGTGGAGGCGTGTAGCTGAGCGGCGCATCACTCCATGACTCCAGCAGTCCACGCATTCGTTCGGGTGATGGCTTTCGCGGGCAGAGCATCCACCAGTATGGAGCGCCGACGATTCGTCGGCAAAAAAAGATGTTGGCTGGCCGACGATTCGTCGGCACTCCATAACCCATGCCCAAACCCATTCGCGCCGTGATCTTCGACTTCGACGGCCTCATCGTTGACACCGAAAGCACCGGTTACCACACTTGGAGAGAGATCTTTGACCAGCACGGCCATGAATTGCCTGTGGAGCGCTACGCGCAGGCGGTTGGCACGGATTTTATCACCGGCGTCTATGACCCGAAGCGTGACCTCGAACAGCTCACCGGGCGCGACTTCGACTGGCAGGCCATCGAACTCGAACGCAAGACCCGCGAAGGTGAGTTGCGCAAACATTTGCACCTGCTGCCTGGTGTGGCGGATCGCTTGCAAGAGGCAGACGCGCTCGGCCTGCGCATCGCCATCGCCTCCAGCAGTCCGCGCACATGGATCGACTCATGGATGGACCAGCTCGGCCTGCACGATCACTTTCACCACATCTCCACCGTCGATGACACCGGCAAGGTGAAGCCTGATCCGAGCCTCTTTCTTCACGCCGCCGAAAAACTCGGCGTGAAGCCTGAAGAGGCCGTCATCTTTGAAGACTCGCTGAATGGCCTCCGCGCCGCGATGGCCGCTGGCATTCGTTGCGTCGTCGCGCCTGGGCCGATGACGAAGCATCTCGACTTCACCGGCGCGTGGAAGCGCGTTGAGTCCCTCGCACATGTCACGATAGCCGAGCTGATGTTGGTAAAATAATGGCGGGTAAAATGATGACCTGAAAGCAGACCATGAAAAACATCATTCTACCCCTCATCATTTTACCAAGCCTGCTTTCCGCCGCCGATCCGGCATGGCTCACGACGGGCGAGTTCCGCTGGACGTGCTCCGTTCCACTCATCACACCCGCCGAAAACGCCGCAGACCCCGATGTGGCGCTCAAAGACCCCACGATGGTCTTCCACGAGGGGAAATGGCATCTCTTCGCCACGCATCGCCGCGCCTCGGGCAAGGTGGACATGCAATACCTGAGCTTCACCGACTGGAAAGACGCCGGCAAAGCCACACGCCACACGCTCGACTTCCACGATCAATACCACTGCGCACCGCAGGTCTTCTACTTCACGCCGCATCAGAAGTGGTATCTCATCTACCAGCTCGCCGATGAGAAGCGTCCGCTGAAATTTGGCCCCTTCTTCTCCACCACGACGAACATCGCCGATCCTAAGTCGTGGACCAAGCCGCAGCCCATGATCGAAACGCTGCCCGAAGGTGGCACGAAGACGAAGTGGATCGACTTCTGGGTCATCTGCGACGCCACCAAGGCTCACCTTCTCTACACCAGCGACGACGGCCACTTCTGGCGACGCGAAACGCCGAAACAAAACTTCCCGCTCGGCTGGTCCAAGCCTGAACTCCTGCTCAAAGACACGAAGGAGGCTCTTTTCGAGGCCTCCTGCACCTACAAGCTCAAAGGCCGCGACCAATACCTCACCATCCTCGAGGCTCTCGGCCAAGGTCACCGCTACTACAAAGCCTGGCTCGCTGACAAGATCGAAGGTCCGTGGAAACCACTCGCCACCACCCGCGAAAAACCCTTCGCCGCCACTGAGCAGATCGCGCCAGCTACGGATTGGACCACTAGTATCAGCCACGGCGAGTTGATTCGCAGTTCGAATGACGAAAAACTCGAAGTCGATCCTGTGGCTCTTCGATTTGTCTTCCAAGGCGTCGATGAGCAAGGCTACAAAGCGCTGAAGTACGGCGGCATTCCTTGGAAGATCGGCCTTCTCCAACTGAGGCCTCCTTTTTTCAGCGTGAACGAACACCTCAAGCGAGCCATTCCAAGAGTTTCCCTGAAGAATGCCACTCTTGATGAGGCAATCGATGCCGCCCGCGTGTGGGAAGGCGAGCCTCCGACTGACTTCGGCCGATTCGATTGGTACTATGATGCTTACTTTGAGGCCTACTACCCCGTCAATATCGTGGTCTTTAGTGGGAACAACGCAGACAAATATTCGATCTCAATGGACCTGCGAGACGTGACTGTGAGGGATGTGCTTCGCAAAATCTCGACAATGACTGGCAGAGAACTCACGATCCAACGATCAGCCGTGATCCTCAGTCCTCCAAAAGCAAAAGTGCCGACATGGAAACCCATTCCTGCACTGAATGCAGACCAGATCATCTTTCCCGTGGTTCAATTCCAAGAAGCCACTTTGGAGGAAGCCGTGGAGTACTTCCGTGTGAAGTCCAGATTGCACGATCCAAAACAAGCAGGAGTCGAAATCCGCATCCAGTCAGGTGTTTCCAACAAGCCTATGATCACGCTGGATATCAGACACACACCACTTTCAGAGGCACTGATGTACTCCGCCTGGCTTGCCGGCTACAAGATGGAGGTGGTCGGGCAAGATTTTTTGCTGACGCCGTTGAGCAAGGATTGAGTCCGCATGGACACTTGTGCAGCTTGAGATTCAGCTTCCAATTCGCGCCCCTAGTTCATAGCATCCGCCAACCCACATCATGAAAACACGCATCCTCGCCACCTTCGCTCTCGCCTTCTCCGGCGTTCTGTTTGCGCAATCATCTGCCGAGGCCCCCACGATCCAGCAGAAGCTCGAGAAGATCATCTTCCCCACGGTGCAGTTTCAGGACGCCACGATTCAGCAAGCGCTGGAATACCTGCGCGTCAAAAGCCGCGATCTCGACACGACCAGCGATGATCCCGCGCAGAAAGGCGTGTCGTTTGTCGTCAGAATGGACGGCACCACACCCGCACTGATCTCCCTGAATCTCAAAAATGTGCCGCTGCTCGAAGCCCTGCGTTACTGCACCGAGCTTGCCGGTCTGAAGTATCGGGTCGAAGCCTTTGCCGTGGTCGTGGCTCCTGACTTTACGGGAAAGCCGGTCCCGCCTGCGGCCACGCCGCCGCCGGTGGTTGGAAATGCCGATCAGATCATTTTCCCCACCATGCAGTTTGAAGGCGCAACCATCGCTGAAGCCGCCGAATACCTCCGCGTTAAAAGCCGCGACCTCGATTCCGCCAAGCAAGGTGTAAATGTCATCCTCAAACCCGGTGGGGCGGATGCCAAAATAAGCCTCAACCTGCGGAACATTCCCTGCTCGCACGCCATCTCCTACATCGCCGAACTCAGTGGACATCAGCTTACCGCCGACGCTCACGCCTACATTCTTACCCCCTTGAAGGCAGAGTGATCCCATGACGCCGCTCCCGCTTGCCGACCGCTACGCACGCTTTCGCGATGCGGTGTTCAGCGGCATTGAGGAGACGCGGCTGCCAGGATTTGAGGTGCCGCTGACCGAGCTTGATCTGCAAAGCCTGTGGTTTGCGGGTGCCTTTGGCAGCGAATTCACCAGCGTGGATGGCAAAGCGGTGCGCATCACCGATTCCGGCACCTGGAACTCCGGCCCCGGCCCGGATTTCAATGGCTGCGCGATCCGCGTCGAAGATCAAACGCTGCACGGCGACATCGAACTCGATCCCGATGCGCGTGACTGGGAGCGCCACCAGCACGGAGCGAATGCGGACTACGACCGCGTGGTGCTGCATCTCTTCTTCGACTCGCCGCAGGAGCGTTTCTACACGCGCACGAGCCAGCATCGTGAGATCACGCAGGTCGTGTTGAGTGCCGCGATGCTCGCCAGCGATGCGAAGCCGAATCGCAGCCTCGCCGCCGCACGACTGGGCCGCTGCGCCACGCCGTTGCATGAGATGGAGTCCGTGCGGGTGCAGTCCATCATCGAATCCGCCGCGCAATACCGGCTGGAGCTGAAATCGAAGCGCTTGCATCGCTGCGTGGCCGCGCAGGGCCGTGAGGAGGCCGTTTACCAAGCGCTGGCCCGCGCCCTTGGCTACAGCAGCAACCAGCAGCCCTTCGTTTTGCTCAGCCAGCGCCTGCCGTTGAAGCGTCTGCTTAAAACCGACGCATCAGCTCGTGAAGCGCTGCTCTTTGGCGTCTCCGGCTTCCTCGAAGTCATGCGCAGCGACGACACCGAGCCGGAAACACGCGCCTACCTGCGTCAGCTTTGGTCCCAGTGGTGGAAAGTCCGCAACGACTGTCTGCGCTGGCTGGAGGAGCGCCAGCTTCCGCGTTGGAAACTCAAAACCATCCGCCCTGGCAATCATCCGCAGCGCCGCCTCGGCGCTCTCGGGGCGATGCTGAATGCCTGGCCGCAAGTCGTCGCCCCGCTGGCCGATGCCACGCGCTGGAGCCAGGCCGCGTGGCGCGAAACACTGCTGGCGCTCACGCATGACTTCTGGAGCACTCATTACACGCTGTTGGCCGATTCCGCTTCAAAGCCACTCGCACTGATTGGTGAAACGCGGGTTCAGGAGATGCTGGCGAACGTCGCTTACCCGCTGCTCGTGCCAGAGCGCACGCGCCTGTGGGCCGAATACCTCGAACTCCCCGCCCTGCTCGACAATCAAAAGGTCCGTCGCGCCGTGCAGCGGCTCTTTGGCGATGACCCACGCGGCAAAGATTTCACCAAGAAGCTGCACCACCAGCAAGGCCTGCTGCAAATTTACGACGACTTCTGCCTCGAAGACGACTCCGCCTGCGCCAACTGCCCGTTTCCGGAAAGGTTGAAGGAGTGGAGCTGACACTTTCGTTCAACCGCCATGCGCGCATTTCTCACTCTCGCTCTGTTGCCTTCATTCATCCTGGCCGCCGATCTGCCTGATCCGGCCGCCATCACCGCCGCGATGAAAAAAGCAGTCACCTATGCCCACACGCACCTCGCCCGCGAAGGTGGCTATGCCTCCTCGTATGACAAGGAAGGCAAGATTGGCGAAGTCGAGCATGGCAAGTCGCCCACGATCATTTCCATCCAGCCGCACGGCACCACGACGATGGGGTTGGCGATGTTGAAAGCTTATCAGGCCACGGGTGACGAGGTTTTCCTCAGCGCGGCCAAGGATGCGGCCAAAGCGCTGCTCAAATGCCAGCTCGCCTCGGGTGGCTGGGCCAGCGACTTCGATTTTGACCCCGAGAAGGCCAAAAAATACTACCTCCGCAGCCATCTGGATGCTGGCGACAAAGAACCCGGCAAGCGCAACAACTCCACCACGCTCGACGACAACAAGACGCAGTCCGCGCTGCTCTTTCTGCTCGAAATGACCCACGAACCGGCCTGCAAAGACGACGCGGAGCTGAAACGCTGCACCAAGTTCGCCTTCGATGCCCTGCTCGCCGCGCAAGCCCCCATTGGCGCCTGGCCGCAGCAATTCAGCGGGCCCGCCGATGCCACCGCGCCGATCCTCAAAGCCAGCTACCCTGCCGGATGGTCCCGCACCTTCCCAAAGGTGAATTACACCGGCTTTTATACGCTCAACGACGGCAACCTCGAACGCATCGCACATCTGCTCTTCCGCGCCCACGAACTCGAAAAGGATGAGCGCTACATGAGTGCGTTGAAGAAACTCGGCGAGTTCCTCATCCTCGCGCAAATGCCTGAACCGCAGCCGGTCTGGGCCATGCAATACGACCGCGACATGCACCCGGTATGGGCGCGAAAATTTGAGCCGCCGTCCGTCACCGCCTACGAAACCGTGGGCGCCATGGAGGTGCTGCATCAGCTCTGGGTGCTCACGGGCGATGACAAATACCTCGCGCCTATACAGCCTGCGCTCGCGTGGTTTGAGCGCTCGAAGCTGCCGGATGGCAAATACGCCCGCTTCTACGAGCTGAAGACCAACAAGCCGCTGTTCTTCGTCAAAGACACCTACGAACTGACTTACGACGACAGCAACATGCCCACGCATTATTCCTTCAAGGACGACCGTCAGGACGACATCGACACCTTCAAAAAGAGACTGGCCCAAAGCCGCGAGGAGTTGCAGCGCAAGCTCGCCGGTCCTGCCACGCCGAAGGAGTGGGCCAGCCGTGCCAAGGGTGCCTCCGCAAAGGCCCAGAAAGCCGCCGACTCCCTCGACAACGAGGGGCGCTGGCTCAAGGACGACCAGATTGACAGCGGGGAGTTCGTCAAAAACCTGAACGCCATGACCACTTACGTCGAGGCCGCGAAAAAGAGCGGCCACTGAGCCGTCCCACAAATTTGACAGATTGTGGGACGCGGGCCACTGTCCGATCACCATGGCAGCAGGCGTCAATGTTCGATTCGCAGGGGAGCTTCAAGGCTTCATTCAGCAGCGTGTCCTCAAATCAGGACTCTACAGCTCCACCAGCGAGTACATCCGTGATCTCGTTCGGCGTGACTACGAAAACGAGGAGCAGCGCAAGTGGGCCTGGCTCAAACAGGAACTCAGCGCGGGCGCGACGGCTGATGAGTCGGAATTTGTCACCCTCGATGCGGAGGCTCTGATCACTCAGGCCAAGAAACGCAAGAAGGCCCATGCCCGCTAAAATCTATCCGGCCGCCCAGGAGCGCATCCTGGAGATCTGGGCCTACACCGAAAAGAAATGGAGTGAGAAGCAGGCGGACGCTTATCTGCGCGAACTCGTCGCCGAAATTGAGACCGTGGCTGTTCAGCGACACCGCTGGCGTCCTGTTTTGGACGAGGCTTTGAAGGGGGTTTACTTTTTCCGCCACCGTCATCACTACGTTTTCTTCCGCGAGCTTTCCAAGAAGCGGCTCGGTGTCATCAGCGTGCTGCACGAGAAAATGGACATCCCCGCCCGTCTGCGGGAAGATGCGGAACATGCGGAATGAAATGCGATCTGTTGCCGTGTGTATTTGCCCGGCGTGAAAGCTGCGCTTAGCATCCACTTCTCTCATGACCCACGCCGTCCTCAGCCTCCTCAAAGAAAGCCGTCACCCCATGCGCATCGACTTGATCGGTGTCGCGGGCTCGGGCATGAGCGGGCTGGCGCTGCTGTTGCTCGGACTTGGGCACAAGGTCAGCGGCTCGGACAAGGCGGTGACGCTTGAAACGGAGCGGCTGCAGAAGCTGGGATTGCAGTTCTTCCCGCAGCATTGCGACAAGGAGGTCGAAGATTGCGACATGGTCATCTACTCCAGCGCCATCAAGCCGGGCAACGTGGCCTATGAAGCGGCTTACAAGCAGGGCATTCCGCTCATCCGCCGTGCGGAGGCGCTCGCTGCGGTGATGGCGAACAAGAAAGGTGTCGTCGTCTGCGGCACGCATGGCAAGACGACCACTTCAGCGCTCACGGCGCATGTTTTGCGGCAAGGCGGCCTCAAGCCGAGCCACTACGTCGGCGCGGAGATTCCGATTCTCGGTTCAAATGCGCACTGGGATGCCGAAGGCGAACTGTTCGTGGCCGAGGGCGATGAAAGCGATGGCACGCTCGTGAACTTTCATCCCGAGCATGCCATCGTGCTCAACATCGAGCCGGAGCATCTCGACTTCTACGACGGCATCGAGGCCATCAAGACGGTGTTTCGCCAGCTCTTGAGCCAGACGCCCGGACACTGGGTCTATTGCGCCGAAGATCCCGTCGCCAGCGAGATCTGCGCCAGCCCGCGAGGCGTGAGCTACGGCTGGGACCGCGAGCACGATTTCTCGGCGAACATTCTCTCGATGAAGCCGGATCACTCCGAGTTCGACGTGTATCAAAGAGGCATGCTACTCGGCACCGTCACGCTTGGCATTCCCGGCAGGCACAATGTCAGCAACGCCCTCGCGGCCATCGCGCTCGCCACTCGCTGCGGCGTGACGTTTGAGGCCATCCAACACGCCATGCGTAGCTTCCGTGGCGCGAAGCGCCGGTTTGAGATCCGCCACAGCGGCGAGCATTTCGCGGTGGTGGACGACTACGGCCATCACCCGAGCGAAATCGCCGCCACGCTGGCCACGGCGAAGGGTTTGCAGGCGAAGCGCATCGTCTGCCTGTTCCAACCGCATCGCTATAGCCGCACGCAACTGCTCAAAAAAGAGTTCGGCGCGAGTTTCGACGCTGTGGACGAGCTGTTCGTCACCGATGTCTATCCCGCGAGCGAAAAGCCGCTCCCCGGCGTCAGTGGCGAGACGATCCTCGAAGAAGTGAAGCTGCAAAACAGCCACACCAAGACCGCCAGCACGCCTACGATGCCGATTGCGCGCGACAAGGTTGGCAATGCGCTGCGTCCGGGCGATCTGCTCATCACACTTGGTGCCGGCAACGTGCATGAAGTCGGTCGCTGCATCGCACGCGACTTGCCCGTGCTCGAAAAACTCTGCGGCATCCTCGATGCGAACGGCGGTGGAGTCGCTCGCCTCTACGAGCCGATGAACCGCCACACCACCTGGCTCATCGGCGGCCCCGCGCAATATTGGATCGAGCCGCGCAATGAAACGGCCTTCGCGGAAATTGTGCGCTATCTGCGCTCCGCCTCGATTCCGATCCGCGTGATTGGCCGCGGCTCGAATCTGCTCGTCAAAGACGGCGGCATCCGAGGCGCGGTGATTCATCCGGCGAAGGACGATTTCGAGTCTGTGACGGTGAATGGCCATTTCATCACCGCAGGAGCCGGTGCGCGGCTCAAAAAGATCGCCAGCACGGCGCGAAACGCCGGCATCGGCGGTTTTGAATGGATGGAAGGCATTCCCGGCAATCTCGGCGGTGCCATTCGCATGAACGCTGGAGCGATGGGCACGGAAACCTTCGATCAAATCGTCAGCGTGCGTTTCATCGACACCGACGGCGTCATCAAAGAAAAGCCGCTCGCCGAAATCACGCACCACTACCGCAGCGTGCCCGAGTTCGAGGAGCGCTACGTCGTTTCCGCCGTTCTCAAAGGATCCCCTGCCCCGCAAACCGAGATCGACGCCAAACTCGCCGCCTCGCACCACAAACGCCGCACCACCCAGCCCGTCGGTGCGAGTGCCGGCTGCACCTTCAAGAACCCCGAGGTCTGCGGCGCGGGCAAATTGATCGACGATCTCGGTCTCAAAGGCCGCAGCGTCGGCAAAGTCATCGTTTCCGATGTGCATGGCAATTTTATCGTGAACCAAGGCGGTGCCACCGCCCGCGAAGTGCTCGATCTGGTCGCCCAGATCAAAGAAACCGCGATGCATGAACGCGGCGTGACCTTGGAGATGGAGGTGAAGGTCATCGGCGAGGATCAACCGCTGCCGCTTTAAAGTTGCCCTGTTCCGCCGGAACAGGGTGCTCCAGTTGCGGCGCAACTGGACTACTCTGTCCAAGCTTGCGCTTTCACGCGGACGCGGTGAGCTTTCCGCTTGATGCAGAAACTCGCCCTCATTCTCTTTCTCCTCGGCCTGTTCGTGACCGGTTTGCTCGGCACGGAGACGCGGCTGCTGTTTTTCTGGCCGGGGTGCGCGCTGATCGGGCTGGCGGGGTTGATCGCGGTTCTGCGCTGGAAGCTGCGCGTAAGTTTTCAGCCGAGCGACTGGTGCCTGCTCACGCTGCTGGCGTTGGCGGGTTATGTGGGCTGGCGGACGTGGGTTTCGCCAGTGGAGGTGTATGCGCGTGAGGATGGAGCCATCCTGCTGGCCTGTTTCGTGGCCTACCTGATGACGGTGACGGCGGTGAGTCAGCCGAAGTGGCGGCTGGGCATCGTGTGCATGCTGCTGGTGCTGGTGGCAGGTAATCTGACCGCCGGGTGGCTGAATTTTAAAGGACGCTGGGATTTCCATCTCGTGCCGGGATTCTCACGTTCGTTTCCGCCAGGCCGCATCGGCGGCTTCTTCAACAATCCGAACCACCTCGCGGCTTTTCTGTCATTCGCGGTCTTTTTCTCGACTGGTGTGATGCTGTTTGCGCGCATTCACATCGCCTCGCGGCTGCTGCTGGGTTTTGGCATCCTCGCCATGTTGGCGGGCACAGCGCTGACGATCAGCCGCGGGGCAATGCTGGGCATGGCGGTGGGCGGCTGCGTGTTTGTGTTGCTGACGCTTTGGATCGTGTGGCGCACGCGACGTTCGTTGTTCAAGTGGCTGGTGATCGCCCTGCTGCTGGTCTGCGGGGCTGTGGGCGGCGCTCTTTACAAGGTGAATGAGGAATCGATGCTCACCCGCCAGCTTGCCACGCCGCTGGGCGAGGACATGCGCACGCACATCTGGCGCGCAGCGCTGGCGCAGCATGCGGAGTCCCCATGGACCGGCGCGGGTTCGCGCATGTTCTATGAGGGCGGGATCACGCACCGCGATCCCGAAACACCGGCGCAGACGGGCGATTCGCTCTTTGCGCACAATGAATACCTGCAAACGCTCGCCGACTACGGCTGGGCCGGCCTGACGCTGGTGGTGCTCGTCGTGTTCGCGCATCTCATGAACGGCATTCGATTCTTGCGCTGGTTCGCGACGGAGAAATTCCCCGCCACGGGCATGCTCGGCAGCAATTCGCTGGCGCTCACGCTCGGCAGCATCGCCGCCCTCGTCGCCACGCTGGTGCATGCGGTGTTTGAATTTCACGGCCATGTGCCAGCCATCGCAATCCTGGGCGCGGTTGTGCTCGGGTTGCTCGCAAATCCAGGCGTTGAGAGCGAAGTCTTCAAATCACGCCGCATTTGGGGCCTGCGCTTTCTGATGAAAATCGTGATGCTGGCCGCCTCGGCGGCGATGATCGGCGGTGCGGCGATCTTTGGCATGGCGGATGGTTATGCGGCCATCGCACAGGTACAGAGCAAGCGCGGCGAAACGGACAAGGCGCTGGGCAACCTCGCCCGCGCGGTTGAAATCGACCCACGCAACGCGGCTCTGGCCAATCAGCACGGACTGGCATTGATGGAATCCATCAAGCCGGGCATGACTGAGGAGAAGTACCGGCGTGCCGTGGATGCCTCGGTCACGGAACTGACGCGGGCCACCCTGTTGAATCCGCACAATTACCTCCAGCAGCTCGCCCTGGCGGATGCGCTGGACGCAGCAGGCAAAACCGACGCCGCGATGGGCGCGATCCAGCGGGCTTTGACCCTGGCGCCGCTGTATGAGGAGCCACGCATGGCGCTGGGCATGCATTACCACCGGTTGGGGAAGTTTGAGGAGGCTGAGTTTTCCTACCTTTGGGCCGGTCAGGCGAAGGCGCTGAACCATGCGGGCACCACGAACTGGCTGGACAACTACCGCCAGCTCCTCCGCCACACCGCCATCCTGGCCGAACGCGAAAGGGCGGCCCGGAACGCGGCGCAAAGCCGCTGAGATGCGCATTTGCCCTTCCGGCGAATCCCGCTAGTATCGCGGCCCTCATGGCTCTCGCAAAAATCACCCAAGTGGCCGGCCGCGGCGTTTATGTGCCCGGCTCGGACATCGACACCGACCGCATCATCCCCGCACGCTTCATGAAGTGCGTGACCTTTGACGGCCTCGGCGAATTCGCCTTCTACGACGTGCGTTTCGACAAGGACGGCAAGCCCACCGGCCATCCGCTGGACGATCCACGTTTCAAAGGCGCCAACATCCTGCTGTCCGGCACGAACTTCGGCTGCGGCAGCTCGCGCGAGCATGCCCCTCAGGCGTTGTATCGCTTCGGCATCCGGGCGGTGATCGCCGAGAGCTTCGCGGAGATCTTCTTCGGCAACTGCACCACGCTTGGCATTCCCTGCGCGGTGGCTTCCGGCTCCGACATCCGTGTCCTCGCCGCGGAGATCGAGCGCAATCCGCAGCTCGAGGTCACCATCGACGTCGCTGCTGGAAAAGTGTTCTTTGAAGACCAGGAGTTTGCCATCAACCTGCCAACGACCGCTCACGAGGCGCTCACCAGCGGCAAGTGGGATCCCATCGCCGAACTCCTTGAGAACAAGGACGCCGTGCATGAGCGCATCACCGCGCTGGGCTTCGCCTGAGTTGTTGCATACCTTTCAACGGACGCATGGCCGCCTCTGACACCGCCAAGACAGCAGGTTCGCCGTCGATCATTCGGATCTCGTCGGCCTCGCGTCAGTTGGTCTCGCCGGACACTGTCCATGTCATCGGCCACCGCAATCCCGACACGGACGCGATCTGCTCCGCCATCGGCTACGCGGCATTTCTGCGCGATGTGCGCGGCATGAAGGCCGAGGCCGCGTGCTGCGGTGAGCTGAGCGTGCGCACGAACTGGGTGCTGCACACCGCCGGTGTCGCCGCGCCGAAGCTGCTGCTCGATGTGCGGCCCACCGCCGCCACCATCTGCCGGCGCGATGTCTTCACCGCCAGCCCGCACCAGACCTTCCTCTCCGTGTACCGGATGATGATGGATCACAATTTCCGCAGCATTCCCGTCGTCGATGACGAGGGCCGCCTGCTCGGCATGCCGGCGATTCAGGAGCTGGCGCAGCTTTTCCTGCCCGCCCGGACGAACGAAAAGACCGTCGCCGCCAACCGTGAGGTGCGCACGAGCCTGCTGAACATCGTGAACGCACTCGACGGCATCCTCGGCGGCTCTGCCCCCGATTTGGAAACGATTCAGGATTTCGTGCTAGTCGTTGCTGCATCCAGTTTGGAAACCACACGGAAGCGCGCGCAGCAGTTCACGGCCAACCGTCTCGTGGTGGTCACGGGTGACCGGCCGGAGATTCATGAACTGGCCGTCGAGATGGGCGCGCGCTGTCTCATCATCACCGGGAAGTTCAAAGCGGCCTCCAGCATCCTCACGCAAGCAGCAGAAAAGGGCGTTGCGATCATCTACTCGCCCTACGACACCGCCAGCACCTCGCAGCTCCTGCGCTTCTCGCGTCCCATCGGCGAGGCGCTGACGCATGAGTTCCTGTCGTTCGGCTCACGCACGCCGTTGCGCGAGATCGTCCCTGCGGCGCAGCATTCCCCCCAGCCGCTGTTCGCCGTCGTCGATGAGGAAACACACACGCTCCTCGGCGTCTTCTCGAAGTCCGATCTCATCGACCTGCCACGCATGAAGCTGGTGCTCGTCGATCACAACGAGTTCGCTCAAGCCGTGGCCGGCGCGGACGAGGCCGAGATCATCGAGGTCATCGACCACCATCGTCTCAGCGGCAATCTGCGCACCAAGGAGCCGATCCGCTTCATCAACGAGCCGGTCGGTAGCACCTCCACCATCGTCGGCATCATGTACCGCATGCAAAAAGCCGCGCCCGACAAAGGCACGGCCATCTGCCTCTGCGCCGGCATCATTTCCGACACGTTGCACCTCACCAGCCCCACGACGACAGACACCGACAAAGAGATCCTCGCATGGCTCGCCGGGATCGGCGGCATCGACAGCGCCCAGTTTGTGAAGGACTTCTTCGCCGCTGGCTCCATGCTGCGCGAGCAGACGCCCGACCGCGCGCTCGAAAGCGACCGCAAGGTCTTCGAGGAGAACGGCTGGCACATCAGCATCTCCCAGATCGAAGAACTTGGCCTCGACGAGTTTTGGAAGCGCGAAGCCGATCTGCAAAACGCGCTGCAAGCACTGCTCACCAAGCACAGCCTCCATTTCGCCTGCCTCATGGTCACCGACATCACACGCCATCACAGCGTCTTGCTCGTGGCCGGTGATCAACGCGTCATCGACGCCATCGATTATCCGCAGGCGAAAGAACACGTCTATGACATGCCCGGGGTCGTCAGCCGCAAGAAGCAGCTCTTCCCCTACATGAGCCACGTCGTCACGAAGCTGGAGGCACCGTGAGACCTCTCATGCTTCCTTGAAGCTGCCGGTGCGCAGAAAGCGGTGCACCGCTCTAAAAACAGCCGGT